>NZ_JACYUJ010000003.1:97246-521119 GCF_014841695.1 Pseudomonas sp. CFBP 8771 | reverse complement strand
CGATGGTAGTGTGGGGTTTCCCCATGTGAGAGTAGGTCATCGTCAAGATTCAATTCCGAAACCCCTATCTGCGCGAGCAGGTAGGGGTTTTGTCTATGCGCTCGAAAGAACTGGCAAGCCAAAAAAAACCACCCGGTCGGGTGGTTTTTTTTATCGTGCATATCAGTCGCCGGTGTACTCGCAGCCACTGGTGCAGGTTTCGTGGATGCGGATCTTGGAAAGCTCGGGTAACAGCGGCTTGAGCTCGTGCCAGATCCATTTCGCCAGGACCTCGCTGGTTGGATTTTCGAGGCCAGGGATGTCGTTGAGATAGTTATGATCAAGGCGCTCGTAAAGCGGCTTGAATATCGACTTGATCTCGGAGAAGTCACGGATCCAGCCGGTATGCGGATCAACGTCGCCTTTCAAATAGACGGCGACCTTGAAGGAATGGCCATGCAAGCGACCGCATTTATGGCCCTCGGGTACATGAGGAAGCCGATGGGCAGACTCGAAAGTGAATTCCTTGAAAATTTCCACGTTTGTTCCAATGTGTTGATGGGGCAGTGCTGCAGTTTATCAGGTGTCCAAGCTGCACGGTAAGTGGGCTTGGGCAGATGGGGCCGGCATCGATCCAGCAAGATTGCGCACGGGCAATACAGCGCTGACATCATCGACAAGCTAGCGTTGTGCCATTAAGTTTGAGTTAAGTCACCTTCGGTATTGTGTCTTTCGTAAACCCCATATACCTCACACATACCGAAGGTGAACCAAATGAAAACTCTGACTGCTCTGCTGCTCGCTTCTTCCCTGAGTTTCGTGGCCATCAGTGCCCAGGCCAAAGATCTCGGACCTGACGAGGCGCTTCGCCTGCGTGATGCTGGTACCATCCAGTCCTTCGAAAAGCTCAATGCCGCAGCATTGGCCAAGCATCCAGGCGGTACCATCCACGAGACCGAGCTGGAAGAGGAATACGGCAAATACATCTATCAAGTCGAGCTGCGCGACAATAAAGGCGTCGAGTGGGATGTGGAACTTGATGCAACCACCGGCCAAGTGCTCAAAGACCATCAGGACACCTAATGAACATATCGCCAGCGGGTCGCGCAATGATGGTCGGGCTGCTGGCGTGCTGCTCATTGGCGGTGGCTCGCGATCTGGACCAGGATGAAGCGCTGCGACTCAGACAGGAAGGTGTAATCCTTCCTCTTGAACAATTGCTCGGTCAGGCCATGGCGCGTTACCCAGGGGCACGTCTGCTGGAAGCCGAGCTTGAAGAGAAGCAACAGAAGCTGGTGTATGAGGTCGAGTTGCTGACCACGGCAGGTGTCGTTCGCGAGATAAAGCTGGATGCGGCCACAGGCGATTTGCTCAAAGACGAGGAAGATGACTGATGCGCTTGCTGTTGGTGGAAGACAACGTCCCCCTGGCCGATGAGCTGAGCGCCAGCCTCAGTCGCCAGGGATACGCTGTGGATTGGCTGGCGGACGGTCGAGATGCGGTGTATCAGGGTCAGACCGAGCCGTATGATCTGATCATCCTCGATCTTGGACTGCCTGGCCTGCCTGGGCTGGAGGTGCTGGCCCAATGGCGAGCGGCAAACCTCTCTACCCCCGTGCTGATTTTGACCGCGAGGGGATCATGGGCGGAGCGGATCGAAGGCTTGAAAGCGGGGGCCGACGATTACCTGACCAAGCCCTTCCACCCTGAGGAGCTGCAGTTGCGTGCCCAGGCACTGGTGCGCCGCGCCCGTGGCTTGTCCAACATGCCGCGCCTGGAAGCGTCCGGTCTGCACCTGGATGAGGGTCGCCAGTGCGTGCAGCAGGCCGGGGTCGATATTCAGCTGACGGCTGCCGAGTTTCGCCTGCTGCGCTACTTCATGCTGCATCCGGAGCAGATTCTTTCCAAAGGCCATCTGGCCGAGCACTTGTATGACGGCGAGACTGAGCGCGATTCCAATGTGCTGGAAGTTCACGTCAACCATCTGCGGCGCAAACTGGGTCGCAGTGTGATCGAAACCCGCCGAGGGCAGGGCTACCGCTTCGCTGGAGTCGTGCAGTGAGATCGATCCAGGCGCGATTGAGCGTCGGGTTGATCAGTGTTCTGGTGATCGTGGGCCTGGTCCTCGCTCAATTGAGCCTGTGGTTGTTCGAGATGGGCCTGCAGCGCTATCTCGAAGCCGGATTACGCAACGAAAGCGAGAACCTTCTGGTAGCGATGCAGCGTGGGCCGCAAGGTCTGCAGTTGGATCAGCACCGTATTTCTCCCGCCTACGAACGGCCGTTCTCGGGGCACTACTTCCGCATAGACTTTCCCGATGGGCATTGGCGCTCGCGTTCGCTATGGGATCTCGAGCTGCCCGTACCGGATCAGTCAGGGCTGTATTCGGGTTTGAAGCTGGGCCCGGAGGGTCAGTTGCTGCTGGTGTTGCGTGCCGATTACCGTCGGCTCGGGCAGCCACTGTCGATCATCGTCGCCCAGGACTACACGCCGGTACGCACCAGTTTTCAGCGGGTACGCCAGATTGGCCTGGGCATGGGCCTCGCTGCGTTGATTGCGGTACTTGTGCTGCAGCGCATCACGGTCACGCGTTCGCTCAAGCCACTGGAGCGCACGCGCGAACAGATCGCGCAATTGCAGCTCGGTCAGCGCTCGCAGCTGGACAGTGCAGTACCGGTGGAACTCGAGCCGCTGGTCGCGCAGATCAACCACCTGTTGTTGCACACCGAGGACAGCCTCAAGCGCTCGCGCAACGCGCTGGGCAATCTGGGGCACGCGCTGAAGACGCCGATGGCCGTGCTGCTGAGCCTGGCCAGCAGTGAACGGCTGCGGGACCAGCCGGAAGTCAGCCGCCTGCTGCGTGAGCAGTTGGAGCACATCCAGCTGCGGCTCAGCCGTGAACTCAACCGCGCGCGTCTGGCCGGCGACGCGCTGCCGGGTGTTCAGTTCGATTGCGCTGGCGAGATTCCAGGTCTTTTTGCCACGCTGGAAATGATCCATGGCGGCCATTTGAGCCTGAGTTACGAGGTGGCTGCGGATGTTCGCTTGCCGTGGGATCGGGAGGACGTGCTGGAACTGCTCGGCAACCTGCTCGACAACGCTTGCAAGTGGGCTGACGCGCAGGTCTGCCTGACGATCGTCGAGCACGAGCATGGGTATAGCGTCTGGGTGGACGATGACGGTCCGGGTATCCCTGAGGATGCGCGCCAGGCGGTGTTGGATCGCGGTTCTCGGCTTGATGAGCAGGTCGACGGTCACGGCCTGGGTCTGGGGATCGTACGAGACATCGTCGAAAGCTGGTCTGCTCGCCTGAGCCTGTCGGAAAGCCCCTTGGGTGGGTTGCGCGTCACTATCGAAATGGATAAACGCGTCTGACGCGGATTTATCTTGGCGATGACTAAACTCGCGCGCAGCTGGGAGGACTAAGTCACAGAGCCGAATGACGGCTCTGTAGCTTATCGACATGGATCGAACATGAACGAAACCAACCTGCAAAACAAAACGCTGTTGTTACTGTTGATCCTGGTCACCATCGCTTTCATCTGGATTCTTCTGCCTTACTACGGCGCGGTCTTCTGGGCAGTGATTCTGGGTATCGTATTTGCACCGTTGCAGCGACTGGTCATGAGGAAGTTGAATCGGCGTCGCAACGTCAGTTCGTTGATAACCCTCACCATCACATTGATCATCGCCATCCTGCCGGTGATCATCATCAGTGCCTTGCTGGTTCAGGAAGGTGCAGTGCTGTACAAGAACATCGAGAACGGCCAGCTCGACGTGGCGGGTTATATCGATCAGTTCAAGCAACTGCTTCCGGCTTCCGGGCAACAGCTGCTTGATCGCATGGGCATGGGCAACCTGGAGGGTCTGCGCGACAAGGTCGCCAAAGGTGCGATGCAGGGCAGCCAGTATTTCGCGACGCAGGCCTTCAGCTTCGGCCAGGGTACGCTGGATTTCGTGATCAGCTTCGGCATCATGTTGTACCTGCTGTTCTTCTTCCTGCGTGATGGCCCGGAACTGTCACGCAAGATCCGCACGGCTATCCCGTTGGCCGAGCAGCAGAAGCGCCGTTTGCAGCTCAAGTTCAACCGTGTGGTTCGCGCCACGGTGAAAGGCAATCTGCTGGTTGCGGTCACCCAGGGTGCCCTCGGCGGGATGATCTTCTGGTTCCTGGACATTCCCAGCGCGTTGCTGTGGGCGGTACTCATGGCGTTCCTGTCGCTGTTGCCTGCCGTCGGGGCCGGTATCGTCTGGGCGCCGGTGGCCGCCTACTTCCTGTTGAGCGGCTACATCTGGCAGGGGGTCACGCTTACGCTGTTCGGCATTCTGGTCATCGGCATGGTCGACAACGTGCTGCGCCCATTGCTGGTGGGCAAGGACACCAAGATGCCGGACTATCTGATCCTGGTCTCGACGCTGGGCGGCCTGGCAGTCTTCGGGCTCAACGGTTTCGTGATCGGTCCGTTGATTGCAGCGCTGTTCATGTCCAGCTGGGGGATCTTCGTCAGTACCAAGCGCCAGGTGCGTCTGCCCCAGGACCGCACCTGACATCTGCACTGTCCGACTCCCTTGGTCAGCCCGAGGGAGTCGGCGCTTGAGAGCAGGGGCCTGCTTGGTTACCATCGGCGCTTTTTCAGAGCGGTCCGCATGCCCCAGCCCATTCCTCTCAAAGATCATGGCAAGGAACAAGGTCTGGTCAACCGTCGGTTGATCGCTTGCGCCTTGCTGGTGCTGGCCTTGAGCATTGCCCTGGTCGGGCGTCTGTACTTCCTGCAGGTCATCGAGTTCACCTACAACTCCACAGTGTCCGAGAACAACCGGGTGCATGTGCTGCCCATCCCGCCCGAACGCGGTGTGATCTACGATCGCAATGGCGTGGTCTTGGCCGACAATCGACCTAGCTTCAACCTGACTCTCACACGCGAGCGCGCGGGCAATACTGCGCAGGTGCTCGATGAAGTGGCCAAGGTGTTGGAACTGGGCGATGAAGCGCGCAAACAGTTCGACAAGGATTTGAAGCGTGTGCGCCATCCGTTCGAACCGGTTACCTTGATGTACGAGTTGAGCGAGAACCAGATTGCGCGGGTTGCGGTGAATCAATTCCTGCTGCCGGGCGTCGATGTGGAACCTCAGTTCGTGCGTGAATACCCGCGCAAGGAGCACTTTGCTCATTCTGTGGGGTACGTGGGGCGGATCAACGAGAAAGAGTCCAAGACGCTGGATCAGACGCAGTACCGCGGCACCCAGTCGGTCGGCAAGACCGGTGTGGAACGCTTCTACGAGACCCAGCTGCATGGCGAGGTGGGTTACGAGGAAGTCGAGACCAATGCCCAGGGGCGCGTCATGCGGGTGCTCAACCACCATGACCCGGTGCCGGGCAAGAACATCGTGCTCAGCCTCGACGTGCATCTGCAGGAAGCCGCCGAGAAGGCGTTGGGCGACCGCCGCGGGGCGGTGGTGTGCATCGACCCGGAAACCGGCGATGTGCTGGCCATGGTCAGCAAGCCTAGCTTCGACCCCAATCTGTTCGTGACCGGTATCAGCTTCAAGGAGTACGCGGCGTTGCGCGATTCCATCGACCGGCCGTTGTTCAATCGAGTGCTCAGGGGTTTGTACGCGCCCGGCTCGACGATCAAGCCGGAAGTTGCCATCGCCGGCCTCGATAGCGGTGCGGTCACGCCGCAGACACGTGTGTTCGATCCTGGCTACTACGAGCTGCCCAACTACGACCACAAGTACCGCAACTGGAACCGCAGTGGTGATGGCTGGGTGGACATGGACGCGGCCATCATGCGCTCCAATGACACCTACTTCTACGATCTGGCACACAAGCTGGGCGTGGACCGCATGCACGATTACATGACCCGCTTCGGCCTGGGCCAGAAGGTCTCGCTGGACATGTTCGAGGAAGCGCCGGGGCTGATGCCGTCCCAGCAATGGAAGCGTGCCACGCGGCGTCAGGCATGGTTCCCCGGCGAGACCTTGATCCTCGGCATTGGCCAGGGCTACATGCAGGTCACTCCGTTGCAGTTGGCCCAGGCCACCACGCTGATCGCCAGCAAGGGCGTGTGGCGTCGACCGCACCTGGCCGAGACGGTGGGCGGCCAGGTACCGGTGGACGACAACCCGATCCCCAATATCGTGCTGCGCGACAACCGCGAGTGGGATCAGGTCAACCACGGCATGCAGCTGGTCATGCACGATCCGCGCGGGATTGCCCGTCAGGCGGCGGCCGGGGCGCAGTATCGCATCGCCGGCAAGTCGGGTACGGCGCAAGTGGTTGCGATCAAGCAGGGCGAACGCTACAACCGGCTGAAAACGCTCGAGCGCAACCGCGACAACGCCTTGTTCGTGGGATTCGCGCCGGCCGACCGGCCAAAGATCGTGGTGGCAGTGATGATCGAGAACGGTGAAGCAGGCGGGCGTGTGGCCGGTCCCGTCGTGCGCGAGATCATGGATGCCTGGCTACTGGACAGCGAAGGTCACCTGAAGCCCAAGTACGCGGCGCCGGCCAAGGCGCCCGCGGACCCCAAGGTCTGACCGTTTCAGCAGAGGAAACCACCGTCCACGTTCAGCGCTGTACCCGTGGTGTAGCTGGCAGCCGAGCTGGCCAGGTACAGCACGGCCCCGGCCATTTCCTCCGGCTGGGCGACACGCTTGAGCGGGATCTGCGCCAGGGCCGTCTTGAGGATGGCCTGGTTCTCGACCAGGGCTGATGCGAAGCGGGTGTCGGTCAGCCCCGGCAGCAGGGCATTGCAGCGGATGTCGAAGCCGGCGCACTCCTTGGCGAAGGCCTTGGTCATGTTGACCACCGCAGCCTTGGTCATGGAGTAGACGCCCTGGAAGATACCGGGCGACACGCCATTGATGGACGCCACGTTGATGATGCTGCCACCGCCGTGTTCGCGCATCAATTTGCCGGCCTCCACCGACATGAAGAAATAGCCGCGGATATTGACGTCCACGGTTTTCTGGAAGGCGCCCAGATCGACGTCCAGCACACTGCCGAACTGAGGGTTGGTGGCGGCGTTGTTGACCAGAATGTCCAGGCGTCCGAACGTTGCCCGGACAGCGGCGAACAGCGTCAGAATCTGCTCCGGTTCGCCGATGTGACAGGCCATCGCAGTGGCTCGGTCGCCACCGGCGTTGATGCTGTCGGCGACGCGCTGACAGCCTTCCAGTTTGCGACTGACGACGATGACATGGGCGCCCTGCTGTGCAAGCAAGCGGGCAATGGCTTCGCCTATCCCGCGGCTGGCGCCGGAGACCAGCGCTATCTTGCCGTCGAGGTCGAACATCGTGGTCTTGGGCATATCCGCTCCTGCCGTGGCTTAAGGATCACATGTTCGGGTAGGTAGGCCCGCCCGCGCCCTCGGGTGCCACCCAGACGATGTTCTGGGATGGATCCTTGATGTCGCACGTCTTGCAGTGCACGCAGTTCTGCGCGTTGATCTGGAAGCGCTTGGCGCCGTCCTCCTGGGTGATCACCTCATACACGCCGGCCGGGCAATAGCGTTGCGCGGGCTCATCGTACAGCGGCAGGTTCTTGCCGATGGGAATGCTCGGGTCCTTGAGCTTGAGATGGCACGGCTGTTCTTCTTCGTGGTTGGTGCCGGAGATGAACACTGAACTGAGCTTGTCGAAGCTCAGTTTGCCATCAGGCCGGGGGTATTCGATGCGCTTGCTGTCCGCTGCCAGCTTCATGCAGGCGTAGTCAGGCTTGTCGTCGTGCAGGGTGAACGGGATCTTGCCCTTGAACAGGTTCTGATCGACGAAGTTGAAGGCACCACCGACGATGGCTCCCCACTTGTGGATGGCGGCACCGAAGTTGCGGCTGGCGAACAGCTCCTCGTACAGCCAGCTGGCCTTGAAACCGGACACGTAGCCGTCGAGTACGTCACCGCCTTCCGAGCCCTTGAACAGCGCATCGGCCACCGCTTCGGCGGCGAGCATGCCGGACTTCATGGCAGTGTGGCTGCCCTTGATCTTGGAGAAGTTCATGGTGCCCAGGTCGCAGCCGATCAGGGCGCCGCCGGCGAAGACCATCTTGGGCAGCGAGTTGAAGCCGCCCTTGCAGATGGCGCGGGCGCCGTAGCTGACGCGTTTGCCGCCTTCCAGGTACTGCTTGAGAACCGGATGGTGCTTGAGGCGCTGGAACTCGTCGAAAGGCGAGAGGAACGGGTTGGCGTAGGACAGGTCGACGATGAGGCCCACCACCACCTGGTTGTTTTCCAGGTGATAGAGGAACGAGCCGCCGGTGTTCTCGGTGCCCATGATGTCCAGCGGCCAACCGGCGGTGTGGACGACCAGGCCAGGCTGATGCTTGGCGGGGTCGATGTCCCAGATTTCCTTCAGGCCAATCCCGTAATGCTGCGCGTCGGCATCGCTGTCGAGTTTGAACCGCTCGATCAGTTGCTTGCCGATGTGGCCGCGGCAGCCTTCGGCGAACAGGGTGTATTTGCCACGCAATTCCATGCCGGGGGTGTACAGGCCGTCCTTGGGCTTGCCTTCGCGATCGACGCCCAGGTCACCGGTAATGATGCCGCGGACCACGCCGCTCTCGTCGATCAATGCTTCCTGGGCAGCGAACCCCGGATAGATCTCGACGCCCAGGTTTTCCGCCTGCTGAGCCAGCCAGCGGCACAGATTGCCCAGGGAGATAATGTAATTGCCTTCGTTGTGCATGGTTTGGGGCACGAAGGCATTGGGGATCTTGGAACCGCTCTCGGCGTTCTTCAGGATGAAGATATCGTCGCGCGTCACCGGCGTGTTCAGCGGGGCACCCAGGGCTTTCCAGTCCGGGAACAATTCGCTGAGAGCCCGTGGTTCGAAGACTGCACCGGAGAGGATGTGAGCACCGACCTCGGAGCCTTTCTCAACCACGCAGACGCTGATTTCCTGCCCGGCGTCGGCGGCTTTCTGCTTCAGTCGGCACGCAGCGGACAGGCCGGCAGGGCCTGCGCCGACGACGACGACGTCGAATTCCATGTATTCGCGTTCCACGGGGTCTCTCCTACTGAGGGCTCATCAGGCCTTTCTAATGGGTGAAGCTGCCGGAACGGTCATCCGGCGTGTAGCGGTAGTGCGCAACGTTGCGGGGTGTAACTCCGGCGGGCGGTACCGCTTCTGGAAGGCCGCAGGCAAGGATGTGCGTGTGGGCAGTATATCTACACCACTCGGCAGGTCCAATACAAACGTTTGTTTGAATCCGCTGCAGCCCAGTAAAATCAAGGTGGCCAGGGGGCGTGACCGGTGAGTTCCGCGTATTGACCGGTCAGGGCACAGCGGTCAAGATACGGCCAGCTTCATGTTCGGTGCCGGTCCGGCGCGCAGTACCGGTTGCATCGAATCTCGACTCCGATCCAGGTCGCTCGCATGCGCCGGACGCACACACGGTCGAGTTTACACGTCATACTTGTTGAAGGCTGCCCCGTTTTGCTGGTCAAGGTCTTGAAAAATCAGGTTTTTGCCAGCACTACGCAATGCTGCAAACGTTTCAATGGTGCCCTTGCGCCCACGTCATCGTCCGGTCTGCCTGGGCGACATTCTTTTCACCGGAGAGTAACGAGGAATCCATGAAGGTTCTTGTAGCTGTCAAACGAGTGGTCGACTATAACGTCAAGGTTCGCGTCAAGGCGGACAACTCTGGCGTCGACCTTGCCAACGTCAAGATGTCGATGAACCCTTTCTGCGAAATCGCTGTTGAAGAAGCCGTGCGCCTGAAAGAGAAGGGCATCGCCAGCGAGATCGTCGTGGTCACCGTTGGTCCGGCCACCGCGCAGGAGCAATTGCGCACCGCGCTGGCCCTGGGCGCCGACCGGGCAATACTGATCGAGCATGCCGAGGAACTGAACGCACTGGCAGTAGCCAAGCTGCTCAAGGCCGTTGTCGACAAGGAACAGCCACAGTTGGTTATCCTGGGCAAACAGGCGATCGACAGCGACAACAACCAGACTGGCCAGATGCTGGCAGCGCTGAGCGGCTACGCGCAGGGCACCTTCGCCTCCAAGGTCGAAGTGGTTGGCGACAAGCTCAATGTCACGCGTGAAGTCGATGACGGGCTGCAGACCGTTGGCCTGACCCTGCCGGCTATCGTCACCACCGACCTGCGTCTGAACGAGCCGCGCTACGCCTCCCTGCCCAACATCATGAAGGCGAAGAAGAAGCCCCTCGAGTCTTTCACGCCCGAGGCACTCGGCGTATCCGTGACCTCCACCAACAAGACGCTCAAGGTCGAGGCTCCGGCGACTCGCAGTGCCGGGATCAAGGTCAAGTCGGTTGCCGAACTGGTCGAAAAACTGAAAAACGAAGCGAAGGTAATCTAATGACTATCCTGGTTATCGCCGATTATGTAACCGAAGGTCAGGTGAACACGGGTGTGGCACCTTCGACCCTGAACACCGTGGCCGCTGCGCAGAAGATCGGCGGCGAGATTCACGTACTGGTCGCCGGCGTGCAGGTCGCCAGTGTTGCCGAAGCCGCCGCCAAGATCGCCGGCGTGAGCAAGGTGCTGGTGGCTGACAACGCCGCTTATGCTCATCAGTTGCCTGAAAACGTCGCGCCGCTGATCGTCGAGCTGGCCTCCGGTTACAGCCATGTGCTGTCTGCCGCAACCGCCAACGGCAAGAACATTCTTCCACGTGTGGCCGCCCAGCTGGACGTCGACCAGATTTCCGAGATCATTTCGGTCGAGTCGCCGGACACCTTCAAGCGTCCGATCTACGCGGGCAACGCCATTGCCACCGTGCAATCGAGTGCGGCGATCAAGGTCATCACCGTGCGTGCCACCGGTTTTGACGCCGTGGCCGCCGAAGGTGGTTCGGCTGGCGTGGAAGCGGTAGGCGCGGCCCACGATACTGGCAAGTCGAGCTTCGTTGGTGAAGAGCTGGCCAAGTCCGATCGCCCCGAGCTCACCGCTGCCAAGATCGTCGTATCCGGCGGTCGTGGCATGCAGAACGGTGACAACTTCAAACACCTGTACACCCTGGCCGACAAGCTGGGGGCTGCGGTAGGTGCGTCGCGTGCAGCCGTCGACGCCGGTTTCGTGCCCAACGACATGCAGGTCGGGCAGACCGGCAAGATCGTCGCGCCGCAGCTGTACATCGCCGTGGGCATTTCCGGAGCCATCCAGCATCTGGCGGGCATGAAGGATTCCAAGGTGATCGTGGCAATCAACAAGGACGAGGAAGCACCGATCTTCCAGGTCGCTGATTACGGCCTGGTCGCGGACTTGTTCGAAGCGGTCCCCGAGCTCGAGAAGCTGGTCTGACTTAGCGGTTTCGACCGCGGTTGATTCAAGCCTGGTCGCGGTCTGCTGCCCATGGGCAGCAGACCGCGACCAGGCTTTTTTGCATGTGACAAGGTCGCACGAGGTTGAGCATGACTGGAAAAGGCGGTCTACGCCGTTTGGCGCTGTGCGTGGCTGCCGCGCTGCTGCCACTGGCGGCGCAGGGTGCAGGCAAATGTGAGCGGCTGATAGCCAGCGGCAGTCCCGACGCGCCGCCGTATCTGTGGCGGGACCCACAGGATCCCGAGCGTCTGATCGGGGTCAACGCCGAGCTGCTGCAGCAGGTGGCGGCGCAGATCGGCGTCAAGCTCGACATCCTCTACGCAGGCAAGCGTTCGCAGGCGCTGGAAGAAGTGCGCACTGGGCGAATGGACCTGCTGGTGGATGCGCCATTGACCGTGACCGAGCTTGAGTCCCTGGATTACGTGCACCCTGCACTGGTTCCGAACGATTACCTGGTGTGGACACTGCGTTCGGCGCCGCTGCAGTATCGCAGCCTCGCCGACCTGCATGGTCACGCCGGGGCGATATCGGCCAAGGCGCGACCCACGCAGGCATTCGTGACCCTGGCCGCCGAGCACCTGAAACTCGCCACCACCGAGAATCTGCAGCAGGCTTTCGACCGGCTGGTGCATGGCCAGGTTGAGTATGTGATCGCCGGACGCTATTCCGGGGCAGCAATGGCTCAGGCACAGGGTGTGGGCGACAAGTTGCAGAGCAGCGAGCTGCCGGTCGACCGACCAGGGTTGTACGTGGCGCTGTCTCACGACTCCGCCTGCAACGATCCCTGGCTGCGCGGACAGCTGGCGAAAAAAATGACAGAATTGACCGCTTCAGGTATCCCGGCCGAGGTGTTCTCGCGCAATGTCGAGCGCTGGAGAGCCCAGCAATCGCCCCCGCCTGCAGCCCTTCAACAGTAGGAATTTTTCGTGAACGTTCAAGCTATGACCGCAGGCTCGCTGCTCTTGCTGCTCGCTGGCTGTGCCAGTGATCCGGCGCCCACGCAGCAATTGCGTCTGGCCGACCAAACCGTCGAACAGGCGCGCGCAGTCGGTGCGACAGAAGAAAACCCGGCCATGCAGCTGGCGGTTGGCAAGCTCGCCCAGGCGCGTGCGCAAATGGCCGATGGCAACTACAAGGGCGCCCGGCTCAACGCCGAACAGGCCGAATTGGATGCGCGCCTGGCCGAGGATCAGTTGTTGACCGCCAAGGGGCAGGATCAGCTCAAGGCCCTGGACGCCCGTATTCAACGCCTGCGTAAACAATTGAGGGACATGCAGTGAAACAGTTGACGGCAATGCGCACGGGGCTGCTGCTGGCCGCCGGCTTGATGACAGTGGGTTGCTCCGGCCCGCGCGCCAACAGCGAGGCGGTGCAGCGTGCCGAGACTGCTTTCCAGGCCGTGCGCGATGATTCCAGCGTGCTGCGCAGCGCGCCCAAGGATGTCATCCGTGCAGGCGAGTCGCTGGCCCGCGCCGAGCGGCTTGCCAGCTACTGGGGCACCGGCAGCGACGCCCAGCATTATGCCTATCTGAGCCTGCGCTACAGCGAGATCGCTCGGGAGCGAAGCGAGCAGTTGCTTAACCAGCAGCGTCTGACCAAGGCGCAGATGGACTTGCAGCGCCTGCAATTGGCCTTGCGCGACTCCAAGCTGGAAAGCGTGCAGCAGCAGGGTAAATGGCTCGAAGAGCAGATTCTGGCGCTGGCCAACGTCGAGGCCGACCGCGGCCTGGTCATGACCTTGGGCGATGTATTGTTCGATACCGGTGAGGCTCAGCTCAAGCCCCAGGCCAATCGCACGATCCTCAAGCTCGTGCAGTTCCTGCAGCTCAACCCCAAGCGCGTGGTGCGTATCGAAGGCTATACCGATAACACCGGAGAGAAAGCATTCAACCTGCAGCTCTCTGCCGACCGTGCGCAGTCGGTGGCCGACACCCTGGTCGACCTGGGTATCGACGAGTCGCGCATTCAAGTGCAGGGCTATGGCGATGCCTACCCGGTGGACGCGAATGCCTCGGAGCGGGGCAGGGCGCAGAATCGGCGGGTCGAGATCGTCTTTTCCAATTCCAAGGGTGAGTTGGCGCTGCCCCGCGGTTGAACGCAAGGTTGCAAGTGGCCCGTGCAGTTGCAGGATCAGCTCTGCTATCCTGCCAGCTGTCCCCGTACAGTTCGTATCTGTAGGGGTCTTCTGGCACATCGAAGGTCCGGCCATGACCAACCTCTTGCTCTACCAGCGTATCGCCCAGCAGTTGGCTGATGACATCCGTCGCGGCGTGTACCAGCCAGGCGAACGCGTGCCTTCGGTGCGCAAGATGAGCGCCCAGCTCAATGTCAGCCATGCCACGGTATTGCAAGCCTATGCCAACCTCGAGGACCAGGGGTTGATCCGCGCGCGGCCCCAGTCCGGCTATTACGTGCACCAGACCCCGGCACTGACCGCGCCTACGCCTGACATTGCCCGGGTAGAGCGTCCGGGGTTGGTTACCCGCAGCAGTATCATCCAGCAGGTGCTCGACGAATCCCGTCGAGAGGGCGTATTTCCATTGGGGGCCGCAGTGCCCCATGTCGAATTTCTACCGGTACGCGCGCTGCACCAGCAGCTGGCCAAAGTCACCCGCTTCCAGAGCCCTCGTGCCTTCAGCTACATGTTCAGCCCAGGCTTCGAGCCTTTGCGCCGGCAGGTGGCGATCCGCATGCGTGATGCCGGTGTGGTGGTCGATCCCTCGGAGATCGTGATCACTCATGGCTGCGTCGATGCATTGCAGATGAGCCTGCGCGTGCTCACCCGGCCCGGCGACCTGATCGCGGCCGAGTCACCTACCTATTATGGCCTGTTGCAGTTGGCGGACCTGCTCGGCCTGAAGGTCATCGAGATCCCCAGTGATCCGTCCACCGGTATCAGCCTGGAAGCGTTGCAGCTGGCTGCCAACCAGTGGTCGATCAAGGCGCTGGTCCTGACGCCGCGCTTGAGCAATCCGCTGGGCGGAACCATGCCCGAAGAACGCATGAAGCAGCTGCTGCGGCTGTCTTCGGATTTCGATATCCAGATCATCGAAGACGATATCTACGGCGAGTTGATGTTCGAGCAGGGCAAGAGCAAGGCGCTCAAGGCATTCGACCGGCTGGGCCATGTCATCTACTGCTCCAGCTTCTCCAAGACGTTGTCGCCCGGCGTGCGCATCGGCTGGATGATTGCCGGCAAATACCAGGCCGAGGTCCAGCGGCTGCAGACGTTCAGTACCCATTCGGCGTGCAGCGTCACGCAGATGGGTGTTGCCAGTTATCTGGAAAACGGCGGCTACGACCGGCACCTGCGTTTCATTCGCCAGGAATACCGCAAGAACCTGAGTGCTTTCCAGCTGGCGGTACAGCAGCATTTTCCGGAAGGTACGCAGATCACGCGGCCTACCGGAGGGTTCATCCTCTGGGTGAGCCTGCCCGGGCGGGTCAACACCCAGGAGCTGCATGTGCGGGCACTGGAGCAGGGAATCAGCATCGCGCCTGGCCTGATCTTCAGCAACACAGAGCAGTTCAACCACTGTATTCGGCTCAACTGTGGCGTGCCGTGGAACCGCGAGGCCGAGCGCGCACTGGCAACGCTCGGCGTACTGGCGCGGCAACTGTGCCAGGAGTCTGGAGTTTCCTATTGAAACCGTACGAGGGGCTTGTCAGCGCAACGCTTAACAGGGAGCATAGAGGCTTCGTCGTAGTTGTCGTGCCCCTATGAACACCAAGCGCCGTCTCGCATTGCTGGTTTTCTGCTTGAATCTGGGCTTCATTGCCGTGCCCGCTGTTCACGCGCAAACGCCGGACAGCCCGTCGGCTGCGACACGTTCGGCAGATGCCGCAAAGTCGACCGCCAAGGCTGATTCCGCGGCGAAGAAGCCTGCCGCGAAAAAGCCTGTGGTTCGCAAGAAGGCTGCCAAAAGCCGGTCGCGCAAGGAAGCGGACGTCATTGCCACGCCGGTGCCCAAGCCCAACCTGGACCTGAGCCTGCCCAAGGACATCGTCAAGGACCTCAAGCCGCCGACCCAGCCAGTCAACGCTGCGGTACACCCTGCACCGCTGGCCGAGCCTGCGCCCAAGCCGATTCTCCCTGCCTTCTTCAGTGACAAGGGCAGCGAGGACTTCCAGCTCAATGGTCGCCTGCTGAACAACGAGATGCAGCTGCAGCGGCGCAGCGACGGTCGTGAAGTCGAGGGCGCCGCGCTGGACTTCAATTTCAAGCAATGAGCCATGTTGGCCAGTTCAGTCGGCCGTTACAGATGGCTCGACCGAATTATCGACGCAGGCATTTTCAAACGCTCGTTGGGTCACTACCATGGGTGCTCTACAACACTCTGTGCCTGTGAGGTCATGACGTCATGAAATGCCGCGAAGGCTGTGGCGCCTGCTGCATCGCTCCCTCCATCAGTTCGCCTATCCCCGGCATGCCTTTGGGCAAGTCAGCCGGGCAGCGCTGCGTGCAGCTGTCTCTGGACAACCTGTGTGCCCTGTTTGGCCTGCCCGAGCGGCCAGCAGTGTGCTCCGCGTTTCATGCCGATCCCGAAGTGTGTGGCGACAGCGACCAGGACGCCGTGCGCATTCTGGGCTGGTGGGAGCAGATGACCGCGTAGACACAGTCTCGATCCTCGACAACAAGGAACAACAACAATGAGAGCGATGCATCGTATAGCGCTGGTTGCCCTGCTGGGCAGCGTTCACCTGTCTGCCCACGCCGAGCAGTGGTCGGTGGCCAAGGACGAGGAGGGAATCAAGGTTTCCCTGAGTGAAGTCGCGGGCTCCAAGTACAAGGCCTATAGGGGCGAAACCACGATCAAGGCCAGCGTGGCCAAGCTGCGTGCCATGCAGGAGGACGTCGCCGGGGCCTGTACCTGGATTCATGAGTGCAAGGCGCAGAAGCTGCTCAAGCATCAAGGCGATCAGACCTGGACCTACACCCAATTCAATACGCCGTGGCCGGTCACCCCGCGCGACTCGGTGCTGCATATCACCACGGTCGATGGCAGTGATGGCAGCGTCACCCGCAATCTGGTCGGGGCCGCCGACTATGTGCCGCAGGAGAAAGGCTTCGTGCGTGTGGCGCAAGTGGAAGGTTTCTGGAAGATGGTGCCCCAGGGTGCCAATCAGACCCAGGTGATCTACCAGGTGCACACCGAGCCGGGCGGCAGCGTGCCCTCCTGGCTGGCCAACAAGTTCGTCGTGGATGCTCCATTCAATACGCTCAAGGCATTGCGCACGAAAGCGGAGCAGTAGCAACGCAAAAGGCCGCCCGGAGGCGGCCTTTCGTTGTGACGCGAAGGCTTAGGTGCGATCGTCCAGAGCGGTCACGTCGCGGCTTTTCTCGCCGGTGTACAGCTGGCGTGGGCGGCCGATCTTGTAGGGGCTCGACAGCATTTCCTTCCAGTGCGAGATCCAGCCCACGGTACGCGCCAAGGCGAAGATGACCGTGAACATGCTGGTTGGAATGCCGATGGCCTTGAGGATGATGCCCGAATAGAAATCGACGTTCGGGTACAGCGAGCGCTCGATGAAGTAGGGGTCGGTCAAGGCGATCTCTTCCAGGCGCATGGCCAGTTCGAGCTGCGGATCGTTCTTGATGCCCAGTTCCTTCAACACTTCGTCGCAGGTCTGCTTCATCACCGTGGCCCGCGGGTCGCGATTCTTGTAGACGCGGTGACCGAAGCCCATCAGCTTGAACGGATCGTTCTTGTCCTTGGCCTTGGCGATGAAGGTGTCGATGTTGGACACATCGCCAATCTCGTCGAGCATGGTCAGCACGGCTTCGTTGGCACCGCCGTGGGCAGGCCCCCACAGTGCTGCAATGCCGGCGGCGATGCAGGCGAACGGGTTGGCACCCGACGAGCCTGCCAGGCGCACGGTGGAAGTGGACGCATTCTGTTCGTGGTCGGCGTGCAGAATGAAGATGCGATCCATGGCCTTGGCCAGTACCGGGCTGATCGGTTTGATCTCGCACGGAGTGTTGAACATCATGTGCAGGAAGTTTTCCGCATACGACAGATCGTTGCGCGGGTACATCATGGGCTGGCCCATGGAGTACTTGTAGACCATGGCCGCCAGTGTCGGCATCTTGGCCACCAGGCGTACTGCCGAGATCTCGCGGTGCTGCGGGTTATTGATGTCGAGCGAGTCATGGTAGAACGCGGACAGCGCACCGACCACGCCGCACATGATGGCCATCGGGTGGGCATCGCGGCGGAAGCCGTTGAAGAAAGTCTTCAACTGCTCGTGAACCATGGTGTGGTTCTTGATGTTGCCAACGAACTTGGCTTTCTGCTCGGCCGTAGGCAATTCGCCGTTGAGCAGCAGGTAGCAGGTTTCGAGATAGTCGGATTGTTCGGCAAGTTGCTCGATCGGATAGCCGCGGTGCAGCAGGATTCCGGCGTCGCCGTCGATGTAGGTGATTTTCGACTCGCACGAGGCGGTCGACATGAAGCCTGGGTCGAAAGTGAAGCGGCCCGTGGCAGTCAAGCTCCTGACGTCGATTACATCGGGACCAACGGTGCCGGTTAAAATCGGCAGCTCGACGGGGGCTGCGCCCTCGATGATCAACTGCGCTTTTTTGTCAGCCATGTGGCCTCCTATTAATGCTTGGAATCATCAGACAGACCCCCCACGCAGGGCCCGCACCACTATAGTGAGATAAATTCGAATGTCAATTTGCTTAAAGTAAGGCTCCAGAGCGCTGCGAGCGGGCTTTTTTCGCGAAATTACGCCCCGTTCAAACCTTTTGCCATGCATGCGCAATCCGCCGTCCGGGGCCTGCGGTGCGTTGTCATTAGTATCCTAACTGTCTATACTCGGCAGCCGACCGCCGGGGGCTTTTCCGAGCCATTTCGACGGGGTCGTCACCTCCTGGGTGGTGAGTACCTGACCAGTACACTTCCCTACAACTTGCCCTGCTTGCTAGGGGCTCTTCAGTGTGAAAAAAGCCGTGAATAGCCAACGACCTGTAAACCTAGACCTAAGGACCATCAAACTCCCTGTCACTGCTTACACGTCCATTCTCCATCGTATATCCGGTGTCATCCTGTTCCTGGGCATCGCTCTCATGCTGTACGCATTGGGCAAATCCCTGGGTTCCGAGGAAGGCTTCGGCGAGGTGAAGGCGTATATGACCAGCCCGCTGGCCAAGTTCGTGATCTGGGCCCTGCTGTCCGCCTTGCTGTATCACCTGGTGGCCGGTGTGCGCCACCTGATCATGGACATGGGCATCGGCGAGACGCTGGAAGGCGGCAAGCTGGGCTCTAAAATCGTTCTCATCATCTCGGTGGTGCTGATCGTTCTGGCAGGAGTTTGGGTATGGTAACCAACGTTACGAACCTTTCGCGTTCGGGCCTCTATGACTGGATGGCACAGCGTGTGTCTGCGGTCGTTCTCGCGGCTTATTTTCTTTTTCTGATCGGCTACATCGTTGCCAATCCAGGCATCGAATACACCCAATGGCACTCGCTGTTCAGCAGCAACTGGATGCGCATCTTCAGCCTTCTGGCGCTGGTCGCCCTCGGCGCCCACGCCTGGGTAGGCATGTGGACCATTGCCACCGACTACCTGACGCCGATGGCGTTCGGCAAGTCGGCCACGGCTATACGCTTCCTGTTCCAGGCGGTATGCGGCGTTGCGATGTTCGCGTACTTCGTCTGGGGTGTGCAGATTCTTTGGGGTATCTGATTCATGGCTAACATTAGTACGCTTTCCTTCGACGCCATCATCATTGGTGGTGGTGGTGCCGGCATGCGCGCAGCGCTGCAGCTGGCCCAGGGTGGTCACAAGACCGCCGTCGTCACCAAGGTATTTCCCACTCGCTCGCACACCGTGTCGGCGCAGGGCGGCATCACCTGCGCCATCGCCTCGGCCGACCCGAACGATGACTGGCGCTGGCACATGTACGATACCGTCAAGGGTTCCGACTACATCGGCGACCAGGACGCTATCGAGTACATGTGTTCGGTAGGCCCGGAAGCGGTCTTCGAGCTCGAGCACATGGGGCTGCCGTTCTCCCGTACCGAGCAGGGCCGTATCTACCAGCGTCCGTTCGGTGGCCAGTCCAAGGACTTCGGCAAGGGCGGCCAGGCCGCACGTACCTGCGCCGCTGCCGACCGTACCGGCCACGCGCTGCTGCACACCCTGTACCAGGCCAACCTGAAGGCCGGTACCGTGTTCCTGAACGAGTACTACGCGGTCGATCTGGTGAAGAACCAGGACGGTGCGATCGTTGGCGTCATCGCCATCTGCATCGAAACCGGCGAGACCTCGTACATCCGCGCCAATGCCACCGTACTGGCTACCGGCGGGGCCGGGCGTATCTACTCGTCCACCACCAATGCCCTGATCAACACCGGTGACGGCGTGGGCATGGCCTTGCGTGCCGGTGTGCCGGTGCAGGACATCGAAATGTGGCAGTTCCACCCGACCGGCATTGCCGGCGCAGGTGTACTGGTCACCGAAGGTTGCCGCGGTGAAGGCGGTTACCTGATCAACAAGCATGGCGAGCGTTTCATGGAGCGCTACGCGCCGAACGCCAAGGACCTTGCCGGTCGGGACGTGGTAGCACGCTCGATGGTCAAGGAAATCATCGCCGGCAACGGCTGTGGTCCCGATGGCGATCACGTGATGCTCAAGCTCGATCACCTGGGCGAGGAAGTGCTGCACAGCCGTCTGCCAGGCATCATGGAGTTGTCCAAGACCTTTGCCCACGTCGATCCGGCCGTTGCGCCGATTCCTGTCGTGCCAACTTGTCATTACATGATGGGGGGTGTCGCTACCAACATCCACGGTCAGGCAATCACCCAGGATGCCAATGGCAACGATGCCATCATCCCGGGCCTGTTCGCCGTGGGCGAAGTGGCTTGCGTGTCGGTCCATGGCGCCAACCGCCTGGGCGGCAACTCGCTGCTCGACCTGGTGGTGTTCGGTCGTGCCGCAGGCCTGCACCTGGAGCAGGCGCTGAGCGAGGGTATCGAATACCGCCGCGCCAGCGACACCGATCTGGAAGTCGCCCTGGCGCGTCTGGACGGCCTCAACGCGCGCACCACGGGTGAAGATGTCGCCAGCCTGCGCAAAGAACTGCAGAGCTGCATGCAGAACTACTTCGGTGTGTTCCGCACCGGCGAGTACATGCAGAAAGGTATCGATCAGCTGGCCGGCCTGCGCGAGCGCATTGCCAACGTCAAGATCAACGACAAGAGCCAGGGCTTCAACACCGCCCGGATCGAAGCGCTGGAATTGCAGAACCTGCTGGAAGTGGCGGAAGCCACCGCGATTGCCGCCGAGCATCGCAAAGAGTCCCGCGGCGCTCACGCCCGTGAAGACTTCGAAGATCGCGACGACGAAAATTGGCTGTGCCACACCCTGTACTTCCCGGGTGAAAAACGTGTTGCCAAACGCGCCGTGAACTTCTCGCCGAAAACCGTTCCGACCATGGAACCGAAGATCCGGACTTACTGAGGGTGGCCGCCATGTTGCAAGTCAGTGTTTATCGCTACAACCCGGACCAGGACGCTGCGCCGTCCATGCAGGAATTCCAGGTCGACACCGGTGGCAAGGATGTGATGGTGCTGGACGTGCTGGCCTTGATCAAGGAACAGGACGAAGGCTTCTCCTATCGTCGCTCGTGCCGTGAAGGCGTATGCGGTTCCGATGGCATGAACATCAACGGCAAGAACGGCCTGGCGTGCATCACGCCGCTGTCCGCTGTCGTAAAAGGTAACAAGTTGATCGTGCGCCCGCTGCCAGGGTTGCCGGTGATCCGTGACCTGGTCGTGGATATGAGCATCTTCTACAAGCAGTACGAGAAGGTTAAGCCGTTCCTGCAGAACGACACGCCGGCCCCGGCCATCGAGCGTCTGCAGACTCCGGAAGAGCGCGAGAAGCTGGACGGTCTGTACGAGTGCATCCTGTGCGCCTGCTGCTCGACTTCCTGCCCTTCGTTCTGGTGGAACCCCGACAAGTTCCTCGGCCCGGCGGCGCTGCTGCAGGCCTACCGTTTCCTGGCCGACAGTCGTGACACCCGGACCAGCGAGCGCCTGGCGTCGATGGATGATCCGTTCAGCGTATTCCGCTGCCGCGGCATCATGAACTGCGTCAGCGTTTGCCCCAAAGGCCTGAACCCCACCAAAGCCATTGGCCACGTGCGGAACATGCTGTTGTCCAACGGCGTCTGATTCATCTGCTACACCGCAAGCCATCACAGCGCAGGATTGATCCTGTGCTGTGATGAAAACCCGAGCGTGGCTGTGTAAGGCTTCGCTTTTACTTTCGAAGAAACAAGACCAGCAGGGGCTCCGGGCTGGTACCCGGACTACCAGCGTACAACTGAGGTGGCTTGCACGGTCGCTGTACATGGACCGCGTCAGTACGCCCAAGGTGTGAGCGCCGGTGGTGTCCCCTAACCGAGGGTGACCAAGCATGCAAGAAAGCGTGATGCAGCGCATGTGGAACAGCGCCCACCTATCCGGTGGTAACGCTGCCTATGTGGAAGAGCTCTATGAGCTTTACCTGCACGACCCTAACGCTGTGCCAGAAGAATGGCGCACCTACTTTCAGAAGTTGCCTGCCGAAGGCAGCACTGCCACCGACGTTGCACACTCCACCATCCGCGATCATTTCGTCCTGCTGGCCAAAAACCAGCGCCGTGCCCAACCGGTTTCCGCCGGTAGCGTGAGCAGCGAGCACGAGAAGAAGCAGGTGGAAGTGCTGCGATTGATTCAGGCTTACCGGATGCGCGGCCACCAGGCAGCCCAACTGGACCCGTTGGGGCTGTGGCAACGGCCTGCTCCGGCAGACCTGTCAATCAACCATTACGGCATGACCAATGCCGATCTGGATACGACCTTCCGTGCCGGCGACCTGTTCATCGGCAAAGAGGAGGCGAGCCTACGTGAAATTCTCGAGGCTTTGCAGCAGACATATTGCCGCACCATCGGCTCCGAGTTCACCCACATCACCGATTCCGAGCAGCGCAGCTGGTTCCAGCAGCGCCTGGAAAGCGTGCGCGGTCGCCCATCATTCTCGGCCGAGAGCCGCAGCCATGTGCTCGAGCGCGTCACCGCAGCCGAGGGCCTGGAGAAGTACCTGGGCACCAAGTACCCGGGCACCAAGCGCTTCGGTCTGGAAGGCGGCGAGAGCCTGATTCCGATGCTGGACGAGATGATCCAGCGCTCGGGCTCCTATGGCACCAAGGAAGTCGTGATCGGCATGGCCCACCGTGGCCGGCTCAACGTGCTGGTCAACACCTTCGGCAAGAACCCCCGCGACCTGTTCGACGAATTCGAAGGCAAGAAGAAGGTCGAGCTGGGTTCCGGTGACGTCAAGTATCACCAGGGTTTCTCGTCCAACGT
Source organism: Pseudomonas sp. CFBP 8771 (assembly GCF_014841695.1). NCBI lineage: Bacteria > Pseudomonadati > Pseudomonadota > Gammaproteobacteria > Pseudomonadales > Pseudomonadaceae > Pseudomonas > Pseudomonas sp. CFBP 8771. The sequence goes on along the minus strand of NZ_JACYUJ010000003.1, from coordinate 498,493 downwards.
GATGACCGCAGGTGGCGAAGTTCACCTGGCCATGGCGTTCAACCCGTCTCACCTGGAAATCGTGTCGCCAGTGGTCGAAGGCTCGGTGCGGGCCCGCCAGGACCGTCGCAACGACGCGGTCGGCGACAAGGTGCTGCCAATCTCGCTGCACGGCGACGCTGCATTCGCCGGCCAGGGCGTGGTCATGGAAACCTTCCAGATGTCGCAGACCCGCGGTTTCAAGACCGGCGGTACCGTGCACATCGTGATCAACAACCAGGTTGGTTTCACCATCAGCAACCCGTACGACGCGCGTTCCACCGAGTACGCGACCGACGTGGCCAAGATGATCCAGGCGCCGATCCTGCACGTGAATGGCGATGACCCGGAAGCCGTGGTGTTCGTCACCCAGCTGGCGATCGACTACCGCATGCAGTTCAAGCGTGACGTGGTCATCGACCTGGTCTGCTACCGCCGTCGCGGTCACAACGAAGCTGACGAGCCTAGCGGCACCCAGCCACTGATGTACCAGCAGATCGCCAAGCAGCGCACTACGCGCGAGTTGTACGCCGAAAGCCTGATCAAGGCCGGCGTGCTCGACGAAGGCAGCGTGCAGAGTCAGATCGACGAATACCGCAACGCACTGGACAACGGTCTGCACGTGGTCAAGAGCCTGGTCAAGGAGCCGAACAAGGAATTGTTCGTCGACTGGCGTCCGTACCTGGGCCATGCCTGGACGGCGCGTCACGACACCAGCTTCGACCTCAAGACCTTGCAGGAACTGTCCGCCAAGCTGCTGGAGATCCCGGAAGGCTTCGTGGTTCAGCGTCAGGTTGCGAAGATCTATGAAGACCGGCAGAAGATGCAGGCCGGTGGCTTGCCGATCAACTGGGGCTATGCCGAGACCATGGCCTACGCCACCTTGGCGTTCGAAGGCCATCCGATCCGCATGACCGGCCAGGACATCGGCCGCGGCACCTTCTCGCACCGGCACGCGGTGCTGCACAACCAGAAGGATGCGGCGACCTATATCCCGTTGCAGAACCTCTACAATGGCCAGCCGCGTTTCGACTTGTACGACTCCTTCCTTTCCGAGGAAGCGGTGCTGGCATTCGAATACGGCTACTCGACCACCTCGCCCAATGCGCTGGTGATCTGGGAGGCCCAGTTCGGCGACTTCGCCAACGGTGCACAGGTGGTGGTCGATCAGTTCATCACCAGTGGCGAGCACAAGTGGGGCCGTCTGTGCGGCCTGACCATGCTGCTGCCGCACGGCTACGAAGGGCAGGGCCCGGAGCATTCTTCCGCACGTCTGGAGCGCTACCTGCAGTTGTGCGCCGAGCACAACATCCAGGTGTGTGTGCCGACCACCCCGGCGCAGATCTACCATCTGCTGCGTCGCCAGGTGATTCGTCCGCTGCGCAAGCCGCTGATCGTGCTCACGCCCAAGTCGCTGTTGCGTCACAAGCTGGCCGTGTCGACCCTGGAAGACCTGGCCGAAGGCTCGTTCCAGACGGTCATTCCGGAAATCGATACCCTGGACGCCGCGAAGGTGACGCGTCTGGTGCTGTGCAGCGGCAAGGTCTATTACGACCTGCTGGAGAAGCGCCGTTCCGAAGGTCGCGAAGATGTGGCCATCGTGCGCATCGAGCAGCTGTATCCGTTCCCCGAAGACGACCTGATGGAAGCGATTGCTGCCTACACCAATCTGGAACATGTGGCCTGGTGTCAGGAAGAGCCGATGAACCAGGGTGCCTGGTACAGCAGTCAGCATCACTTGCGCCGCAGCATGAGCAATCACAAGAAGACCCTGGTCCTCGAGTATGCCGGCCGTGACGCATCGGCTGCCCCGGCTTGTGGTTACGCTTCGATGCACGCCGAGCAGCAAGCCAAATTGCTGCAAGATGCCTTCACCGTTTAATGCCAACGCGCACCTGAAACCGAATTTAAGGAAATACTGATAATGGCTATCGAGATCAAAGCCCCTACCTTCCCGGAATCGGTCGCCGACGGCACCGTTGCCACCTGGCACAAGCAGCCGGGCGACGCGGTCAAGCGCGATGACCTGATCGTGGACATCGAGACCGACAAGGTCGTCCTGGAAGTGCTGGCCACCGCCGACGGCGTGCTGGGCGCGATCGTCAAGAACGAAGGCGACACCGTTCTGTCGGACGAAGTCCTGGGCTCCATCGAGGCGGGCGGCGTCGCTGCTGCACCTGCTGCCGCACCTCAGGCCGCTGCTGCGCCTCAGGCTGCCGCACCACAGGCGGCTTCGGCGCCTGCCGCTGGCGACGATGACGCCATTGGCGGCCCGGCTGCACGCAAGCTGGCCGAAGAAAACGGCATCAACCTGAACAGCGTCAAGGGCACCGGCAAAGACGGTCGCGTCACCAAGGAAGACCTGGTTGCCGCCATCGAAGCCAAGAAGTCTGCACCGGCCGCCAAGCCGGCCGTGCCAGCCGCTGCCGCTGCCATCGTGCAGAGCGTCGGCGACCGTACCGAAAAGCGTGTGCCGATGACCCGTCTGCGCGCCAAGGTTGCCGAGCGTCTGGTGGAAGCCCAGTCGAACATGGCCATGCTGACCACGTTCAACGAAGTCGACATGACCGAAGTCATGGCCTTGCGCTCCAAGTACAAGGACCTCTTCGAGAAGTCGCACAATGGCGTGCGCCTGGGCTTCATGTCGTTCTTCGTCAAGGCAGCCACCGAGGCGCTGAAGCGCTTCCCGGCCGTCAACGCCTCGATCGACGGCTCGGACATCGTCTATCACGGCTACGCCGACGTCGGTGTGGCGGTTTCCAGTGATCGCGGTCTGGTGGTTCCCGTCCTGCGCAATGCCGAGGCCATGAGCCTGGCCGAGATCGAAGGCGGCATCGCCACCTTCGGCAAGAAGGCGCGCGACGGAAAGCTGTCGATGGACGAAATGACCGGGGGTACCTTTACCATCACCAACGGTGGTACCTTCGGTTCGATGATGTCGACCCCGATCGTCAACCCGCCGCAGGCGGCTATCCTGGGCATGCACAACATTCTGCAGCGCCCGATGGCGATCAACGGCCAGGTGGTCATCCGCCCGATGATGTACCTGGCGCTGTCGTATGACCATCGCCTGATCGATGGCAAGGAAGCCGTGACGTTCCTGGTGACCATCAAGAACCTGCTGGAAGATCCAGCGCGTCTGTTGCTGGATATCTGATAAGGCAGCCACAGGTCCCGGGATCCGCCATCGAGCCCACGCAGCTTGATCCGGAACTCGGCATCTGGGCTTCAAGCATGCCGCTAATAGGAATCGTTTTATGACTCAGAAATTCGACGTGGTAGTGATTGGCGCAGGCCCCGGTGGCTACGTCGCTGCCATCAAGGCCGCACAACTGGGCCTCAAGACTGCCTGTATCGAGAAGTATCAAGACGGCGAGGGCAAGCTGGCCCTCGGCGGTACCTGCCTGAACGTGGGTTGCATTCCCTCCAAGGCACTGCTGGACAGCTCGTGGAAATTCCACGAAGCACAGGATGGCTTTGCCATCCACGGCATCAACCACGCTGGCGTGACCATTGACGTACCGGCGATGATTGGTCGCAAGTCCAACATCGTCAAGAACCTGACCGGCGGCGTCGCCGGCCTGTTCAAGTCCAACGGCGTAACCGTGCTGCAAGGCCACGGCAAATTGCTGGCCGGCAAGAAAGTCGAAGTCACCGGCCCCAACGGTGTTGAAATTGTCGAGGCCGACAACGTCATCCTGGCGTCCGGCTCGCGTCCGATCGACATCCCGCCGGCCCCTGTCGACCAGAAGATCATCGTCGACTCCACCGGCGCGCTGGAATTCCAGCAGGTGCCCAAGCGTCTTGGCGTCATCGGCGCCGGTGTGATCGGCCTCGAGCTGGGTTCGGTATGGTCGCGCCTGGGTTCGGAAGTCACCGTACTCGAAGCACTGGACACGTTCCTCATGGCTGCCGACACCGCGGTGTCCAAGGAAGCCCTGAAGACCTTCACCAAGCAAGGCCTGGACATCAAGCTCGGCGCGCGCGTGACCGGTTCCGAAGTGCAGGGTGAAGAAGTACTGGTCAAGTACACCGACGCCAACGGCGAGCAGACGATCACCTTCGACAAGCTGATCGTCGCCGTGGGGCGTCGCCCGGTCACCACCGACCTGCTGGCTTCGGACAGCGGCGTGGACATTGATGAGCGCGGCTTCATCTATGTCGATGACTACTGCACCACCAGCGTGCCTGGCGTCTATGCCATCGGCGACGTGGTGCGTGGCCTGATGCTGGCGCACAAGGCGTCCGAGGAAGGCATCATGGTCGTCGAGCGCATCAAGGGCCACAAGGCCGTGATGAACTACGACCTGATCCCGTCGGTCATCTACACCCACCCGGAAATCGCATGGGTCGGCAAGACCGAACAGACGCTGAAGGCCGAAGGCGTTGAAGTCAACGTCGGCAGCTTCCCGTTCGCGGCCAGTGGTCGTGCCATGGCGGCCAACGATACCGGCGGTTTCGTCAAGGTCATCGCCGATGCCAAGACCGACCGCGTACTGGGTGTGCATGTGATTGGCCCGAGCGCGGCAGAATTGGTTCAGCAGGGCGCCATCGCCATGGAATTCGGTACCAGTGCCGAAGACCTGGGCATGATGGTCTTCTCGCATCCGACCCTGTCGGAAGCCCTGCACGAAGCGGCCCTGGCAGTGAATGGCGGCGCCATCCACATCGCCAACCGCAAGAAGCGTTAAACAATAAGAAACCACGGTGGCCTGCCCGTCGCATGCCCTGTCCGCAGGGCCTGCCGCGGAATGTCCGCCGGACTCACCTCGCCGGTCAACCGGCGAGTAGCAGTCACAGGTGGCGCGGCACTTCAATCATGAAGCGCAGCGCCGAAAAGCGCAGTACCTAACGAAGACGGTAATAAGCATGAATCTTCACGAGTATCAGGGTAAGCAGCTGTTCGCTGAATACGGCCTGCCAGTATCCAAAGGTTACGCGGTAGACACCCCCGAAGACGCCGCAGAAGCCTGCGACAAGATCGGCGGCAGCGAGTGGGTCGTCAAGGCCCAGGTCCACGCTGGTGGTCGCGGCAAGGCTGGTGGTGTGAAACTGGTTCGCAGCAAGGAAGACGCCAAGGCTTTCGCCCAGCAGTGGCTGGGCAAGCGTCTGGTGACCTACCAGACTGACGCCAACGGTCAGCCCGTCACCAAGATCCTGGTCGAGTCCTGCACCGATATCGCCAAAGAGCTGTATCTGGGTGCCGTAGTGGACCGCTCCAGCCGTCGCATCGTGTTCATGGCTTCCACCGAAGGTGGCGTGGACATCGAGAAGATCGCTCACGACACTCCCGAGAAGATCCTCAAGTCCACCATCGATCCGCTGGTCGGCGCACAGCCGTTCCAGGGCCGCGAGCTGGCATTCCAGCTGGGTCTGGAAGGCAAGCAGGTCGCTCAGTTCGCCAAGATCTTCGTTGGCCTGGCCAAGCTGTTCCAGGACCACGATCTGGCCCTGCTGGAAGTCAACCCGTTGGTCATCAAGGCCGATGGCGATCTGCATTGCCTCGATGCCAAGATCAACATCGACGCCAACGCCATGTACCGTCAGCCCAAGCTGAAGGGTTTCCACGACCCATCGCAGGATGACCCGCGTGAGGCGCACGCCGCCAAGTTCGAACTGAACTACGTGGCCCTGGAAGGCAACATTGGCTGCATGGTCAACGGTGCTGGCCTGGCCATGGGTACCATGGACATCGTCAACCTGCATGGCGGCAAGCCAGCCAACTTCCTCGACGTAGGCGGTGGTGCCACCAAGGAACGCGTAACCGAAGCGTTCAAGATCATCCTGTCCGACACCAATGTCGCGGCCGTACTGGTCAACATCTTCGGCGGCATCGTTCGTTGCGACATGATTGCCGAAGGCATCATTGGCGCGGTGAAGGAAGTCGGCGTGAAAATCCCGGTAGTTGTGCGCCTGGAAGGCAACAACGCTGAACTGGGCGCTAAAGTACTGGCGGAAAGCGGTCTGAACATCATCGCAGCCACCAGCCTGACCGACGCTGCTCAACAAGTTGTCAAAGCTGCGGAGGGCAAGTAATGAGCGTCCTGATCAATAAAGACACCAAGGTCATCTGCCAGGGCTTCACCGGCTCGCAGGGTACTTTCCACTCCGAACAGGCCATCGCCTACGGCACCAAGATGGTCGGCGGCGTGACCCCAGGCAAGGGTGGTACCACTCACCTGAACCTGCCGGTATTCAACACCGTTCAGGAAGCTGTCGAGAAAACCGGCGCCACTGCTTCGGTCATCTACGTACCCGCTCCGTTCTGCAAGGATTCCATCCTTGAAGCAGCGTTCGGCGGCATCAAGCTGATCGTCTGCATCACCGAAGGCATTCCGACCATCGACATGCTGGAAGCCAAGGTCAAGTGCGACGAGCTGGGTGTCGTCCTGATCGGCCCTAACTGCCCAGGCGTCATCACTCCGGGCGAGTGCAAGATCGGCATCATGCCAGGCCACATCCACTTGCCAGGCAAGGTTGGCATCGTGTCGCGTTCCGGCACCTTGACCTATGAAGCCGTGAAGCAGACCACTGACGCCGGTTTCGGCCAGTCGACCTGCGTCGGCATCGGCGGTGACCCGATTCCAGGTTCGAACTTCATCGACATCCTGAAGTTGTTCCAGGAAGACCCACAGACCGAAGCGATCGTCATGATCGGCGAGATCGGTGGTTCTGCCGAAGAAGAGGCCGCAGCCTACATCAAGGCTCACGTGACCAAGCCGGTTGTTTCGTACATCGCTGGTGTGACTGCTCCTCCGGGCAAGCGCATGGGCCATGCCGGTGCAATCATCTCCGGCGGTAAGGGTACTGCAGACGAGAAGTTCGCTGCACTGCAGGACGCCGGTGTGAAAACCGTGCGTTCGCTGGCCGACATCGGCAAGGCCTTGGCCGAGCTGACGGGCTGGGCAGTCAAGTAAGCTTCGCTTACCTGTTTGCTGGGTTGTTTGCGTAGTCACAAAAGCCACCTTCGGGTGGCTTTTGTGTTTTTGCCGCAGGCCTAGGTTTGCCGTGCCAGCCACTGCTCGCGCGTTAATTCCCAGACCTCTTCCTGCATGCGGCCGCACACGAAGTCCTGGTCTCGCCGAAGAACCACCTGCATGCCCTCGCGCATGGAGATCCGCCGGGACGCCTCGTTTGCCACTGCCTTGGCGACTCTCAAGATGGGTCTGTCCAAGGTCTGGAACCAGAAACGGGTCACCACCTCGCATGCTTCGCCAACCAGCCCCTGGTTTTGCCAGGGCTTGGCAATCCAGAAACTGCGGTTGTCGTCGCATTCGTCCATCAGGCTGATCACGCCAATAATGGTTTCGGGCGCGTCATGCAGCCGGAGTGTCCAATGCCATTCTTCGGCGTCGGCCATGGCAGGCAACGCATCCTCCCGGATGTAGCGCAGCCCCTCGCCGGCGGGGTAGGGCCACGGCATGTTGGCAGTGATGTAGCGAACCATGTCCCAGTCTGCGATCAGCTGCTGGTAGCGCGGCGCGTCGGCCAGGGTGAGCGGGAGCAGCAGCAGCCTGCGGGTACTGAGCGTAGGTATGAATGGGTCCGTACAGTCGGTCATCGTATGACACTCATGAAAGCGGAGGACTTTACTGGACTCACCAAGTCCCGCATGTAAGAAGTATCATTAAACGATGTAGGGGCTTTCCTTAATTGATATGACCATTTATATCGATTGAGGCAATCGACCACATTGATCTGGTTGCGGGTAGCCACTCTCATGTAATATGTCGACCCGCCATAATGTCGCAGCCCATGAACGAAAGTTCAGGTTGTGGATTCTGGCCGGCTGCCAGCAGTGACCTTGTGCTGCAAGGCATGCCAAGGTCGATGTCACTGAAGTCGCTGAAGACAATATTCAACAAGAAAGTCAGCACGCTAAGGACATGAATGTGAGGCCGATGCAACGAATTTGGCCTTCTATGCCATTTACACGGTTTGCCGACGACTCGTTTCGCGGCCCGCTCTGGGCAGCTTGAAACGTCAGCGTGGTCGGATCGAGCCAATGGCGTTCAATCCTAGGAATTTCTGTATGTTGAAGAAAGCGAACACAGCGCTGCTGGGTCTGGCTCTGTCCATCGGGATGGTGTCGGCACAAGCGGCCGAAGCGAAGAAAGTCGACGTCCTGCTGATCGGCGGTGGTGTCATGAGCGCCACGCTGGGCGTGCTGCTCAACGAGCTCGAGCCAAGCTGGTCGATGGAAATGGTCGAGCGCCTGGACGCCGTTGCCGAAGAAAGCTCCAATGGCTGGAACAACGCCGGTACCGGTCACTCTGCCTTGGCAGAGCTGAACTACACCCCGGAAGACAAGGACGGCAAGGTCCAGATCGCCAAGGCGATCGAGATCAACGAAGCCTTCCAGATTTCCCGTCAGTTCTGGGCGCACCAGGTCACTGCCGGTGTTCTGAAGAACCCACGCACGTTCATCAACTCCACGCCGCACATGAGCTTCGTGTGGGGCGACAACAACATCGAGTTTCTTAAGAAGCGCTACGAGGCGCTGAAGGCCAGCCCGCTGTTCGCCGGCATGCAGTTCTCCCAGGATCACGAGCAGATCAAGAAGTGGGTGCCGTTGATGATGGAGGGCCGCGACCCCAATCAGAAACTGGCCGTCACCTGGAGTCCGCTGGGTACCGACATGAACTTCGGCGAGATCACTCGCCAGTACGTCGGCCACCTGAAGGGTCAGAACGGCTTCGATCTGAAGCTGTCCAGCGAAGTGCAAGACATCAAGCGCAACGCCGACGGTTCGTGGCGCGTGACCTACAAGAACCTGAAAGACGGTACCAAGACCGAAACCGACGCCAAGTTCGTGTTCATCGGTGCTGGTGGTGCCGCGCTGCATCTGCTGCAGGATTCGGGCATTCCCGAGGCCAAGGAATACGGCGGTTTCCCGGTAGGTGGCTCGTTCCTGGTGACTGAGAACCCGACCGTGGCCATGCAGCATATGGCCAAGGCCTACGGTATCGCGTCGACTGGCGCGCCGCCCATGTCCGTTCCACACCTGGACACCCGCGTGCTGGACGGCAAGCGCGTGGTCTTGTTTGGCCCATTCGCGACCTTCTCGACCAAGTTCCTGAAGAACGGTTCGTACCTGGACCTGCTGACCAGCACCAACCTGCATAACGTATGGCCGATGACCAAGGTCGGTATCGAACAGTACCCACTGATCGAATACCTGGCAGGTCAGGTCATGCTGTCCGACGACGATCGCTACCAGGCACTGAAGCAGTACTTCCCCAACGCCAAGAAAGAAGACTGGCGTCTGTGGCAGGCCGGCCAGCGCGTGCAGATCATCAAGCGCGACGAAGAGAAGGGCGGCGTGCTGAAACTGGGTACCGAAATCGTGGTGTCCAAGGACAGCAGCATTGCCGGTTTGCTGGGTGCTTCGCCGGGCGCATCGACTGCAGCACCGATCATGATCAACGTGCTGGAAAAAGCGTTCAAGGACAAAGTTGCCACGCCTGAATGGCAAGCCAAGCTGCGTCAGATCGTGCCGAGCTACGGGACTGCACTGAACAACTCGCCAGAGGCTGTGCAGAAAGAGTGGAACTACACCGCCAAGATCCTGCAGTTGGCTGTTGCACCGCCGGTGATCGACCAGGCGGCTGCTGCCGCCAACCCGATCGAAGGCCAGGCTGCGCCGAAGGCTGAAAGCAATCCAGCGGCCGACATGGCCCTGTAATCCCCAAGCCCTCGGTTTTGGGGGCGGAAGGATTAGCTGTACCGTTTCCGCTGAGTCTTGCACCGATGCGACACACAGGTGCGCTCAGCGGACACTTCGCACTGCAACAGTGCGATGAGCGCGCATTTTCGCTACTCTACGCGCCGTTTTGCCCGGCTTGCCCACAAGGCTAAGGTCCGCGCACCAGGTCTGGCCTCATCCGGCCGACCGTGTTTCCCTCATCCATGGGGAAAACCTCTCTCAATTCCAATCTATTGACGTGGTTTCCTTCCAATGAAAGTGCTTAAAGGCCAGGATATTCTGGCGCTTGGATTCATGACATTCGCCTTGTTCGTAGGCGCAGGCAACATCATCTTCCCTCCCTTCGTCGGTCTGCAGGCTGGCCCGAACGTCTGGATGGCCGCGCTGGGCTTCCTGGTGACCGCAGTGGGTCTGCCGGTGATAACCGTGGTCGCGCTGGCCAGGGTCGGCGGCTCGATGGACGCGTTGAGCAGCCCGATCGGCAAAGTGGCGGGCGGGTTGCTTGCAGCGGTGTGCTATCTGGCCGTAGGGCCGCTGTTCGCCACGCCGCGCACGGCCACGGTATCGTTCGCCGTGGGTCTGGCGCCGCTGACCGGTGAGACACCCCTGGCACTGTTCCTCTACAGCGCGGTGTACTTCCTGCTGGTGTTTTTCGTTTCGCTTTATCCGGGGCGCCTGCTCGATACCGTCGGACGGTTTCTGGCGCCGCTGAAAATCATCGCCTTGGCGGTGTTGGGCATTGCAGCGTTTGCCTTGCCGGTAGGCCCCAGCGGTGACGCGGTACCCGAGTACGTTGCAGCGCCGTTTTCCCTGGGTTTCATCAACGGCTACCTGACCATGGATACGCTGGGCGCTTTGGTGTTCGGCATCGTCATCGTCAATGCCATCCGCTCCAGAGGTGTCGAGTCACCCAAGCTGATCACGCGCTATGCGATCATTGCGGGTCTGATTGCCGGGGTAGGGCTGGCGCTGGTGTATGTCAGTCTGTTCCGCCTCGGGTCGGGCAGCCACGCCGTGGCTGCAGGCGCCACCAATGGCGCAGCGGTGTTGCATGCCTACGTGCAGCATACCTTCGGGGCCCTTGGCAGTGGTTTTCTGGCCGTGCTGATCTCGCTGGCCTGCCTGGTGACTGCAGTGGGTTTGACCTGCGCCTGCGCCGAGTACTTCAGCCGAGTGCTGCCGCTGTCCTATAAGACGCTGGTGCTGTTGCTCGCACTGTTCTCGCTGCTGGTCTCGAATCTGGGCCTGACCAAGCTGATCGCGTTTTCGATTCCAGTGCTGACAGCCATCTACCCTCCCTGCATCGTGCTGGTGGCGTTGAGCTTCTGCGCAGGGCTGTGGCATTCGCAGTCGCGCATTCTCGGGCCGGTGATGTTCGTCTCGTTGCTGTTCGGCCTGATCGATGCGATCAAGGGGGCAGGGTTCTCGCAGTGGCTGCCGACATCCCTGCTCGATCTTCCCCTAAGCGAGCAGGGCCTGGCCTGGCTGGTGCCTTCGGTGGCAACCCTGCTGGTGGCGGTGTTGGTCGATCGCGTGAAGGGCGCACGGGTTCAAGCAGCGGCTTGAGCTGAGCGGCGCCCACAAAAAAGCCAGCTCTAGAGCTGGCTTTTCTTTGCAGCGGTGTTCATGACGCTTCGGCTGCGGCCTCGACGTCATGGGCGATCAAGGACACCAGTGCGTTTTGCTGTCGGTGAGACAACTGGCGGAAACGCTGCAAAAGCTCGCGCTCATGCAGAGACAGCTCCGGACTGTCCATCTTCATACTCAACTCTTCGCCCAAGGCACCTTCCTGGATCAGGCTCTGTTCCAGGCGTGCGATGATCTCGGAGTTCATGCTTCGGTGATGGTTACGAGCCACCTCAGCGATCTGCTCACGCATCCCGTCGGGAAGACGTACTACAAATTTGTCAGCCGTGCGGCTGGAGTAAACAGCCTGTTTGAGTGGGCGCATAGTGTTGACCGATAAGTTCAGGGGGAGCGGTTCTCGAAGTAGGCCGCAGGATGTCGGTTAGGACACGCCGATCGGCAAATTGTTCCAGCCTGCCGATGCCGCGCTATGATGCCTTAGTTGCGACATAACCTTGACGCCAAATCTGTGACAAATAATGATCCGAATCGTGGCATTTGGCCAGTCCCCAGCGGCAGGTATTTTACAAGGCCGGTGGAAATTTGCGATCACGCCGTTCGAAAAAAGTCGAAGATTCGTTCGAGAGGTGCTCTGACCCGTCTTGTGCACACCGCGCACAGCACGTGCGAGCTACCCTTGGGCTAGCATAGTGACATTTGGGCCATTTGCTAGTATTGATTTACGCCGCGTATCAATTGGTTGGAAAATCAACGCAGGTATGGATCGAATTTGATCCTGCGGCCTTTGACCATTGCCAGCAAAAATGCCACAGCGCTGATGCTGCCCAGCACTTGCAGCATTGTCCCTAAAGCGACGGCGTTCTGCTCGAGGGTAAGTGCGCCGATCCAGCACACGGCAGCCACAAACATGAACGCCAAGGCGTATCTCGACATCGACAACTCCTTAAAATATGTAGCGTTCAGACCGTTGCGTCGTCGCGGTCTCGTTGACACCCTGTGCAGCCATGACAGGTCGTTCAGGGCCCGAAGCCGCGACGCGGGCAACGGGCGCAGGGATTAGTCGAGCAGCGTCGATGTGGACAAGTGCAGGGTCGTCGGCTTGAGTGTGGAACTGAAAGCCAATGAAGGTGACCAATGCCATAACATTGAGCATGACGAGGACGCTGTTCATTGGGACGCTCCATGGCTGGTGGTGGCAAATCAGTGTTCAGCCAGGAACATAGCAGGGCGCGTGCCAACTTTTTATTTAGCGAAATTTCTAGGTAATTCAGAGGCATACCAAGGAAGGCAGGCACATTGATATTGCATTCTGCATACCTGGGTCTCTGCAGGTATTGCAAAATGCATGACTGTCGCGTTCATCCTTGATCGGCATTTGCCACGGATAAAACTGTCCACGTTGCATGACAAACCGCGCGTGGCTGGGTAACATGCACGCCGTTCGTCGTGCCGCCTGGCACGACGCTGTGTGTCTCAGTAGCTCAATTGGATAGAGCATCCCCCTCCTAAGGGGAAGGTTGCAGGTTCGAACCCCGCCTGGGACACCATTCTTGCGCGTCAACTGTTTCAGCTGCGCAAGTGCCTTGAACATGCACTGCGAGGAGGCGAGTGTTCCCGTCTCAGCGACAGGGAGCCCAGACTTCACGTACTGAGCAGTCCGTTACACGATGTTCTGATGACGCCCGCCCGTCCGATGCAATCGCGTGAGCCCGCATCAGCTTATCCAATGATCCTTCTGCAGTGAGTGTTCTGGGTTTCAGCCGTGGGCATCCGCCAGGCCTTTCTCGATGAAACGCACCGAACTCTCCATGGCCTGCTGACCCTCTGGCAAGATCGCGGCGTAAAAGTGCCAGGCGTGAAACATCGCAGGCCATACTTCCAGGTTGACGCGAACACGGTTATCGGCAAGGTGAGTTGCAAGACGCATGGCGTCAGTCAACATCAACTCGTTTTCGCCTATCTGCACCAGAATCGGCGGAAGGCCTGTGACGTCCGCGAAGACCGGAGAGGCCAGAGGATGATTGGCCAGCGTGTCGCCCAGAAACGCTCTGGCGAGAATATCCAGCACGGGCTTGGAGTTCAGCGGATCCAGTCCTTCACGATTACTCATGGTCGCGCCGGTGTGTTCAAGGTTTGCCCACGGCGAAATCGAGGAGCCAACGGCAGGCAATGGCAAGCCTTTGGATTTTGCCGCCACCATTACGCTGACAACCATCGCGCCGCCCGCTGACTCGCCGGAAAAGGCAATCTTGCTGGCCGGAATGTTCTGCTCGAGCAACCACTCGTAGGCGCGCAATGTGTCGTCGATGGACGCTGGAAATGTATGCTCAGGGGCAAGGCGGTAGTCCGGCATGTATACACGAGCGCCCAGCATTTTCGCGTAATTGCCGCCGATCCCGTGGTAACCGTCTGGACGGCCAACGATGTAAGCCCCGCCGTGAATGTACATCACTACCGCGTCGGTTTTGATCTCCTGCGGAGTCACCAGGATGCCAGGCACTCCACCCATGTCGACTGCTTCGAACCTGACGCCATCGGGCGCTGGATTATGTCCGAGCATTTTTGCGTAGGCGTCGCGGATGTCGCTTAGCTTTGTGGTCGTATCGATTCCCTTGAGAACGGGTACCAGATCGCTAAGGCTGTTGGCCCAGGTTTGGACGGCTGCTTGGACTTCTATATTCATAATGACCTCAATTGATCTTTGGGTGTGGATAAGCTAATCGAGATACTATGCTTGGTATTGGGGAATAGGGTTCCCCATTGAAGGCGCCAGCCCGCCCTGGCGGTGAGGACAGAGAGGCCATATGGAACTCCACAACCTAAACGATATCGCCGCTTTTGTAGGCTCGGTCAACGCTGGAAGCTTCACTGCGGCGGCCAAGCAACTTGGCCTCACTCGTTCAGCGGTAGGCAAATCGATAGTCAGGCTCGAGGCGCGTCTACAGGTACGTCTACTCAATCGCACCACGCGCAGTTTGAGCATGACGGATGACGGCCAGGTTCTTTATGAGCGTTGTGTGGGTGTTTTGCAGGACCTGGACGAGGTAGAGGATGCCCTTGCGTTTCGCCGTTCGACACCCAGTGGACGGCTGCGGATGAGCTTGCCTGTCGCGCTAGGCAGGCTTCATATCCTTGAGCACGTCGAGCGCTGTCTCGAAGAATGGCCTGCGCTGAGCGTCGACATCAGCTTTTCCGACAGGCTGGTCGATCTGATCGATGAGGGGTTTGATTTGGCCATGCGCATCGGTCCGCCCAAGGAAGACTCTGGTTTACTGACGCGCACGGTGGCCTACCAACAAATGATCACCTGCGCCTCACCCCAGTATCTGGCTGACCATGCAGAGCCTGAAACGCCTGAGGATTTATCCCAGCACCAGTGCCTGCATTTCGTGAGTGGTGGAAGATTGCTTCCCTGGAATTTTCGAGTGAATGGGCGCTGTGTATCGTTCACTTGTAGTGGAAGGCTGCAAATGGACAGCGCTGAGTCGTTGCACCGGTCTGTTGTCGCGGGGCTGGGCATCGCTACGCTGCCGTCTTACGTGATAAATGAGGATTTGAGAAACGGCAAGCTCGTTCAATTGCTCGCCGTATATGCAGAGGCCGCAGAGCCCATTCGGGTTATTTACCCCAGCAAGCGACACCTCTCTCCAAAGATTCGACTCTTCATCGATAAGCTTGTAGAGGCTTGGTCACCCTGCCCACCTTGGGAACAACGCGCTGGCGCTGCCCGACCTTGAGTACACAGGCCTTCCGTGGTTCGGCCTGCTTTTCAGGGGTTGGAGGCTCTGCGAGAGGTACCCGGCGGTGCCTAGGTTTGCCGCTGCCCTTCAGCGATATCGGACTCGGGCAGGGTCGGGATCGATGCAGGGGCCTATCCCCCTCGGTAAGGAGCTGCGGCAGGGGTTCATGGGTAGCTTTACTTGAGCCCCCGGCGACTCTGTCGCCTCAGGTCGCGCCGCCCAATGTTTGCTTAAGATCAGGGTAGTTGGCGAAAGGAATCGAAAGAATGACCACGTCCACTTCCAAGACCGCTTGTTCCTTGGTCACTGCGTGTACGCCTATCTCATGGGTGAGCGCCTGGATGCTGTCGGAGCGTTTGGAATTGGCCAGTTTGACGGTATGACCCACCGCTGCAAGTTTGCGCGCCAAGGTCGCGCCAATATTGCCGGCGCCGATTATTCCGATGTTCAATTTGTGTCTCTCCTGATTGTGTTGAGGGGGGGTTAAAATCCTCAGTCATTTGCTCCATGGCCAAGGGTGTCGAGCATGTGATGAAGCGCGTCCATGCCGCACTCATCGAGGTGGCAGGCTGACTTGATCTGGCGAGTGAAGGCTCGGACGGCCGCTTCCAGATTTCGTCTGTCGAGTCAGATTGACGACCACACGTCGCTCGTAAACGGCAGGTGATTGCTGTCAACCGGTGCTTTGAAACCCGCGCCAACGCCGGCTCGGCAATGGGTCATTTCTGCGCCAGCAGCGTTTTCCTGGCAGCCTTTTCGTCTTTCATGGCGGCTAGCTCACGCTGACACACCTCGACATCGAACGAGTTGTCCCACTTGGCGATCGCGATGGTGCCGATGCCATTGCCGATCAGGTTGGTGACAGCCCGGGCCTCGTTGAGGAACCGGTCGATGCCCAGCAGCAGGACAAGGCCAACCAGAGGAATGGAATGGATAGTGGTGAGCGTTGCGGCCAGCGTCACGAACCCGGCGCCTGCCACGCCTGCGGAGCCTTTGGACGTCAGCAGGAATACCGCCAGCAGAATCATCTGGTCCGCGAACGTCAGTGGCGTATTGGTTGCCTGGGCAATGAAAATCGCGGCCATGGTCAGGTAGATGCAGGTACCGTCTGCATTGAAGGTATATCCGGTCGGCAGAACCATCCCCACGACCGATTTCTTGCAGCCCAGTTTTTCCAGCTTGACCATCATGCGGGGCAACACGGCCTCGGTCGAACAGGTGCCCAGGGTGATGAGGATTTCATCCTTGAAGTAGCGCAGGAACTGCATCAACGGCATGCCTGACCACCTGGCGACCGTGCCCAGTATCACGACGATGAATATCAACGTGGTGATGTAGAGCGCCACCAGCAATTGCCCGAGTGAGAGCAACGTGCCAATCCCGTACTTGCCGATGGTGAATGCCATGCCGGCACCGGCGCCGAGCGGGGCCAGGCGCATGACCATGGCGACGATCTTGAACAGGCCTTGCAGGAACAGATCGATGGTATTGATCAGAGGCTTGCTGGTTTCGCCCAGCTGAACCAGGGCAATGCCCATCAACACCGAGAGCAGTATCACCTGAAGCATCACGCCGTTGGAAAAGGCGCCGATGAACGTGTGCGGGATGATGTTGAGAAAGAACTCGACGGTGCCGCCTTGCTCGCTGGCGGCCTGGCTGTATTTATTGATGGCGCTGGCATCCAGGGCGCTGACATTGATATTCATGCCGACACCGGGCTTGACGATGTTGACCACGATCAACCCGACGACCAGCGCAATCGTCGACAGAATCTCGAAGTAGATCAGGGCTTTCACACCAATGCGCCCGACTTCCTTGATGCTGCCCATCTTGGCGATACCGACCACCACCGTGCCGAAGATGATCGGTGCCAGCAGCATTTTGATCAGTTTGATGAAGCCATCGGCAAACGGCTGCAGCTTGGCGCCGATGTTGGGTGCGAAGTAACCGATGGCGGCACCGATGACGATACCTATCAGCACTTGCACGTACAGCTGGCCATACCAGCGGGTTCTGGAGATTTCCACGAGAACACCTCATTTTATTGTTGTGATGGGCGTGTGGCGTGACGTCAGTGCCTGACGCCAGCGTTTGCGGCCTGTTTGGCACAGGCCGCAGAGGGAAGCGATCAGCCTTCGCCGAGCTCGCGCATGACGGCGTAGAGGGCCGACTTGGCTTCGAAACCGACACCTGGAATGTCCGGCAGGCCGACATAGCCGTTTTCGACCTGGAGACCGTCAGCGAAGCCACCGAACGGCTGGAACACATCCGGGTAGGATTCGTTGCCACCCAGGTGCAGGCCCGCGGCGATGTTCAACGACATTTGATGACCGCCGTGCGGGACCACGCGGCGCGACGACCAGCCCATGTCTTCCATTACTTTCAGGGTGCGCATGTATTCGACCAAGCCGTAGGACAGTGCGCAGTCGAACTGCAGAAAATCACGGTCGGGGCGCATGCCGCCGTGGCGCAGCAGGTTGCGAGCGTCCTGGTGGGAGAACAGGTTTTCGCCGGTGGCCATGGGCAATTCGTAGTGATTGGCGAGCTCGGCCTGCAGGGCGTAGTCCAGCGGATCGCCGACTTCCTCGTACCAGAAGAGGTTGTACTTCTTGATGGCTTCCGCGTAGGCGATACCGGTCTGCAGGTCGAAGCGACCATTGGCATCGACCGCCAGGCGCCGGCCATCACCGACCACTTCAAGCACTGCTTCGATACGCCGGATGTCTTCATCCAGCGGCACCGCACCGATCTTCATCTTGACCACGTCGTAGCCACGGTCCAGATAGCTCTGCATTTCGGCCTTGAGCTTGGTCTGGTCCTTGCCGGGGTAGTAGTAGCCACCGGCGGCATAGACCCAGACCTTGTCGTCCGCCACGCCGTTGCGATAGCGGTCAGCCAGCAGGCGATACAGCGGCTTGCCTTCGATCTTGGCGACCGCATCCCACACCGCCATGTCGATGGTACCGACCGCCACCGAGCGCTCGCCGTGGCCTCCAGGCTTTTCGTTGGTCATCAGGGCTTTCCAGATGGCGAACGGGTCGAGGTTGTCGTTTTCATGATCGACAAGTGTATCGGGGTCGGATTCGGTGATACGGGCGAGGAAGCGGTCGCGCATCAGCGCACCCTGGCCGTAGCGACCGTTGGAGTTGAAGCCGTAGCCGATGACCGGTTTGCCATCACGGATCACGTCGGTGATCACCGCCACGACCGAGCAGGTCATTTTGGAAAAGTCGATGTAGGCGTTGGCAATGGGGGAGGCGATGGAAACGGTCTTCTCACGAATGTCGACGATGCGCATGGAGGGTTCCTCTTATGGGTTGTGGGCCCACGTTAGGCTTTGCGAAGTCACCCGCCCAATGCTATTAATGCCCAACCCTATGCACAGAAGGCATGGCCCTTGGAACTCGTCTGGCTCGAAGACCTTTCGGCGCTTGCCGAATACGGCAGCTTCGTGCGCGCCGCCGAAGCTCGCCACATTACCCAGCCGGCCTTCAGCCGCAGGGTCCGCTCGCTTGAAAACTGGATGGGCGTGGAATTGTTCATCCGCACGCCCCATGGCGCGACCCTGACAGAGGCGGGGAGGCAGATTCTGCCCGGTGCACAGGAGGCGGCGCGCCACCTGTATCGGCTGCGCAACGAGGCGCAGGAAGTGGCCGGCGTGTCGGCACGCTCACTGAAGTTCGCCGCGACTCACTCGTTGTCGTTCACGTTTTTCCCCAGGTGGCTGCGCAGTTCGGAAGCCGGTGCGCCTATCGAAGCGGTCCAGCTTCACTCCGACAGCATGGCTGTCTGCGAGCAGATGCTGATACACGGCCAGGTCCAGTTTCTGCTGTGCCATCGTCATCCCGATGTTCCGCCGCTGCTGGCGCCCGATCAGTTTATCAGCAAGAAGGTCGCAGAGGACGTTCTGGTACCGCTCGCCAGTGCCTCCTCACACTTCGATACCTCGCCCGCTGCACTGCCTTACCTGGCCTATACCCATGAGTCGGGGCTGGGGCGGATCGTCGCCCACAGGTTGCGCGGCAAAGAGGACTATCTGCACTTGCAGCCGCTGTTCAGCAGCCACCTGGCAGCGGTGCTCATGTCCATGGCCCTTGAAAGCAAAGGCGTGGCCTGGTTGCCCAAGAGCCTGACCGAGCAGGAGCTTCACGAGGGACGCCTGGTGAGGGCACTCGATGAGAGTTGGGACATACCGCTGGAGGTGCACCTGACCCGGCCGAAAGCAAACCTGGGTCAGTCCGCGGAAGCGTTCTGGGCGAGAGCGGGTATGGATCTGCCATCTGTCACCTGACGCATCGGAGGTGCGATACGCCGAGTCGGCGTTTCGCCTACCTGGCAGCCGGTGTGCAGGGCCGCGCTGCCCCCGACGTGCCGCCTGCAGCTGCCCGGGTTGCCGCGCGTCCCGCCAGAAAGGCAAGTACCGCTGCCAAGCCGAGCAACCCTGCGCTCGTTTCAAAGGTCGCCCGGTAGCCGCTTGCGTCGAATACCAGCCCACCGACGATGGCCCCGGACGCGATTGCCAGTTGGATGATCGCCACCATCAAGCCACCGCCTGCCTCCGCATCGTTCGGAAGGGTTCTTGCCAGCCACGTCCACCATCCCACCGGTGCGGCAGTCGCAACCGCTCCCCAAAGCCCCAGCAGTACCGTAGTGATGGCCGTCGAGCAGCCGAATGACAACAGTGCCATGGCGATGGCGGCCATCAGGATCGGGATAACGATCAGCGTTCGATGCAGGCCATTTTTCAGGAAGGCTTCGATCAGGAACGTGCCGGCAAGCCCGGCCAGGCCTAGCACCAGCAGCATCAACGAAAGCATGGAAACACTGACCTGTGTGGCCGTTTCCAGAAACGGACGCAGATAGGTGAAGAGCATGAACTGACCCATGAAGAATACGCTTACCGCGACCATGCCCAGGGCGACCGGGGTGCGTTTCATCAGCGTGAGAACGTTGCCGGTGCCCGACTCGCTGCGCGCTTTCAGGGTTGGAAGGCTCATCAACAACCATGCACAGGCAATCACGGCCACGGGAAGAAGGGCCAGAAAGGCACCGCGCCAGCCGATCAGCGCGCCGAGAAAACTGCCCAGGGGCGCTGCCACGACCGTTGCCAGAGCATTGCCGCCGTTGACGATAGCCATGGCCCGGGTGACCTGGCCATCAGGCACCAGGCGCATGGCGGTCGCTGCCGACAATGACCAGAACCCGCCGATGGCGACGCCGATCAGAGCGCGTGCGCCCATGAATACCCAATAGTTGGGTGCAAAGGCAACGACGGCTGCGGAAACGATCATCAGCAGGGTAAGTGCAACGAGCAGCGGTTTGCGCTCGACCCGAGCGGCCACCGATGCGATCAGCAGGCTGGTGAAAAGCGCGAACAGCCCTGATACGGAGATGCCCTGGCCGGCCTGGCCCTCGGTGATGTGCAGGTCCGCCGCGATGGGTGTGAGCAGGCTGATGGGCATGAATTCCGAGGCCACCAGCACGAAAGCGGCGAGCGACATGGCGAACACGGCGCCCCATGATTCACCGGTGTGGGTGGCGGAGGTCGAAGATCGGTTCATTCGAGAGGTGTTCTCCAGAGATTTATCGATGGCCATTGTCTCGGTCCGATGAGTCTCTCTGTAGCGCATTGCACTGGATTACTTGCCTGATCCTATGAGTCTGCACTGGATGGCGGGACGTACGAGCAGAGGCGAGTTAGAGTTCGTGACACGGGAGCAAGGTGAATATGACGAACGAATTCGACACGACTGGTCCAGGCTCATCGACGCACGAAACGCTGACGCGGATGATCGCCTGGCACACCAAGGCGCCCGGTGATTACCGAACGGACATCGCAGGTCTTGGTTTTTTTCGACGCGACTGCCCGGCACCGCCCATGACCTGCATGGTCGAGCCCAGCATCATTCTGGTTGCTCAGGGCGAAAAGCAGCTGTGGGTGGGGGGCGAAGGTTATCGCTACAGCACCTCGAAGTTTCTGATCACGTCGCTGGATCTGCCTGCCAACTCCGAAGTGCTGGTGGCCAGCCACGAGCAGCCATGCCTGGGGCTGACGTTCAAGCTGGATATGCGCATGCTGGCCGAACTGATAGCGCAGGGTGATCTGCCGCCCATCCGTGATCGTGCCGCGGTCCAGGGCGTAGGTATCGGTTCGGTAACGCTGCCGTTGCTGGCCTCGTTCGAACGGCTGCTGGCGCTGTTCGATGAGCCGCAGTCCATTCCTGTGCTGGCGCCACTGATCCAGCGCGAAATCCACTATCGCCTGCTGCAAGGCGACCAGGCGGGTCGGCTGAGGCAGATCACCTCGGTGGACGGGCAGGGTTATCGCATAGGCAGAGCGATCGATTGGCTGAAGTTGAATTACACCTCAGCGCTGCGCGTCGACGAACTGGCAGCCAGGGTGCAGATGAGTACCCCGACCTTTCATCATCATTTCCGCCAACTTACCAGGATGAGCCCGCTGCAGTATCAAAAGTGGCTGCGGCTCAATGAAGCGAAGCGGTTGATGCTCAATGAACATCAGGACGTTTCCAGCGCAGCCTTCAAGGTTGGGTATGAAAGTCCGTCGCAGTTCAGTCGCGAGTACAGTCGTCTGTTCGGCGCGCCACCCAAGCGCGACATCGCGGCCTTGCGCGGAAACGGCTAGCCTGGCTGCGCTCGCGCATACCTCGTCGCTTCCACTGGAATAGGCAAGAACGCCACTCGATTGGGCAAGTGGCGCTCCGTGGCCGACCGCATACTGAGTCGCCGGATCGGCGAACGGAGTGACGTTTCCCGCAGCGCATGAGCGCCCCCACAGGTTTGAACCCGCTCTGCAAGACACCGGCAAAAACTGCCCTCGTTGCCATGTCGGGCATCGTGCGGGTCGTCAATGGCGTGATCCGCGACACGCTTTGAAACCATAGTGTCTTATCACCTGACGTACGACCTCAACCAATGGCGTGATCCAGGTGTCTGCACTAGACGCAGCAAGACCGTGATTCAAGACATAAAAAAATAGATGAGGACCGCAACATGACCGATCCGACCGAAAAAATTTCTCCCGATCCAGAGGGTTCCGGTGAGTTGTTCAAGGAACTGACCACGCCCTCGCGGCGCAATTTCCTGCGCACCATGGGCATCTCCGGCATGGCCGCTGCCACCGCCCCGGTGTGGGCCCAGGCCGCCCAGTTGGCGCCTATCGACGACAGTGACAAGCCGTTGGCCAAGGGCGAGCAGCGGATCACGCTCAAGGTCAATGGCCAGCCGCACACGCTCAACGTGCCCGGCAACGCCGTGCTGCTGGACGTGTTGCGCGACCGCCTGATGCTGACCGGCACCAAGAAGGGCTGCGACCACGGCCAGTGCGGGGCCTGCACGCTGCACATCAATGGTCAGCCGGTGAACAGCTGTCTGTCCCTGGCGGCCATGCACCAGGGCGATGACATCACCACCATCGAAGGCCTGGAGCGCAACGGTCAGTTGCACCCGATCCAGGAAGCGTTCTGGGCCCACGACGCGTTCCAGTGCGGCTATTGCACCTCGGGCCAGATGATGACCGCTGCGGCCATCATCAAGGACCCGGACATCGGCGCCGACGACGCCAGCGTGCGCGAGGCCATGAGCGGCAACATCTGCCGATGTGGCGCGTACAAGAACATCCTTGCCGCCGTGCAGGATGCCCGTGGCAAAGTACAGGGAGCCAGCTGATGAGAGCCTTGGAATACACCCGCGCAACCAGCCCCGAACAGGCCGTTGCGACCCATGCCCGCAATGAAGCCACGGCGTTTCTTGCCGGCGGTACGACCCTGCTGGATCTGGTCAAGATCGATATCATGCAGCCCGATCGGGTCATCGACGTGCATACCTTGGCGCTGGATCAGGTCGAAACCTTGAGCGATGGCCGGACCCGTATCGGCGCCATGGTCAGCAACACTCGGCTGGCCAATCATCCGCGCATCAAAAGTGATTACGCGGTGCTGTCCCAGGCGCTGCTGTCCGGGGCGACCACGCAACTGCGCAACAAGGCGACCACCGGCGGCAATGTCATGCAGCGGGTGCGCTGCAATTATTTCCGCGACGGCGTTTCCGCCTGCAACAAGCGCGTGCCCGGCTCGGGCTGTGCTGCCATCGGCGGGCACAACCGCAGCGTGCACGCGGTACTGGGCACCAGCGACCAGTGCATTGCCACCCATCCTTCGGACATGTGCGTGGCCATGGCGGCGATTGGTGCGACCGTGCAGGTGCAAGGCCCCAACGGCAAACGCGAGATCGACTTCCAGGACTTCCACTTGCTACCGGGCGCCACGCCGTGGAAAGAGCATGCGCTGCAGCCTGACGAATTGATCACCCATGTAACCCTGAATGCGCCATTGGCCAACGGCAAGTCCGCGTACCTGAAGCTGCGTGATCGCGCGTCCTACCAGTTTGCGCTGGCTTCCAGCGCGGTGATTCTGGTCATGGACGGGCAGGTCATTCGCGAGGCCCGCATTGCCTTGGGCGGCGTCGGCACCAAGCCGTGGCGTGCGCTGGAAGCCGAGCGCGCACTGCGCGGTGCGGCCGCTACCCCGGAAAACTTCGCCAAGGCCGCAGCCATCGCGCTGCAAGGGTCCAAGCCGTATGCACACAACGCCTACAAGATTCCCCTTGGGCAGCAGGCCATCGTGCGCAACCTTTCCACCCTGAGCACAGGAGCCATGGCATGAGCGAGTCAATCATGGGGGCATCCCCACGCCGCATCGACGGTCGCCTGAAGGTCACCGGCAGCGCGCAGTATGCGGCCGACCATCAGCCCAAGGGCATGGTCTTCGCCTACGGCGTCTACAGCACGGTGGCCAGTGGCTCGATCACATCTTTGGACATCGAGGCGGCGCGCCGCTCGCCCGGCGTGCTGGAAATTCTGCACCACGGCAACTTTCCCCAGGCGTTCCACACCTCGCCCGTGCCTTTCTCCCTGGCAGGGGTGCTGACAGGCTCGCGTACCGATGAGAAAAGGCTGCCGTTCGAGGACAATGTCGTGCGTTATGCCGGGCAGTTCGTGGCGCTGGTGGTTGCCGACACGTTCGAGCATGCGCGCGAAGCGGCCTACAAGGTCAAGGTCAGCTACAGCGAAAGCGCGGCTGCCGCCAATCTGGAGCAGGGACTGAAGCGGCGCGCAGCTGCCGACGGTGGGCAGGGCCACAAGCGTGGCGATCCAGCCAGCGCCTTCGATGGCGGTGCGCAGACGGTAGACGCCACTTATACGACGCCTGTGGAAACCCACAACCCCATGGAAATGCACGCCACCGTTGCGCTGTGGGACAACGGTCGACTGGTGGTGTATGAATCCACGCAGTCGGTCGTGGTTCACCGCAACACCCTGGCGCAGATCTTCGGCCTGCCCACCGAGCGCGTGGAAGTGCGTGCGCCGTTCATTGGTTCGGGCTTCGGCGGCAAGCTGTGGATCTGGCCGCACTCGGTAGCTGCCTGTGCGGCTGCCAAGATCGTCGGCCGACCGGTGCAACTGGTGCTGCCGCGAGCGCAGATGTTCACCACGGTAGGGCATCGCCCGGAGACCCGCCAGCGCATGCGCCTGGCGGCCGATGGCAAGGGCAAGCTGGTTTCCCTGCGTCATGAATCGCTCAACACCACCGGGATCGGCGACCAGTATGTCGAGAACTGCGGGGGCATGAGTGCCAGCCTGTACTCGTGTGCGAACGTCGAAGTGACCCATGGCACGGTGCAGGTCAACCGCGGCGCACCGACCTCGATGCGTGCCCCAGGCGCAGCCCCTGGCCTGTTTGCGCTGGAGTCGGCCATCGACGAACTGGCCGAACGCTGCAAGATGGACCCGCTCGCCTTTCGCCAGTTGAACTGGGCCGAGCAGAACGAGCAGGAGAAACTGCCGTGGTCCGGCAACCATCTGCGCGAAGCACTGGCCCAGGGCGCCGAGCGTTTCGGCTGGGCCAAGCGCACGCCGGGTATCGGCAGCATGCGTGATGGCCACGAGATCGTCGGCTACGGCATGGCGCAGTGCAACTGGGATGCCTTCCGCACGCCGTGCGAAGCGCGGGTCTCGTTGACCTCCGACGGTCGCGCCGTGGTGTACTGCGGTGCTCAGGACATTGGGACCGGCACCTACACGGTGCTTGCCCAGTGCGTCAGTGACATCACTGGTCTGCCGCTGGAGCGGATCACGGTAGAGCTGGGCAACTCGTCCTACCCGCCCGCGCCTGTTTCCGGCGGCTCGTGGATGACTGCCAGTGCCTTGCCAGCCGTGGCCGAAGCGACCCGCGCCGCGCTCACCCAGCTCAAGAGCTTCGCAGCCTCGGAAGAGGGCGGGCTGGCCAATGCCA
The DNA here is from genome assembly GCF_014841695.1 of Pseudomonas sp. CFBP 8771. Classification (NCBI taxonomy): domain Bacteria; kingdom Pseudomonadati; phylum Pseudomonadota; class Gammaproteobacteria; order Pseudomonadales; family Pseudomonadaceae; genus Pseudomonas; species Pseudomonas sp. CFBP 8771. The sequence continues at coordinate 473,129 of NZ_JACYUJ010000003.1, read as the reverse complement.
AGCCAGAAGCGATCACGGTCAGCAACGGGCGCCTGCAGGACGGTTCGACCAGCCTGGAGTTCGCCGAAGTACTCAAGAAGCTGAAGATCGCCAGCGCCGAAGGCGAGGCCCATACCGGTATGGCCGATACCAAGAAGCATGCATTCAGCTCGTTCGGCGCGCATTTCGTCGAGGTGCGCTGGGATCCGGGTATCTCCCGCCTGCGCGTGTCGCGCGTGGTCAGCGCCATTGATGTGGGCAAGATCATCAATGCCAAGACCGCACGCAATCAGGTCGAAGGTGCCATCGTCATGGCCATCGGCATGGCGCTGTTCGAGTCGACCGACTACGACGAGCGCAATGGCATGCCGGTGAACAACAACTACGCGGAGTATGTGGTGCCGGTGCACGCCGATCAGCCGGACATCGATGTGATCCTGCTGGATTACCCCGACTACAACCTCAACGAGTACGGTGCGCGTGGTGTGGGTGAAATCGGTGTGACCGGTTTGGCGGCTGCTGTGGCCAACGCGGTCTACCATGCCACCGGCAAGCGTGTGCGTGACCTGCCGATCAGCCTGGAAAAACTGATGGATCAGGTGCCGACCGTCAGCGTTTGATCGCTCGTTGCCGCGCCGGGGGTTCTCTCGGCGCGGTATTGCCGGCTTCGTTGGCTATGCTTCGACGATGCTCGCCCTGATATTTTCCCTGAGCTTCGCTTCGATCCCGGCCTGGGCCTCAAGTCTATCGGCGAGCGCCGCAATCAGGTGGCGGCCAATGACGATGACGCCGTCCCTGTCTCCCACGATGGCATCACCCGGATTGCACACCACGTTGCCACACGCCACCGGCGTGCCGACCTGGCCTGGACCGTGCTTGGAAGGTCCGGCAGGATTCACGCCCCGTGCGTAGACAGGCAGCCCCATCACGCTCAGTTCTTCCACGTCTCGAACCGCGCCATCGATGACCACGGCGGCGACTTTACGCGCCAGGCATATTTCTCCGAGCAAGTCACCGAACACCGCGCGATTGATTTCGCCGTTGCCGTTGATCACCAGTACATCGCCTGGCTTGGCATCGTCCAACGCGCGGTGGATGGCCAGGTTGTCGCCTTCCCAGGTCTGAATCGGCAGAACCGTGCCATGAAACGATGCCTTGCCAGCGACGTGGTGGATGGCAGATGCCATCATCCCCATGCGTTGCAGCACGTCGCCGATCAGCGCGACGGGGTATTGTGATATTTCCTCGAGCTGCGCAAGACAAGCCCTGGGCCAGTCTTCGCTCACGGTGATGTTTGCAGCGGATGCATTGATGAACATGTTGACCTCGGCAGGGTTGCGTTTAGCGGGCGTCGTCAGTCGAACGCTCGGGAGACGGGCTCGTTGACCGGATGCAAGGGCGGCTCGCCACGCAACACGGCGCGAATGGCGTCCACAGCGCTCATGCCGACACGCAGCAACGACTCGTTGGTTTGCCCTGCGACATGAGGTGTCACGAGCAGATTGGGCAGGTCGGACACGGGGAACGTGTTGCAACTGAACGGATTGATCATGTCGGCGTTTTCCGCAGCCAGAACGTCGATCCCTGCGCCGCCCAGCTGGCCGCTGCGCAAGGCGTCGGCGACAGCCGCCTCATCGATGACCCCGCCGCGACTGGTATTGATGAGGATCGCGCCAGCCTTCATTTTTGCTATCTCGGGTCGACCGATCAGATTCCGGGTACTCGACTGTAGAGGCACGTGAAGGCTCACTACATCGGCCTTGGCCAGCAGGGTGTCGAGATCGACCAGCCGGGCGTCGAAGCTTGCGTCATAGGCAGGATCGGTCGCCAATACATTCATGCCGAACGCTTCGGCAACCGGCGCGACATGCTGGCCGATATCACCGAAGCCGATCAGGCCCAGGGTACGCCCCTCTAGCTCTATTCCGGTCAGGGACAGACGGTCCGCTGCCCAGACGCTGTCACGAGTCTGATCGGTGGCCAGTTGCAGCTTGCGGCTGACCCCCAGCAGCAGGGCAAACACATGCTCCACGACACTTCTGCGATTGGCCCCTGGCGTGTTGGTGACCCACACACCCCGTTCGGCAGCCGCCTTGTGATCGACATTGTCGTAACCCGCTCCGTGTCTGGCCACGATCCGCAGCTTCGGTGATGCCGCAATCATTTGCGCGGATATATGGCCACCACGCAGGAACACGGCATCGACCTGTTGCTGAATGTCGGTGTACGCGACTGCGTTCGGGCCGTAGCCGAGTCGCACCTCACCTGTAGAAGAAAGTGCCTGCAATACATCTGGATGAATCGGGCTTGTTACATAGATCAAAGGCATCATCGTCACCTCAGGAGAATTGGTGGGTGTTGGCATCATCGGTAGCCGCGGGCGGATTTCTGCGAACGGTCGAGATAACGATCAGTCCCAGAAGGCCTGATGCGCACAGGATGAATGCAGGCGTGGACTGATTGCCGGTGGCGCCGATCAGCCAGGTAGCCAGAAACGGGCCTGAGCCTCCGCCGATGACCGCACCTACGCTGTGCCCGAACGCCACCCCGGTGTGGCGGATGTGCATCGGGAAGAATTCGGGCATGACCGAGTAGGTACCGGCCTGGCAAAGCGCGTAGGGAATCATGCCCAGCGCCAAACCGGCCATGGCCAGATTCACCGAGCCTTGCTGCATCAACATGAAAGAGGGTATCGAGAGCACGGCATAGGCGACGTAGGCGTAGCGCAGGATGGACTTGCCGCCGCGATAGGAGCCCAGTTGTCCAGCCAGAGGTATCAGGAACGCGGCAAGAATCACCGCGACCAGCACGATGGTGGATGCCTGACCTTTCGAATAGCCCAGGATCGAACTGAAATAGGCTGCGATGAATACGGTGCCGATGTAGGTGCCGATGTTCTGCACCATCGCGATCATGATCACTTTGAGCAAAGGCTTGCGGTAGTCACGCAGCAACTCCGCGAAGGGCTGGCCTTGCTTGACTTCGGTATGGTTTTTCTTCGATGCGAACTCGGGGCTGTCCTCGATGCTCAGCCGCATGTAAAGGCCAATGATTCCAAGCGGAAGCGCCAGGAGGAAAGGAATGCGCCAGCCCCAGGCAAGCATTTCGGGATCCGTGAGGGTCGCCGCTGCGAGGCCTGCTATGGCTGCGGCCAGGCCTTTGCCGAATTGCGCGATGGAGGGCAGAAAGGAAATGTACAAGGCGCGGCGTTTGGGCGGCGCCCACTCGCGGATGTAGCTTGCGGCGCCGCCGATTTCGCCGCCTGCCGAGAACCCTTGGAGCATGCGCAGCACGACCAGCAGTATCGGCGCCCACACGCCGATCTGCGCGTAGCCAGGCAGCAGGCCGATCAGCGTGGCGGCAATACCCATGAGCGTGATACTGGCGATCAGGCTGAAGCGTCTTCCTACTTTGTCGCCCAGCCAGCCAAAGGCGATGGCACCCAAGGGCCTGACCAGGAATGCAGAGCCGAACACCAGGAAAGTGTTCAGCAGGCCTGTAGTCGCGTTGTCCGAGGGGAAGAAAACCAGCGCCAGGGTCGCAGCCACATAACCGTAGACGCTGAAGTCGTAGTACTCGACGAAGGTGCCGAACACCGCCGCTCTAGTGGCTTTCTTGGCTTTGCGCGTTTGCTCCGTCTGATCGACGGCAGACCGGACAGGCTCGGCCACAGCATTGTTGTTATTCATGGGCACCTCGGGTTATAGAACACTATCTATTCAAAAAATGGGACAGTGTCCTGATCTTGTTTTGGCTAGCTTCTAGAAGCTCGAGGAGCTTGTCAACAGTCACGTGTAATTGCCCTGCGGCAGCTTTACACCCCAGAATGGGGGCCCAAACCCTCGATTCGACTCATGATGTCCTCATCAAGCTGCTCTTCCGTCACTTCCTCGACTGCGGCAACTGCCTCCAGCCACACCCGATTGATTCAGGTCGTGGACGCGCTTGTCAGGCGCTCGGGCGCCGAGCCTTGGGGGGTGCGTGAACTGGCGGCAGAACTCGACGAGAGTCGCAGCACGGTCAATCGGATCCTGGCGTCTCTGGTCGAAGTAGGTTTGGCGACCGAGGCAGGAACGGGCAAGTACGCAGTAGGGCCGAGAGTCGATGTCTTGGCCAGGACGCTCAGTGATTCGAGCACGCTGCTGGGGCGCGGCTCACGATCGTTGGGTGATCTGGCAGCAGCATCGAGGTGCACGGCATTGGTGTCAGTCTGCTGCCCACGCGAAGGCGGGTACTTCGTCGCCGCCTGCAGCGAAGCCAAGGCGGCGCTCATATTCAGACCCGCGCTGGGCGCGCTTTATCCGCTCGCTTTCGGCGACATTGGACGCGCATTCCAACGATTCATTGCCGACGACCTTTCTTCCCAGGATAGGGAATCCGATGTCGCTGCCTACGCGCTGTCTCAGCATGAACAGCTTGGGCTGTTGTCGGAATCCGAGTTTCCGCGCGCGTCGTCGATCTCGGTCAGGCGCATGGCGAATGGGCTTGTGGTAGCGGTTTCCGTTCACTGCGCGAGCAGCACGGAATCGGCGCAACCCCGAGCCTGGGAGGCAGATGCGCAGCACGTCATCGCTCGAATACAGGCAGACATGGAATCAGGAAGCGTCGAACGGATTCAACGCCTGCCTGATGTCATCGAACCGGATAGCAAATCTACGGTCGGTCGTCTGGAGCGACTCCTGTTGCTGGCGTGCGCCTTCCCCCAAGGCGTGAAAAACTCCGTGGATCTGCACGACCAACTGCTGTGTAACGCGGCCACAGCCAAGCGATTGATCGAGTCAGGTAGTCAGGCGGGTGTCGTCAGGTGGGTTGCAGGCACGCTGTACCCAGGCCCGAAGCTCTATCAATGGGCGGCGCGAATCACCGCTGCAGACCGTGACCTTGCCGACATGACCCACCGGATCGTTTCTTCACTCGTTCAGGAAACCGGCGAGACCATAGCGCTGCTTTCCTATGACGAGGCTACTGGCAAGGCTGAATTTCTCGACGTCATCCAAGGCTGGCGACCCATTCAATACAAGCTGCAGGTGAACGTGGAAGTGCCACTGTACGCGGGTGCGGCGGGTAAGGCGGTATTGGCCAACTGCGACAGCCAGGTAGCAGAATCTCTTGACCTTGTGAGGATCACCGACGCGACCATAACGTCCCGCGAGTTGCTCAGGGCAGACCTGGAAGCCATAAGAGCCAGAGGCTGGGCCACGGGTGAAGGTGAGCGTGTGTTGGGGGCTTTCGGTTTGGCTGTGCCGTTTTTCGTAGACGGTCGAATACGAGGGTCGATCTCGGCAACGATCCCGCAGTACCGCAAGAGCGAGCTTGATTTGCCGCTGCTGCTGACACGTATGCGCGAAGCTACCACCCGGATAGAGCGCCTGTTGTCATTGGGTGTAAAGGCCGCCTGAGGGTTACTTCTGTAGTGAAGCCTCATCCAGCCCGGCGTACCAATCCGCGTATTGTGTATTGCGCGCCATGCGTCGGTTGACGTCGGCGCTACCGTCGTCCCACCAGACTTCCCCGCGTTCGCCCAAGGCCTGCTTGGCGACATCGACCTGTGCGCGGGCTTTTACGAGAGCCTCGGGATCTTCCGAGTGCTTGGCGGCCTTGACCGCTCGCCGTGCATCCATGAGCACCTTGACCCAATGTTCGCGCACCGCTTCGGGCAGGGCAGGGTTGCTGCATCGCCAGAGCCGGCCGCGTACGACGAAATAGCGTCCATCAGGTGTGGTGGGATACATCTCGGGATCATCGACAAGGACGGTGTGAGGGGAGGGGTGATGCGATCCGGCAAGCGGGCCGTATGTCGCTGCTTGCCGGTGGGTGTGGCTTAGCTCAACCAGCTTTCGACAGTGTCGGAGCCGTATTCGGCTTTCCATTCCTTCAAGGTCTTGTGGTTGCCGCCTTTGGTTTCGACGACTTCACCCGAGTGGGGGTTCTTGTAGGTTTTCAGCGAGCGCGGCTTGCGTGTGGCTTTTTCAGGCGCTGCGCTGGCCTTGACTGGTTTGCCGCCTTGCTGCGGGTCGAGGATGGAAACGATGTCCCTGAGGCTTTTATTGTATTCGCCCAACAGCGAACGCAACTTGGTCTCGAACTCGATTTCCTGTTCCAGGCCCTTGTCGCCTTTCATGGCCTCAAGTGCTGCAAGTTGTTCGGCCAGATGACGTTCGAGTTGACGGTATTCAGCAAGTTTGGACATGAGTATCCCCAGGCATGGATCGTGGATAAAAAGGTAAAGGTATCGAGGCGTGATTCTGGCGCAGTGTGCGCACCGATGCCACAACTAAATAACGTTTATTACAATATGTGGCCAGCTTCGTATCCGGTCGAGGACACGGAATGTCGCAGGCTCGATTAAACTTTTCGGCGACCAGGGGTGTCAGGTCTTAAGTAGGCTGTCGAATCCACGGCAGCAGCCAAGAAATCTGGAGATACGAAATGAGCTTTTTCAGCAGCATCCTCGAGAAACTGGGTATCGGCAAGCACGCTGTTCCGGACGCAGACGCTTCTACACAAACTCCCGTTGCTCCTGCGCCAGGTGCATCGCCCACCACTACCGTCACGAACCAGCCCTCCGCTGCGCCGATCACCCAGGTGGATGTGGCTCAAAAGCTCGAAGCTATGGCGGCCAGCCACGGCGAAACTTTGAACTGGCGTACGTCGATCGTCGATTTGCTCAAATTGCTTGGCCTGGACAGCAGCCTGACCGCGCGCAAGGAACTTGCCGAAGAGTTGCACTACACCGGTTCGACCGATGATTCGGCAGCCATGAACACCTGGCTGCACTCTGCTGTGATGAAGAAGCTCGCTGAAAACGGCGGCACCGTGCCTGCGGAATTGCTGAACTGATATATCGCTCAGCGTGCTGCACTGCTTATAAGAAAGCCCGACCCCGGTCGGGCTTTCTTGCATTTGAATACCCGGTTTGCGCGCAGCCGCAGGCGCCCTTATAGAACCCGTGGGCCAATTCTATAATTTTTGTTAATAAATCGAGCGGAACACCCTCGGCGTGGCGGTACTCAGAGCCCTTGAACTTATATTTTCAAAGGAGCGCCAAATGTCCACTGCAGCCGATTTCATGGTCAATACCCTCAAGCACGCAGGTGTCAAACGCATCTATGGCGTAGTGGGTGATTCCTTGAATGGCCTGACCGATTCAATGCGTCGGTTGGGCGGGCTGGATTGGATACACATGCGCAACGAAGAGGCCGGGGCCTTCGCCGCTGGCGGCGAGGCGCACCTGACGGGTGAACTGGCGGTCTGTGCCGGCAGCTGCGGACCGGGCAACCTGCATTTGATCAACGGCTTGTTCGACTGTCATCGCAGCGGCGTGCCGGTGCTGGCGATTGCAGCGCACATTCCCAGCAGCGAGATCGGCATAGACTACTTCCAGGCGACCCATCCCGAGTCGTTGTTCAAAGACTGCAGCCATTATGTAGAACTGGTCTCGCGCCCCGAGCAATTGCCGCAGATTCTGGAGCGGGCCATGCGCGTTGCCATCAGTCGCCGCGGCGTTGCCGTGGTAGTGATTCCGGGCGATGTGGCGCTGAGCTCGCTCGACGCGCCGGTCAGCCAGTGGATCGCACCACAGGCGCCAGTGGTCGTTCCGGCGCCGGGGCAACTCGACGAGCTCGCCCGGTTTCTCAACGGCGGCAAGCGCGTCACCCTGTTGTGCGGTGCCGGGTGCGCAGGTGCCCACAGCGAAGTCGTGGCACTGGCCAAGCAGCTCAAGGCGCCCATCGTGCACGCCCTGCGCGGCAAGGAGCACCTGGAATACGACAATCCCTACGACGTGGGCATGACTGGGCTGATCGGCTTCGCTTCCGGCTTCAATGCCATGAAGGAATGCGACACTCTGCTGATGCTCGGCACCAACTTTCCGTACCGGCAGTTCTTTCCTGAGCACTCGCGCATTGCCCAGATCGATTTGCAGCCTGAGGCATTGGGCAATCGCTGCCCACTGGCTATCGGTCTGATCGGCGACATCAAGCACACCGTGCAGCAACTGTTGCCACGCCTTGAAGAACGCACCGACACCATGCACTTGAACAAGGCGTTGGCGGACTACGACAGCGCGCGAAAGGGCCTCGACGACCTCGCCGAGAGCGGCCCGAACAGCACGATCATCCACCCGCAATACGTCAGCCGATTGGTCAGCGAGCTGGCCGCTGACGATGCGGTATTCACCTGCGATGTGGGCACGCCCACCGCCTGGGCCGCCCGCTACCTGAAAATGAACGGCAAGCGCCGCCTGATCGGCTCGTTCAACCATGGCTCGATGGCCAACGCCATGCTCCAGGCCATCGGCGCACAGGCGGCCTACCCCGACCGCCAGGTCGTGTCGATGTCCGGCGACGGCGGCTTCGCCATGATGATGGGTGACTTCCTGACCCTCAGCCAGGCCAACCTGCCGGTCAAGGTCATCGTGCTCAACAACGGCACGCTGGGCTTCGTCGAAATGGAAATGAAGGCCAGCGGTCTGGTGGACGTGGGCTGCGAGCTGAAGAATCCGAACTTCGCCACGTTCGCTCAGGGCATGGGTATCAAGGGCATCCGTGTGGAGAAACCGCAGGATCTGCGTGCCGCCCTGATCGAGGCGTTCGAGCATGATGGGCCGGTGTTGGTGGATGTGGTCAGCGAGCGTCAGGAATTGATCATGCCGCCGGAAATCACGGCAGCCAACGTCAAGGGCTTCGGCTTGTTCATGATGCGTGCGGTACTCGACGGGCGAGCCAAGGAACTGGTCAGTCTGGCCAAGAACAACCTCCTGCGCTGAGTCCAGACGCTGCAAACCGGTGCGCACGCGGCAGCGACGCACCGGTTTGACGCCAGCTTTCAATGGGCACACCTGGCTTGTCGGCGTAATCTCGGCTGATAACGGTTCCTGATCACTTGGACAGCTTTTTGCACGGTCTCGGATCGAACCGATCTCAGTGGAGAAGCCATGAAAGCCTTGAATATCGTCATTGCCGGTGCCGGCATGGGTGGCCTCAGTGCCGCTGCGGCCCTGCAACAGGCTGGTCACCGGGTTCACGTCTACGAACGTGCGGCCGAACTGGCGCCGGTCGGCGCGGCTATTTCCATCTGGCCCAACGGTGTGCGGGTGCTGGATGCACTGGGTCTTGGTGAGTCCATCGAGCGTGCAGGTGGCCACATGCAGAGCATGAGTTACAGCGACCACCAAGGCCGCCTGCTCACCCGTTTCGACCTGCAACCCTTGTATAGCCATGCTCGGCGGCGTGCGTTTCCGATTGCACGCGCACGCCTGCAAGGCATCCTTCTGGAAGCGGTCGGGATGCAGAACGTGACCTTAGGGGTTGCGTGCCTGGACTACGAAGAAAGCCAGACCCATGTGCAAATCATGCTGTCGACGGGTGAAACGGTGACAGCCGACCTGCTGATAGCGGCAAACGGCACCCACTCGGTGCTGCGCGACAAGATTGCCGGCCGACCGATTCCGCGGCGCTATTGCGGCTACGTCAATTGGAATGGTCGCATCCAGTCGGCTCCCGACCTGGCACCCGCCGATGAATGGGTGCAGTACGTGGGCGACCACAAGCGGGTGTCGTTGATGCCCATGGGGAACGGTGAGTTGTATTTCTTCTTCGACGTACCGTTGCCGGCAGGAACGGCCAACGTCCGTGAAGGCTATCGCGCCGAACTCGAGCAGCAATTCGCCGGCTGGCCCGACCCGGTGCAGCGTCTTCTGCAACGGCTGGATCCGGCCAGCGTCGCGCGAGTGGAAATCCATGACACCGAGCGAGTCCCCCATTTGGTCGGCACGAGGGTTGCGCTGCTGGGGGACGCGGCCCATGCAATGACCCCCAACATAGGGCAGGGCGGTTGCCAGGCCATGGAGGATGCCTGGGTGCTGGCCCGCTGCATCGAACGCGAGCTGACTCCGGCAGCCGCGTTGGCGGCCTATGAGGCTGCACGCGCGGAGCGGGTCGCCGGTCTGGTAGTGAAGGCGCGCCAGCGGGCGGCGATCATCCACGGCGAAGTGCCGGAAGAAACCCGGCAATGGTACGCAACGCTGGCAGGCAGCGATGGCAGCGACATTCTGGGTGGCTTGATCAAGACCGACGAGGGCAGCCCGCTGTAGCGCGCAACTGCACTGTCTAGGGGTGCGGCAAGGTCAAGGTAACCACGGCGCCCTCTGCGTTGCTGCGGTTGAGAACCGCACCGCAACGCTTGGCCAGCGCGCCGATCAACCCCTGGCCACTGAGCTTGGACCCCGACGTGCCTGCATTCGACAATTGCGCCGGGGAGAAGCCTGGTCCGCGATCGCTCACCGTCAACTGCAGGTCACCTGTACCGAGACGCTTGAGTGCAAAGTGGATATGGGTGGTGCGCTGGTTGCCGTGATGGATGGCGTTGGCCACCAGCTCGTTGACGATCAAGCCCAGGTCCGAAGCCAGCTTGAACGGGGCGTGGGCAGTTTCGGTATCGACGGTCAGGTGAATGCTGTCGTCGCGCTCTGCCTGGATCGATGCCCGTACCAGGTGAGGAAGGTAATGCGCCAGATCCACGGTGCCCGACGCACTGCGATACAGCTCGGCTTGTACCGTGCCCACGCCCTGGATACGAGCGATGGCCGATTCGAGCAGTTGCCGCGCTTCGTCGCCCTGGGCGCGCAGCTTGGACATCTGCAGGAAAGCGATGATCAGCTGCAGGTTGTTCTTGACCCGATGGTTAAGTTCGGAAACCAGAACGTCCTGGTGTGCCTCGAGCTCTTTCTGGGCGGTGATGTCGGTGCAGCTGCCGAAGTAGCCGGCGAACACCCCCTGGCGATAGAACGGCGCGCCGTGGTCGAGAAACCATCGGTAGCTGCCGTCGTGGCGACGCAGGCGATACGGGGTAGTGAAGGACTCGCGGGCGTCGAAGGCCTGTTCGTAATTGCGCGTGCACATCTCCAGGTCATCGGGGTGCACGTCGTCGCCCCAGCCATAGCCGCAGAGCTGGTCCTGAGTCTTGCCGGTGAAGTCGAGCCAAGGCTTGTTGAACCAGTCGCACTGTTTGTCGGTACCCGCGCGCCAGATCAATACCGGCGCGTTGTCAGCCAACTCGCGAAACTCGGTTTCACCAAGTCCTGGTCCCATGCCCGGGAGATCTGTGGGTTCACTCATGCTTCTTTCCATATAGGCCGCGCGATTCTGTGAAAAGCTTCAAGGGCACTGGCAGCGGTCGATTCAAGGGTAGTTCACCTTTGACCAGCGAATGCACGATGTGTGCGCTGCGCGACAGGTCATTGGGGCTGTAGGGCTTGGACAGCAAACCCAACGCGTAGCCGCTGTTGGCCTTGGCCACATCGATCTGGCCACTGACGAACAGCGAATGGATCTTGAATTGCTCGTAGAGCGTCTGCGCCAGGCCTACGCCTTCGTCGTGTCCATCCAGATTGATGTCGACGAATGCAACGTCGATGACATGCTCGTGCGCCAGTGACAGCGCTCCGGCGACGTCATACGCAGGACCGATGATCTCATGGCCATCTTCCTCCAGAGCTATCTCGGCCAGTAGCGCCAGGATTGGATCGTCTTCTATCAGCAGGATACGCATTGAGTTAACTCATTCTCTTCAAGGGCGCTTGCGCTCTTCTTGCAAAGCTTGTTTTAAGAGCGTCAATAAACCAGTGCGTTCAATCTCGCGTTGTCGGCTGCTAACCACATCTTGATTCCACGCTGAAAAATATCCTGAACTGTTCGGCTGCGCGCGCTTCTATCAGTAGACCGTTTTGGTCGTCTACCTCAGAGCTCAGGCTCAACCTATTTCCGGAGTGTTTGATCATGTCTGATCAATCAATGAATGACAGTGCGTCAAGCCAGGAACGTCCCGCCAGCCGTGTCAGCGAGGGCTTGCCGTACCCATTGGGCGCGACCTGGGATGGGTCGGGCGTCAATTTTGCAATCTTTTCCGCCAACGCCACCAAGGTTGAGTTGTGCCTGTTCGATGCCGACGGCGTCGAAGAGATCGAACGCATCGCGCTGCCTGAATTCACCAACGAGATCTGGCACGGATACCTGCCCGATGCGCGCCCGGGCACATTGTACGGTTACCGCGTGCACGGTCCATACGACCCTGCCAACGGCCACCGTTTCAACGCCAACAAACTGTTGATCGACCCCTACGCCAAGCAGATCTCGGGCGAATTGAAGTGGGACGACGCGCTGTTCGGCTACACCGTGGGCCATGAAGACGGCGACCTGTCGTTCGACGAGCGTGACAGTGCACCGTTCATGCCACGCTGCCGTGTGATCGATCCGGCCTTCACCTGGGGCAACACAGCCAAGCCGAACGTGCCGTGGGAAAAGACCATTTTCTACGAAACCCACGTGCGCGGCTTCACCATGCGCCACCCTTCGGTGCGTGAGTCCGAGCGCGGTACCTTCGCCGCCTTCCACGAGAACGACGTGGTCGAATACATCCGTTCGCTCGGCGTCACGTCGGTAGAGCTGATGCCGGTTCACTATTTCCTTGATGACAATCATCTGCTGGAAAAAGGCCTGCACAACTTCTGGGGCTACAACACCCTGGGCTTCTTCGCGCCGCATGCCCGCTTCATGGCCGGCTCGTCGATCGCCGAATTCAAGGTCATGGTTTCGCGCTTCCACAAGGCCGGCCTGGAAGTGATTCTCGACGTGGTCTACAACCACACTGCCGAAGGCAACGAGATGGGCCCGACCCTGTCGCTCAAGGGTATCGACAACGCCAACTACTACCGTCTGATGCCAGACGATGCGCGTTACTACATCAATGACACCGGCACCGGCAACACCCTGAACATGAGCCACCCCTGCGTATTGCAGATGGTCACCGACTCCCTGCGTTACTGGAGTTCGGAAATGGGCGTGGACGGCTTCCGCTTCGACCTCGCGACCATTCTGGGTCGTGAAGCCCATGGCTTCAGCGAAGGCGGTGGTTTCCTCGACGCCTGCCGCCAGGATCCGGTGCTGGCCAAGGTCAAGCTGGTCGCCGAGCCGTGGGACTGCGGCCCGGGCGGCTATCAGGTGGGCAACTTCCCGCCGGGCTGGATGGAATGGAACGACAAGTTCCGCGACATCTCCCGTGCGTTCTGGAAGGGCGACGACGAGATGCTCGGCGATTTCGCGAAAATCTTCCTGGGCTCGGGCGACCAGTTCAACCGTCGTGGTCGCAAGCCGGCGTCTTCGGTCAACTTCATCACCGCGCACGATGGCTTCACCTTGAACGACCTGGTGTCGTACAACGAGAAGCACAACGAAGCCAACGGTGAAGACAACCGCGACGGCCACTCCGACAACCGCTCGTGGAACTGCGGCGTCGAAGGTCCGACCGACGATCCGGAAATCGTCGCGCTGCGCTACCGGCAGATGCGCAACCTGCTGGCGACGCTGTTTCTTGCCCAGGGCACGCCGATGCTGCTGGCGGGCGATGAGTTCGCTCGTACCCAGGGCGGCAGCAACAACGCCTACTGCCAGGACAGCGAAATCGGCTGGGTTGACTGGAACATCAGCGAGCAGAGCAGCGAGCTGCAGGACTTCGTCAAGTACCTGATCGAGCTGCGCAATCGCTACCCGCTGCTGCGCCGCAATCGCTTCTTCACCGGTGCCTACGACGAAAGCCTGGGTATCAAGGATGTCAGCTGGATCCAGCCCAACGGCAGCGAGATGGGCGTCGAGCAGTGGCAGGACGGCAGCAACCGCTGCATGGGCATTCTGCTCGATGGCCGCACCCAGTCCAGTGGTATCCGCCGCGCCGGGGTCGACCATTCGTTGTTGATCGTGGTCAACGCGCACCATGACGTGGTTGGCTTCACCTTGCCGGAAGTGCCGGAAGGGAAGCGCTGGATCCTGCAACTGGACACCAACCAGACCGATTTCGAAGCCGGTGAGTCGTTCGACTTCGGCACCGAGTACGCCGTCACCGGACGTTCGGTACTGATGTTCGAACTGGCCAAGCCAGTGAGCAAGAAGCGTCGCTGATCGTCTTAGGCGAGTAACGCCGCCGTAGAAGCGTCAAAGTTGCCATGGGCGTTCGTGATGCGAGCGCCCATGAGCTGCTTTTAGAGTTCTTTCGTCCAGTTGCCGATCGCCATCGGCTTGTCGTTGTATGGTCATCAATTCGATGTGTGCTCGGTGTTTTGAGCATCCCTCGGCGTCATCGGTTTGGTCTGCGCGCTGCTGTACTGAGCAATTGCAAGGCCGATCAGCATTATGGCAATGCCTGAAATCCGACCAAAGCCTACCGGCTTGACCGCAAGACCCAACAGACCAAAGTGATCGAGCAGCAGCGCAGCGACCATTTGGCCTGCAATCACGCACAGGATGAAGCTTGCAGCACCGACCTTCGGCAGTAGGAACAACGAGGTTGCCACGTACACCGCCCCAGTGATCCCTCCTATCCAAATCCACCACGGGCCTTGAAAAGCTGCTACGAAGTCGGGTGCGGGAAGGCGAATGGTCACCGCAGTCGATGCGAGCACGATGAATCCAATCAGAAGCGCCACAGCCGCTCCCCACAGTGGGTTGCCAAGCAGCCTCGCAAGCATGCCGCCGCTCGCTGCTTGAACTGGAATCAGCACCCCGGCCATCACCGATATGGCAAGCGGAAGTGATCCGACCAGCAGTGTTCTATTCAGCATGAGGCTCTCCATAAGCACGGCTCGATTAAGGGCAGAGCCAAGGTTGATCCATCTGCTAACCTGATGGAAATTACTTGCATGCACATGGATTATTCTTCTGATGGATGCACTAAGAAAGATTGACTTGAACCTGTTGCTTGCTTTGCACGCGCTTCTCATCGAAAAGCACGTAACCAGAGCTGCTGTTCGTTTGCACAGAAGTCAGCCAGCGGTGAGCCATGCATTGGCGCAACTTCGGGAGTATTTCGATGACCCTCTTCTGGTGAGACAGGGCGGCAAGATGATTCTGACGGCGCGAGCGCAGTCCTTGGTTACCCCTTTGCAAGATGGACTTGGCAGTTTGAATGGACTGCTTGCCTCTCCTGATTTCGATCCTGCGACAGCGCAGCGACGTTTCCGGCTATCGCTGTCAGATTACGCCTCCAGAATCATCCTTCCACCGCTGGTCAAACACCTTCGGCAAACTGCGCCAGGTATTGATCTAGCAATAAGCCAGTCAAGCCGGGAAGGCATGATGGCTCAGTTGCAGGATGGAGAGCTGGACCTGGCGCTTGGTATCTTCACTGACGTTGCGCCGGATATATCGGTCCAGACATTGTTCGTCGAGGACTTCATCTGCGTCGCGGACAGGCATTCATTGCCACAGGAAGGCTGCCTATCGTTGAACGCGTGGTTGGCTCGGTCACATGTCATGGTGGCGATGCGTCCCGATGCCTATGATGAAATTGAACGCGCTCTAGGCGTGCGAGGACTGGAACGGCGTATTGCCTTGGCCCTGCCGCATTGGGGCGCTGCAGTCGATGTTCTTCCCGGTACGGACCTGGTCCTGACCGTGGCGAGTCGAGCCGCTGATTCGGTTGATCGACACAGGCAGCTTGCGAGGTTCCCACCGCCCTTCACAATTCCCCAGATGGACTATCAGCAAGCGTGGCACTCTCGAAAGGAGCACGACCCTGCCCATCGTTGGCTTCGAGAAGTGTTGTTCATGTGCAGCCAGCCATAGGCAAAGTGAGAATCGAAAGGTGACCAGTTGCCGGCGCTGCCTGGGCTACCGACCGACAACGGTTGCGTTGGGATCCGGGCACGTTATTCATTGGCTGCATGTGCGTTGTGCGTAGCATCGATTTCCAATGAATCTAGCGCCGCCAGATACTTTCATCTCAAACCGGAGCTGTTGCTTCCAACAGAGGATAGTGAGATGAAGGCGAACGATACGTTGTGCTCAGCAGCGGGGGCAGAGCCCATGAAGGTGTCTGACAATGCAATGGCCACCAAGGTTGTTTCACTGAAGTTCAGCGACAACCGAAAAGATGTCATTGGGCTGAAAAACGTCAATGAGTTACTTGAAGAGATTGGTGTACACGTTGTGACCGTCGAAGTGCCGAAATCAGCGGCCCCGATCCTGGCGGCGTCATATGATCGCGCGCTCACCGAGCTTGAGAAGCAGGACCTGATCAAAGCTTTCGAATTGACCACCCCCCAGCTTCTTGAACAGGTAAAACTTGCAGGTCGTTTGCCCTCAGTGACTGGTGGTGGTGTCCTGACCGAGGAAACCGGCATGGGGCCCTACCCAAAGGTCTACGATATGAAGGCCATGGATGCCCGTGCTCACAAGGCAGCGCTTGAAAAGTACGGCCGAATGCATGTCAACTCGGCCGATGATGGTACTGATGTCGACGAGGTAATGACGGTCGTCGCGGGTGGCCCTTTCCGCTGGGGGTTCACGCTGAAGGATGGATCAATCGCGCGTTTCCAGATCGAAAGGCTTGACCTCGGCGACAAGGCCGTTCGTGTGAGTTATCACGGACTGGGAATGCACGCAGGCATTATGGATTCCAGGCAGGGTTTGATAGTGGCCTACGGTCATGGTCCGGCAGAGTTCACCATGCGTTATGAGGCGCAAGTACCCCACGCCCATCTGCTGGGCACCAATCCATGGATCGACTTCAGTGGCGAGACGCCAGTCGTGCTGGATGAAGTAAAGTCTTAACCCTGCTCTGAACAACCTTGAGCTCACAAAGCGGTTGTGTGATGTGCTTATCGAGAAGGCTGGAGGGCGTCATCACAACTGTGTTCATGTAGGGATTATCCAAGTACTCATCAGCCCTGTCGTCAACAGGTGCCACTGTCGCTACTGTGCGCAGATTCTGCGATTCGCCGTTTTGGCAAACTACGGCAGTTTCGCGTTGGTCCTCGAGGTGCCTGCGGAAGCGGCAAAAACAGGCTTCTTGCTAGACTTTCAATGCGCTGGACGCATTGGCGCTGCTTCGACGCGACCCGCATACGCGTGATCGAGGCGTGCGTCCTTCCACGATAGCGACGAGACGCTGTAGACGCTGAGATGGCAATTTGCTAGCTTGCTCTGCAGGCGCTGGTCAACCCTTTGACTGGCGGCCATGTGTACCGTCGAACTCATTCTTTGCTGCCCTTACGCAGCCACACATGACGACCTTCGACGACCCCGAAACTTGCTGCCCGTGCACGCCCGTGCGTTGGATATTGCCACGATGTTGATCAGACGCCGCCCATCGCTCGCAGGTTTTATCGGCCTGGCGCTCGGCTTGATCGTATTTTCGGCGTTCTCGCTGTTGCGATCCGAAATCCAGCGGCAGGAGACGCGCTTTTCCGAGTATGTGCAGAGCATCGCCGGCACCGTACGCAATCAGCTCGACACCAACGATGCCGTACTGGCAGGTTTTGCGGCTTTCCTGCAGGCGGTAAAACAGAGCGATACCGATGCAGCAGCCCGCTACGGTGCGGCCGTGCTGGCGGCGTACCCGCACATCTACATGCTGGAAGTGGCGCGCAGCGTCCCGGTGGACGAGCAATTCGATTTCACGGCATTGCTGCGGCGCACCTGGCTGCCCGATTTCGAGTTGAAGAATTTCGAGGTCAAAGACGCGCACATGAAGGGCGTAGCGCCAGCCGAGCCTGGGGTCGGCGGGTCGCGAGCCATGGCGGAAGCGACCTGGCCCATCCTGTTCATGTCGCCGCAGCTGCCGCAGGCCAGCGTCATCTATGGCGTGCGCCTGGAAACCGTGCCGTACCTGGCCAACGCCCTGGCGCGTATTCGTCAGAACCCGCTGCCAGTGGTGTCGCCGGTGTTCGCCCTGCACGAAGGCGGCAACGCCTACATTCTCATGAAGTCGGTGTCGCGCCCCGATGAGGATACCCAGCACACCTTGCCGAATTTCTTCGGCAGCACCATGGTGGCCATGCTGCTGATCAAGACCGATGCACTGCTCGGTGCCATCGTGCGCCACAACAGCGACTCGCGTGTGGCAGTGAGTGCTCAGTTGCACAGCACAGACAGCCCCAGCCAGGTGGTCGCCATGGAGCCGGTGGCGGGGCGTTGGTGGGACGAACTTGCCTTGCCGCGGCTGACCGACAGTGTGTACGTGGACAGTCCTACGCAACCTGTTTCCCTCAGCTTTCAACGGCAACTACGCCTGATGGACGTGCTGGGTCCGGGAAATCTGTTGATTCTGGCAATCTTGATGGCGAGCCTGGTGGTGGTGCCGATGGTGCTGGTCAGGCATTTCTCGGCCATCGAGGCCGCCGAACTGGAGCATGAGCGCTCGGCATTCCTGGCCACCCACGACGTCCTGACCCAGTTACCCAACCGTTACCTGCTGGCAGACCGCTTCACCCAGGCACTTCAGCATTGGACCGAGCAAGGCGTCCCATTCGCGGTCATGCTGATCGACCTCGACCATTTCAAGCAGATCAACGATGAGCACGGCCACGCGGTGGGCGACCAGGTGCTGCAGGCACTCGCCAAACGCATGCGCGAGACGGTGCGCCATTACGACACGGTCGCGCGTTACGGTGGTGATGAATTCGTCGCGCTGGTCTCCGATCTGACCAATCCGGACAGCGTGATCCTCAAGGCGCAGCAGCTGCTGGATGCGATCGAGTTGCCAATCGGCACCAGCGTCGGTGCGCTGTCACTGTCGGGCAGCGTCGGGATCTCGCTGTGCCCCGTACACGGTGAAGATCTGGACACCTTGCTCAAGGCGGCCGATCAGGCAATGTATCAGGTCAAGCTGGAAGGTCGGCAAGGGGTGGCGATGGCGGGCGCCGTTTGATAGGCAGTGGCGGGAAAGGCGGCTGATATTCTGGAGATAGCGGGGAGCGCACAGCGGCCCAGGCAGGGCAGGGGCACTCGATGAGTGCCCCGACAGGGTTCAGAAGACCAGCTTGAACAGGCCGATGACCACGACCAGGCCGATCAGGAAGATGATACCGACGGTACTGCCAAGAAACTTCAACATGGGATGACTCACATCAATGGGTGTTACTGCTCTAGACAGCGGCCCTCGGCGCTCGTTTCATCCAATGTCGATCGGTGATCCCGGTCCGTTGCTTTGCAGTGGCCAAGGCCGGGCACTGCCCAGCCTTGTTGTGCGGTACCTCAAAGCGCCGGAATGACGCCTGCGGTGGACTCGACAACCGGGGCTTCGATGGTCGGCTCGCCAGGCGTGAGAATGACCTTGCGGCAGTCCTCCTGTTTCTTGTCGAAGATCTTGTAGCCTTCGGCGGCCTGCTCCAGCGACATGCGGTGGGTAATGATGGTTTCAGGCGTCAGGCGGCCCGCTTCGATGTGCTCGAGCAGCTCCGGCAGATAGCGCTGCACGTGGGTCTGGCCCATGCGGAAGGTCAGGCCCTTGTCGAACGCATCGCCGAACAGGAAGCCGTGGATGAACCCGGCGTACACACCCGGCACGCTGACTACGCCACCACGGCGCACAGCGGCAATGCACTGACGCAGTGCCTTGCCGCTGCTGCCTTCCAGCTTCAATGCCGCCAGCACGGTTTCGGTGGTGCTGCCCTTGGCTTCGAAACCCACCGCATCCACTACGCCGTCGACACCTCGTGAGCCGGGGGTCTGGCGAATGATGGTGTCGGCAGGGTCATCGTCTTCATCGAAGTTGATCGGAATCACGCCGTAGGCCTGTTGCGCATACGCCAGGCGGTAGGGATGGTGATCGACCATGAAGATACGCTCGGCGCCGAGCATCCGCGCCACGGCGGCGCACAGCAGCCCGACGGGACCGGCGCCGTAGATGGCAATGCTTGAACCCTGGCCGATCTCGGTGTTCTTCACTGCCTGGAAAGCGGTAGGCAGGATGTCGGAAAGAAACAGCACCTTCTCGTCGGCCAGAGTGCCCGGCACCTTGAACGGCCCGGTATTGGCCTTGGGCACACGGACGTACTCGGCTTGCCCGCCGGGCACGCCGCCGTAAAGGTGGCTGAAGCCGAACAACGCCGCGCCTGGCGGAATCGACTTCTTGTTCAGAATTGCCCCGCGGCCGGTATTGGTCGTCTCGCACGCGGCGAACTGGTCCAGGTTGCAGAAGAAACAGCTGCCACAGGCAATCACGAAGGGGATGACCACCCGGTCGCCGGGGCTGACTGCAGTGACGCCGGTACCGACTTCCTCGACCACACCCATGAACTCGTGGCCGAAGATGTCGCCGTGTTCGACCGTGGGTATCTTGCCGCGATACAGGTGCAGGTCCGAGCCGCAGATGGCGGTGGCCGTGACGCGCAGAATGATGTCATCGGCATCCTGCAGCTGGGGGTCGGGAACGGTGTCGACCTTGACGTCGTGAGCGCCGTGGTAGGTAAGTGCTCTCATGTTCTTCAGCCTCTTGATCAGGGATGGTTATCAGCAGAGGGATACCAAAACCGGGAAGTTCAAGCGGATATGCTCAGCGGAATCAGGAATCATTCCGATGTTCGATGAGTGAGCGAGGGTGCGGCGAGGGGGATTGCGGATTGGCTGCGGGGGGTTGCGTGGGCAACCCCCGGCATGGTCCTGCAACAGCGGATGATACCAAGGCGATGAAGCGAAGCACAGATCGGACGGCTCAATGAGCCGTTTCGATTCCCAGTTCTTCACGTGCCTGCTGGCCGGACGGCCTCCAGCGCACATCGGTAATACCATACTGCTCGGCCTTGGGCTTGCTGACTTTCTGCACCCGTTCGCGGCCGAACTTGGGGATGACACCGACCCCTGCATCACAACTTGCCCAATGCCAGGCATCGGCATTGTTCAGGGTCGGTAGACGGATGATGAACGACTTTTCCGCTCCATGGAGCCGGTAGTCAATGATGAACAGTGTTGGGTTCGGCATGGTGATCTCCTGCGTTGACTCATCATTGAGTTGTGATACGCAGGAAAGATTCAGAAAATGTGTGGCACAGCGACGAGTTGTCGCTTGCCTGGCGAGCCCTCTGCAATCAGGTGTGCGAGTCCCACTCGACGGCAGGCATCACTTCCAGTGGCGCATGGGAACCCTTGCCACGAATTTCGTTGACCGCATACAGCACCAGCAGGCGAAACGTGGTGCTGTCCTTGTATTCATGGGGCGACAGGCTGCGCATCACTTGCGCGGGGACATTGGGGTCGATCAGGGTCAGGTTGAGCAGCCCTTCTTCCATGTGGGTTTCATGTTTGAGGGGCGGGTCGAGCCCTGCTAGTACCGCTTCGATGGAAGCCATGGAGTCACCCTTGACGGTCGATGTTGAGAAGGCAGGGGAATAAACCGGCTGAAATTGCCCGGGGCTGTAAAAGCTATAGCTGATGTTGGCCGAAACCGCCTCCCTGCTGCCATTGGTTTTTCCACGGCTCGGCCGCAGCCGCCACTTCCATGCTCGAGAGCGTCCGGCTGCTTTTTCCTGTGCCCTGGTCGATGCTTTTGAGTAAGCTGGCGGCACGTGCAATGGATGCAACGGAGGCTGGCTAGCGATGACGGAAGACCAGGCTAACTACAAGCGGCTGCTGACGCTGATAGAGAGCGCCCAATGGCAGGCATTCGGCAGCGAGGACGGTTTCGCCCTGCGCGCTTTGCTGCTGGTCGGTTACGTGGTTACCACGGTCACCCCAGATAGCCGGACGCGGCTGGCCCTCACCGTGCGCGGCACCCGCTATCTCGAGGAACTGCGCAGCGAAGTCTGACCGCTGCGGGGCATTTCACCCACCAATGTGCTCATTGGGCCATCACGAGCGTCAATCCTCCCCAACGGGCCCGAGGCTGGGGCCGCGCCGCTTGCCAGACCCGGACCGTTCTCGGGTATACCGCTCTTCAAGGATCCGTTCCATGCCGCAACCCTCTGCGCCCCGTCTTCATGTCGGGGGCCGTCCCCACTGCCTGTCTTCGACCGCCATGTCACGCTCGCCCCGATGGCCTGCCTTGGGCCTGGCAGCCGTGTTCGGCGCACCTGCGTGCGCCGTCGCGGCCCCAGTCATGGAGTTGCCGGCTGTCGAGGTCAGCGAGGCCCGCGTGAGCGAGCTGGACGAGGCAGGTCTGGCATTGCACTCGGTCCCGGGCGGTACCAATCTGATCGACGCCGAAGCGAGTGAGCGCGGGCGGCTGGCGGGCAACGAAGACCTGTTCAGGAATCAGGCAGGCATCTATGCCCGCGCTGCCAACAACGAGGGTGCGAAAATCTCCATCCGTGGTTCGGGCATCAACCGCGGTCCCGGCGCGCATTCTTCGGGGCTGTACCAGATGTTCGACGGCCTGCCGCTGACCGGCCCTGGTGGCACGCCTTATGAGTTGCTCGAACCGCTGTGGCTGAGCCGTGTCGAGGTGCTGCGCGGAGCCAATGGCTTCGACCGTGGCGCGCTGGCCCTGGGCGGCGCCATCAACTATGTCACGCGTACCGGCTACGACGCCGCCAGATTGCAGCTGCGCTACGAAGTGGGCAGCCATGGCTACAGCAAGCGCCAGGTCAGTTCCGGCCAGGTTCTGGGGGATGCCGACTATTATTTCAGCGTGACCGATTCCAGCTACGACGGCTTCCAGGACCAGAGCGCCGGCGGCAGCCGTGGCGCTGCAGGCAACTTCGGCTATCGCTTCAGCCCGCAGTTGGAGACCCGGTTTTTCTTCCGCTATCGCGAGACCGACAACGACACGCCCGGCAGACTGACCCGCGGGCAGATCGCCCACGACCCTCGCGCGGCCAATGGCTTGAACCTGGCGCGCGACTCCAAGCGCATCCAGCCGGGCAGTACCTGGCTGGCCAACAAGACCACCTGGCACCTGGATGACGGTGCCCGCCTCGAAGCCGGGGTGGTCTATCACGACTACCCGATGGACCTGCGCGAAGGCACCAATCGGATGAAGGTGGCCTACACCGATGTCAGCGGCACGTTGAACTATGTGCGCCAGGACGACCTGCTCGGGCATGTCAGCAAGACCACAGTGGGGTGGCGCAGCACCAAGGCATTGCCCAATTCCGGAGTGTCGGAATTCGTCCGCGTGCCGGTCGGCAACACGGCTGGGTATACACCTGGCACGCGGACCCGCGATTACAGCTACCAAGGCTCCGACCATACGCTGTACGTCAGCAACGAACTGGAGCTGCTGCCGGACCTCTGGCTGACCAGTGGACTGGCCGCCCTATACACGCGTCGCGAGACGGAAGTCAGTTACCCGGTGACCAACGACCGCGTCAGCCTGCATGCCTGGGACTACGCGCCACGCCTGGGCCTGCGCTACGACTACAGCCCGCAGTTGCAGGTGTTCGGCAACCTCAGTCGTTCGGTGGAACCGCCGCACCCGTGGTCGATGATCTGGGGCTCCAACCGCTACTTCGCGGTGGGCAGCGGTGCGGCCACGGGTTTGCAGAGCAACGGCGTCGAACTCGACAACCAGAGCGCGACCACCCTGGAACTGGGCGGGCGAGGGGAGGCCTGGTTCGGCCAATGGGACCTGGCCTGGTATTACTCGCAGGTGCGTCACGAACTGCTCAGCGTCGAGACCCAGGCCGCCACGGCCACGCGCTCGCAAGTGATTGGCGAGGCCAATGCCAGCCCGACGGTGCATCAAGGTATCGAGCTGGCACTGGACAGCCCCTTGTGGGACGGCCACCAGGCCGGCCGCCTGGCACTGCGGCAAACCTATACCTACAGTGACTTCCACTACCGTAACGATGCGCGGTTCGGTGACAACCGTCTGCCCGGCCTGCCCGAGCATTACTATCAGGCCGAACTGCGCTACGACCACCCCAGCGGTGTGTACACCGGCCTCAACGTGCAACACGCCTCACGCATTGCCGTGGACTACGCCAATTCCTATTACGCGGCGCCGTATACCCTGTTCGGTGCCAGCCTGGGCTACGCCGCGCCGGGCGACACCTGGCAAACCTGGCTGGACGTTCGCAACCTGACCAACAAACGCTATGCCAGCACCGTCACTCCGGGCTATGACGATCAGGGCCGTGACGTGGCGCGCTCGACCCCCGGCGACGGCCTGGGTGTCTACGCGGGCATTTCCTGGACCTTGCGCTGACCAAGCGATGAGCAGGCGGCCAGGGTCGCGCCGGTTGCGTTAAGATAGTGGCCTACCCGCTTTGGCAGAGAGCAGCAGTGATCCTCAACAGCCTGGTTTTTTTCATCACCTTGGCGGCCATGGAAGGCGTTGCCTACCTGGCCCACAAGTACCTCATGCATGGTTGGGGCTGGGGCTGGCATCGTTCCCATCACGAGCCCCGCACCGGCTGGTTCGAGAAGAACGACCTGTACGCGGTGGTGTTCGCAGGGCTGGCAATCGTGCTGATTGCCCTGGGGACCCAGGGCCTGCATCCGCTGGAGTGGATCGGCGCGGGCATGACTGCCTATGGCGCACTGTATTTCGTGGTTCACGATGGGCTGGTGCACCGGCGCTGGCCGTTCCACCTGGTGCCCCGGCGTGGTTACCTCAAGCGCCTCTACCAGGCGCACTTGATGCACCACGCGGTAGAGGGCAAGGAGCGCTGCGTCTCCTTCGGCTTTCTGTTCGCGCCTTCTACGACGCGTTTGCGTGCTCAGCTTCGCGCACTGCACCAGGGGCCGCTGCGCAAGGCGGACGAGGCCGACTCCACAGCTGCGCAGGGCGCTGCGGCCACTGCCGCCAGCGAGCGCTGACGGCGCGCCATCCGCCCTGGCTCACGGCTGCCAGCTTCTCCGCCTTCGAGGTTGAAATGCGGGCATCCCAGGCATGGCTGCCCGCCGCAACCACCTTCACGCCGATCTGTCGGTACACCGCGGCGGCGGTCGCCACGGCCCAGGCCGAGCGCCAGGGCAGGGCCGCCAGGCCGGCCTGGGCGCTGGCGTAGTAGGGTTCGGCCAGGTTGACCAGGCGCTGGGCGAGCACTGCCACGGCCGGTCGGTGCTCAGGCGCGGCCAGTGCCTGCAGCGGAATGTTCAACTCGTCCAACCACTGCGCGGGCAGGTAGCAGCGGCCGATACGCGCGTCTTCGACGATGTCTCGGGCAATATTGGTCAGCTGGAACGCCAGCCCCAGGTCACAGGCCCGATCCAGGGTGCGTGGATCGTCAGTGCCCATGACCCGCGCCATCATCAGGCCGACCACGCCAGCCACGTGGTAGCAGTACTGCAGCGTGTCGTCCTGGGTGTGATAGCGGCGGTCCACCACGTCCATTTCAAACCCGGCCAGGTGTTCCATTGCGTTGTGTTCGGGAATGCCGTGCTCGCGCACGACCTCGGCGAACGCGGCAAACGCTGGTTCGCCGGCAGGCTCCCCGGCGTACACCGCACGGGTCTGG
Source organism: Pseudomonas sp. CFBP 8771 (assembly GCF_014841695.1). Taxonomy (NCBI): domain Bacteria; kingdom Pseudomonadati; phylum Pseudomonadota; class Gammaproteobacteria; order Pseudomonadales; family Pseudomonadaceae; genus Pseudomonas; species Pseudomonas sp. CFBP 8771. The sequence continues at coordinate 447,982 of NZ_JACYUJ010000003.1, read as the reverse complement.
GCCTGCAGCAGGGCCAGCCGCCGCTGCGCTTCCTCAGCGCTGATCGATACCGCGTCGTGGCCGGCCTGTTGTCCGTCGATCACGTCGTCGCAATGGCGGCACCAGGCATACAGCATCACCGCACTGCGCCGCGTGCGTTCGTCGAACAGTTTGGCGGCTGCAGCGAAGCTTTTCGAACCCACGGCGATGCTCTGCTCGGCATGTTCGCGCAGCGCCGGATCCGGCGCCGGCGTGCTCATGAATGCAGGTCCGCGATCATCAGCCCGGCAGTCGCCTTGGCCGAGCCGATCACACCCGGCACCCCGGCGCCTGGATGGGTGCCGGCACCGACCAGATAGACGTTGTTCAACTGCGCATCGCGGTTGTGCGGGCGGAACCAGGCACTTTGCTGCAGCACCGGCTCGAGCGAAAACGCCGAGCCCAGGTGCGCGTTGAGTTCGGTCTGGAAATCATCCGGGGTGAAGATGCGGCAGGTGACCAGATCTTCGCGCAAGCCGGGAATGTAGTGCTCTTCCAGGTATTCGAAAATCCGGTCGCGGTACAGCGGGCCCTGCACCGACCAGTCGATGGCTGCATTGCCCAGGTGTGGAACCGGCGACAATACGTAGTGGCTCGAACAGCCCGGTGGCGCCAGGCTGGGGTCGGTGATGCAGGGCGCATGCAGGTACAGGGAGAAATCCGTCGCCAGTTCGGCGCCGTTGAAAATCTCGTGGATCAACGCCTGGTAGCGCGCACCGAAGCACACCGTGTGATGTTGCAACTGCGGTTGTGGGCGCTTCAGGCCGAAATGGATGACGAACAGCGAGTTGCTGAAGCGCTTGCCCTTGAGGCGCTTGCCCTCGCGTCGACCGCGCGGGTGCTCGCCCAGCAGGTCGGCGTAGGTATGCACCACGTCGGCGTTCGAGGCCAGGCAGTCGGCGCGCCAGCTGCGGCCGTCGCGCGCATGCACTGCCGTGGCCCGATCGTGCTCGACGTCGATCTTCGCCACTTCGGCATTCAACTCCACGGTACCGCCCAGGTCCTGAAACAGCTTGACCATGCCTTGCACCAGCGCGCCGGTGCCGCCCTTGGGAAACCACACGCCCCATTCGCGTTCCAGGGCATGGATCAGGGTGTAGATGGACGAGGTGGCGAACGGGTTGCCGCCCACCAGCAGCGAGTGGAACGAGAATGCCTGGCGCAACTGATCATGCTCGATGAAGCTTGAAACCATCGAGTAGACGCTGCGCCACGCCTGCAACCGAGCCAGTTGCGGACCCGCCTGGAGCATGTCGCGAAACGACAGGAAGGGCACCGCGCCAAGCTTGAGGTAGCCTTCCTTGAACACCGCCTGGGAGTAGGCCAGGAAGCGCTGGTAGCCGGCGACGTCCGGTGGGTTCAGGGCATGGATCTGGCGGTCCAGTTCGGCCTGGTCGTTGGCGTAGTCGAACTTCGTGCCGTCTTCCCAGCACAGCCGGTAGAACGGCTTGACCGGCAGCAGATCGACGTAGTCGGCCATGCGCTTGCCACTGAGGGTGAACAGTTCTTCGATGGCCGAAGGATCGGTGATCACGGTCGGGCCGGCGTCGAAGGTGAAGCCCTGGTCGCGGTAGACATAGGCTCGGCCTCCGGGCTGGTCACGCTTTTCCAGCAAGGTGGTGTGGATGCCTGCGGCCTGCAGACGGATCGCCAGGGCCAGGCCGCCGAAGCCTGCGCCGATGACGATGGCGGTTTTAGCTGGATTCATGGGGGTTCTCGAACTGCCGGGGAGAAGATCTGAGGGCGGCGCGCACGGCCTCGTCGACGGGCACGGGAGGCTTGCCGACGAGAATCCGGGCGCGGTCACGCCAGTGGTTTTGGCCTGCATAGAATCGGCTGATCAGCGCGGGCGACAAGCGGTAGAAGCGTTGCATCACCCGCCAGCGATCCTGAGGCTTGCCGGCCAGGAACAACATGCGGTTGAGCAGGCGATAGAAACCCTGCGCCTGCCATTGCTGGCGTGCATGTTCGCGGATACCCGTGAACAGGCGGTCGGCGTCCAGGTCGGTCTGCTCCGCCAGCCACTGGGCCAGGCGCACAGCATGGGGCAGCGAATAGCCTGTGGTGCAGTGAAACAGGCCGGCGCGCAGGCCGGAAAGGGGTTGGCCGGCGGCTTGCTGCCAGAACGCATCGAAATCGCCGGCCAGGGTGATCGGCAGCACGCCCTGTTCTTCGCGCAGGCACTCGGCGATTGTCCAGCCCTGCCAGCGCACGTAGTCGGCGATATGCTCGCGCAACTGATCGCAGCTCAAGGTGTGGCGATCCACGTAATGGGTGTCTTCGACCAGCACCGTATCGGCCGAAAAGGGCAGCACGTAGACGAAGCGATAGCCTTCGCCCTGGCTGACCCGCGCGTCCATGATGATTGGCCCCAGCAGGCCGTGGGGCTGTTGCAGGCGCAGCAGCTGGCCGACGAATGCCTGCTGGCCCAGCACCAGGTGGCGGCTGGGCTGCACGCCGCGGCCGTCGATCACCGCCTGGGCCTGCAGCGTCTCGCCACTGGCCAGGCGCACGTGTCGCGGGCCCAGTTCGGCAATGGTTTCGCCCAGGCGCAGGCTCGAGCTCAGGGCCTGGGTGATGACCTCGGCAAAGCGCTCGCTGGTGATGCTGGCGTAGCCGCTGTCGAGTCGCCGCGAGACCTCGGCGAAATGTACCTGGTAGCAAGGCCAGCGCTTGACCACCAGGGGTTCGATCCAGTGGTGCTGCTCGGCGCTCAGGTCGCCATCGTGGAACGACCAGGTATGGTTGCCGCCCAGGCTCTGCTGCGAATCGATGCACAGTACCTTCAGTTCTGGGCGCACCTGGCGCAGTCGCCAGGCTATCAGGCCATTGGCCAGGCCGGCACCGGCGAGGATCAGGTCGTAGGTCATAACGGGGCTCCGGCCACTACGGGTTGCCGCGTGCGCACTGCGGTTTCGACGACAGCCGCCGCCTTGGCCGTGCCACCCGCGCTGGCCAGTTCTGCCTTCAAGCGGGCAAAGGCCGGTGTCGGCATGTCGAGTACCTCGCGCAGCACCTGGGCAATGCGCGAAGACCGCGCGCGGCGTTGCAAATGGCGGCCGAGGCTGTGATGGCGCACCCGCGCCGCCACGCCTGGCTGGTCGAAGGCGATGGGCATCACCAGCATGGGCGTCGAGCTGGCGATGGCATCCATGACCGTATTCAACCCGCCGTGGGTGATCACCGCATCGGCCTGCTCCAGGGCCCACTGCTGCGGGGCGAAATCGGTCACCCATGTTGCGCCCAAGCGGTGCAGGCGTTGCTCCGCAGCAGGGTCGAGCAGGCCGCAGTGGGCTATCAGCAATTGCACGTCGAGGTGGCGGCAGGCCTTGGCCATCTGCTCGAACATGCCCAGGCGCTGGCCTTGCAGCGTGCCCAGGCTGGCGAAGACGAACGGGCGTTGCGGGTCGATTGGCCAGTGCCCCTGGCCCTGAATGGCAGCGTTGCGCAGCGGGCCGACGGCGTGCAGGTGGGGCGGGGCGTGCTGGCGGGGAAAGTCGAAGCCGGCCAGGGTCTGGCTGATCTGCGCCAGTGGCGAAAGACATTCGTGCAACGCACTGCGTGGCGCCAGGCCGAGGGTTTTCGCAGCGCTCTGGATGGCGCGCGCATGGGGCTTCATCAACCAATCGTAGACCTGGGTGCTGCCGCGGTACATGTGCAGGCTGCGCTCGTCCGTGGCATAGGCGAAGGGCATCACCGGCAACGGCAGGCCCGGCTCACGGTTGACCGGCAGCGCGCAGGCGATCGACACGAAAGGCAGCCCCAGGCTTTCCGCGACCAGGCCGCCGGCAGCCTCCATCTGGTCGCACAGCAGCGCGTCGACGCCGTGTTGCGCCAAGGCTGCCGGCAGCTCGTCGCAGAACATGCGGGTGGTCGCTGCCAATTGCTCGATGATCTGCCGCAGGCCCCACGGTGTGCCTGGGTTTGCCGCCAGACGCAGGCTGCGCTGCAGGCTGCCGGGCGGATGGCTGGCCTGGCCCAGCACTGCGAAGCCGATACCGGGAGCCGTGACCCAGCGCGCGGCGTCCGCCTGGTGGAAGAACGTCACACGGTGGCCTCGTCGCATCAGTTCCTCGGCCAAAGCCTGCAGGGCGTGAAAATGACTGTAGTAGGCGGGCGCCACGACGCCGAAGTGGCTCATCGAGGCAGGGCCTGCGGACCCAGCAGGCGGGCATGGCGCAGGCCCGTCAGATTGGCCGAGCCGGTACAGAAACAGGCCACGCGCAGTTGGCGGATGACCACCTCGAAGTGTTCGATGACCGCTTCGGTGGACAGCGTTGCGCCTGGCAGCACGGCAGCGGCCTGGCCAACGATGTCCGCGCCCAGGCGAATGGCCTTGGCTGCATCGACGCCATCGCGGACGCCGCCCGAGGCAATCAAGCGTACCTGGGGCAAGGCCTGGCGCACGGTCTGGATGCAGGTCGCCGTGGGAATGCCCCAGCCGGCGAATGCCATGGCCACCGCACGGTCGGCCGCGCGGGTGGCACGTTCACCTTCCACTGCGGCCCAGCTGGTACCGCCTGCGCCCGCCACATCGATGACCTGCACGCCGGCCTCGACCAAGGTCTTCGCGACGCTGGCCGAGAGTCCGGCGCCGACTTCCTTGATCACCACCGGTACTTTCAGAACAGTCACTGCACGGGCGATCTGCGCCAGCACGCCGCGCCAGTGCCGGTCGCCTTCGGGCTGCACCGCTTCCTGCAACGGGTTGAGATGAATGATCAGGCCGTTGGCTTCGAGGGTGTCGACCGCACGATGGGCGAGGTCCATGCCGTCTTTCTCGAGCAACTGCGCTGCACCGATGTTGGCCAGTAGTGGGATGTCCGGGGCGATGCGCCGCAGGTCGCGGGTGAGCCCCTGGTCGTTGCCGGTCTGCAGGCTGACCCGCTGCGAGCCGACACCCATGGCGATGCCCAGCGCCTGCGCCGCTTCGGCGAGGTGACGGTTGATCGCCACGGAGCGCAGGGCGCCACCGGTCATGGAACTGATCAGCAAGGGTGCGCGCAGGGCGATGTCGAGCAACGAGCTGCTCAGGTCGATGTCTGCCAGGTCCAGTTCGGGCAGCGCACAGTGTTCGAACTGGACCACGTCCCAGCCGGCGCCCGCCCGTGTACCGGCCCTGAGCGGGTCCAGAACGATGTCCAGGTGGTCATCCTTGCGTCGACTCAACTCGTCGTGCTTCATGTCAGCTCCATTGCTCAGGAATCATTTACGGCCGCCTGCGGTCTGTCCATGGTAGAGAGTTGTACGGCGTGCTCATATTCGCATAACGTATGTCCATCTTCACAGGCTCAGGCATCGGCGCTGCGCAGTCGTTCCTTGTTTAGGAGCCCAGCTGCCCGCGCCAGGCCATGCCGATACCTCGTCTCCGGCGGCCGCAGGACTCGAAACAAGAACAGAGGGAACGATGACAGCTGACACGTCTGCGACCAGCGATAGCGGTTTCACCGAGCACATGGCCTTGTTGCGCACGACCATCGAAGCGCGCCTGGACGCCTTGCTGCCCACGGCGAGCAATGAGCGCGACCTGGTGGCCACGGCGATGCGCGATGGTGCCCTGGCGCCGGGCAAGCGCATGCGTCCGATCCTGTTGATCCTGGCGTCGAACGGCTTGGGAGCCAGCGACCAGGCGGCCCTGGATCTGGGCTGCGCGGTGGAAATGGTCCACGCCGCATCGCTGGTGCTCGATGACATGCCCTGCATGGACGACGCCAGGCTGCGCCGGGGCCGTGTCACCACGCACCTGGCGTTTGGCGAAGACGTTGCCATTCTGGCTGCAGTGGCGCTGTTGTCGCGGGCCTTCGCCGTGGTGGCGGGCATCGACGGGCTGAAGCCTTCGATTCGAACCCAGTTGGTGGAAATACTGGCCAACGCCATCGGTGCTCAAGGTCTGGCCCGGGGTCAGCTGCAAGACCTGCGCGAAGGCCTGCACCCGCGCACCGCAGAGGAAATTGCCGCCACCAACAACCTCAAGACCGGCGTGCTGTTCAGCGCAATCATGGACATGGCCTACCTGATCAGCGATGCACCACCGCCTACACGCGCCGTGCTGCAGTGCTTTGCCCTGGAACTGGGGCAGGCCTTCCAACTGTACGACGATCTTCATGATCACAGCCCAGCCACGGCCAAGGACCAGGGCAAGGACGACGGCAAGTCGACCTTCATGGCGCTGTGCGGTGAGGATGAAGTAAAGCGGCGCCTGCAGGAACACCTGGACAAGGCTCGCGCCTGCCTGGCCGACGCCTATGCGCAGGATGATCACATCAGCCGCTTCCTGCAGCTGATATTCGTCAAAGCCGCTACCTGCGCGTGACCTTCACCTGTCAGTACTCCTTTTCCCGAATTATGCCCCTTCACGACAAAGGGCATCGAGTACGCTCGATGCCCTTTGCTGTTCGATCAGGTTGAAGGTCTGCGCTACCTGATCGTCAGGCGTGCGGGTTGCTGCCTTTCTCCGCATCGTGTTTCTTCGCGGCGTCGACGCCTGCGCTGCTCAGCTTGATCGGGTATTCGAGCGCGGGTTCGTGGTCTTCGACCGTGACCGGCTTGCCCTGGATCAGGCCTTTTTCCTGCAGCGTCTTGATCATTCCGGCCACTGCCTTCTCGCCGCGGTAATTGTCGAGAATTTCCTTGCCCAGGCCGTGGGGATGCGCGTGCAGCAAACGGGTGAGTACTTCGTGCTCAAGTTCGACGTTGCTCATGAATGCCTCTCTGACTGCTGAATGAAAATGCATCGGTTACGCCATTGTGACTCGGTCAGGCGCGAGAGATTCCTTGCGTCTGCAATCATGCCTGCACAGGCGCCGCACAAAAAAAACAAACTTTTGCGCCGACAAGGAAGTCGACTTTGCACGCGTATCCATTTCGAGGGATGTTTTCGCAACGCATTTTTTGCGCACCTTTTCTTTACCAACCTATGGAGATACCCATGGCCAACTATCCAACTCCGCCGTTCGAGCCGCAGCAGCAATCGGTACCTGGCACGCAGTCGAAGATGAATCCCGTTCCCGACTGTGGCGAAACCAGCTACAAGGGCTCAGGACGGATGGCCAACAAGGTCGCCCTGATCACCGGTGGCGACAGCGGCATTGGCCGCGCTGTGGCGATTGCCTATGCCCGCGAAGGCGCTGACGTGGTGATTTCCTACCTCGATGAGCATGAGGACGCCAAGGACACCGCCCGTTACGTCGAGGAAGCCGGACGCCAGTGCCTGCTGCTGCCAGGCGATCTGGCCGAGAAAGAGCAGTGCCTGGCCATCGTGGCGAAGACTGTCGAGCGTTTCGGCCGTATCGACGTTCTGGTCAACAACGCCGCGTTCCAGATGAGCCACGAAACCCTGGACGAGATTCCTGACGAGGAGTGGGTGCGTACCTTCGATATCAACATCACGGCGATGTTTCGTATCTGCAAGGCAGCAGTGCCGCACATGCCGTCCGGCGGTTCGATCATCAACACTAGCTCGGTCAACTCGGACATGCCCAAGCCGACCCTGCTGCCCTACGCGACCACCAAGGGCGCGATTGCCAACTTCACCGCGGGCCTGGCGCAGTTGCTGGGCAAGAAAAACATTCGCGTGAACAGCGTGGCACCGGGCCCGATCTGGACGCCATTGATTCCGGCGACCATGCCGCCGGACGCAGTGAAGACCTTCGGCGAAGAAACCCCGCTGGGTCGCCCGGGGCAGCCGGTGGAAGTGTCGCCTATCTATGTGCTGCTGGGGTCGGATGAGAGCAGCTATATCTCCGGTTCGCGCTATGCAGTGACTGGGGGCAAGCCTATTCTGTAAGGCTGCGCCCGGTTGGCGGTCCTTGTTTTGTCCGCTCGGGCCTCTTCGCGGGCAGAGGGCTCGCCGCCCGCCCCGCTCCCACATACTCCCAAGTCCACCCGGGATTCCTGTGGGAGCGGGCTCTGCCCGCGAATGGGCCCTCAAGCCATACACAAAGATCAAACCACATGCGCTGACTTCAGCTGAGTCAGCGCCTGTATTCTCAGCTCAGCCAACACCGGATCCCGCCGATCCCTCGGCTGCGCCAGATCCACATCGATCCCACCGCCTATACCACTGCCCCGATGCCCCATTACCAACACCCGATCACTCAGATATAGCGCCTCATCCACGTCATGAGTCACCAGCAACAACGCGATGTCATGGCGCTCAGCCAAGTCCAGCAACAAATCCTGCAGCTTCATTCGGGTGAATGCATCCACGGCACTGAACGGCTCGTCCAGCAGCAACACCTTGGGCCTGGAATAAAGCCCACGGGCGATCGCCACCCGCTGCGCCATGCCGCCAGACAATGCCTTGGGCAGCGCCTTGGCAAACCCGCCCAGTCCCACTTCGTCTATCAGTTGCCGCACCCAGGCCGGGTCATAATGCCCATCATCGTGAAAGCCGATGTTGCGCTCTACATTCAGCCAAGGCATCAGCCGCGGTTCCTGAAACACGAACGCCACCGAGTCGCCCGCGCTGTCGAGCTCACCGGTGTAGTCCCGATCGAGCCCTGCGGCGATGCGCAGCAGCGTACTTTTGCCGCAACCACTGGGCCCCAGCAGGCTGACCCGCTCACCGGGTTGCAACTGCAGTTCCAGGTCCTTGAGCACCACGGTGTCGCCGAATGCCTTGCGCCGGACACGGAGGCTCAACAGGGCATCGTTCATGAGCGGTTCCCCGAGGCTTCGCCGGTGAATGCATCGCGCCAGCTGACGCAGCGTCGCTCGAGGGCCGCAAGCAGGCCATCGCTGAGCTTGCCGAGCACCGCCAGGGCGAGGATCGCTGCCAGAACGATGTCCGGTCGCGAGGTTTCGCGTCCGTCGCTGAGCAGGTAACCCAGGCCTTTGGTCGCGGCAATCAATTCGGCGGCGACCAGAAACATCCAGGCCATGCTCAGGCCGCTGCGCAGGCCGGTGAACAATCCCGGCATGGCCGCCGGCAACAGGATACGCACGGTCAGTCGGCGGGCGTTGAAACCATACATCTGGCCGACCTCGACCAGCTTGCGGTCGATGTTGCGAATGGCGGCAACGCCGTTGACGTACACCGGAAAAAACGCACCGATAGCAATAAGCACGATCTTGGACGTCTCGTCGATGCCCAGCCACAGCAGCAACAGGGGCACCCAGGCCAGGCTCGGTATGGCGCGCAGACCCGCGAACGTAGGCTCCAGATAGGCCTCGGCTTCCCGGCTCAGGCCCACCCAGGCGGCAAATACCAGGGCCAGCGACGCACCGATGACGAAACCTGCCAGCACGCGGCCCACGCTGGCGAGCACGTGCTTGCCCAGCGCGCCCTGCGCCAGTTCGGCGAGCGTCAGTGCCACATCGCTGGGCGCCGGCATCTGGTAGGCGGGAATCCAGCCGGCCCGCACCACGACTTCCAGCACTGCGACGATCATGCAGGGCAGCAGCCAGCCCTTGGCGCCGCGTCGCCAGGCCGTCGATACACGCCCAGGGGACGATGCGGCGCCCCTGGGCAGGGCTTTTTCCGAAGTGCTCATGAATTCATGGCTTCCCGATGACGTCAGCGCTGAAGCGCGGCTCGATCAGGCGATCGACCACCTCGTTGACGTCCACGCCTTTGCGCACCAGGCCTTCGGCGGTCAGGATCGGTGCGGCAGCCTTGAGGGCTTCGACCTGCTTGGGGCCTGGCTGTGCATCGCTGAAGTCGGTACGCGACAGCTGCAGCTTGGCCACATCCAGCGGCAAGCCGGATTCCTTGGCCAGCAGCGCTGCCAGATCGTCGGGATGCTCCCGCGCCCAGGTACGTGCCTGCTCGTAGGCCTTGATGACCTGCTCGACGGTGTCGGCGTGTTCTGCCGCGAATGTTTCGGTGACGCTGATCACCCCGTAGCTGTTGAACTCGATGTTGCGATACAGCAACTGTGAGCCAGCCTGCAATTGGCTGGCCGCCAGCAACGGGTCGAGCCCGGCCCAGGCGTCGACATCGCCACGTTCCAGAGCAATGCGGCCGTCGGCATGCTGCAGGTGGACCAGCTCCACATCATCCTTGCTCAGCCCAGCCTGCTGCAGGCTGCGCAAGGTGAACAGAAAAGGGTCGGTGCCCTTGGTGGCGGCGATCTTCTTGCCCTTGAGATCGGCCACGCCCTTAATCGGCGAGTCCTTGCGCACGGCCAGGGCCGTCCATTCCGGGCGGCTGGCGATGTACACGGTCTTGATCGGGCTGCCATTGGCGCGGCTCAGCACCGCCGCAAGGCCGGCGGTCGAGGCGAAGTCGATACTGCCGCCGTTGAGGTATTCCAGGGAGCGATTGCTGCCTTGGCTGAGCACCCAGTCGACCTTGGTACCGGGCAGGGCTTTCTCCAGCCAGCCGAAATGTCGCAGCACCAGGCTGGTGGGCGAGTAGTAGGCGTAGTCCAGGCGAACCTCGGCGGGCGCTGCGGCCTGGGCGGTGCTGCCGAGGGCGGCCAGCAGCACGGCGGCACCCAGCAGGGGTTTGGACAGGCGTGAGAACAGGGTCATGGTGATCATTCCTTGGCAGGGGAGAGCCGGCTGGCACGCCGGACCCCAAGCCTAAATGATCTAAAAAACCAACTGTAAATACCTTTTGGATCTTAGCTTAGACTGCCGGCCAGTCGCTCGCGGGTCACTGACCCTCAGCGATTGACGGTCTTGGCCGGCAATGCCAGAACCAGCAGGCAACTGAGCAGCAGGCAGGCGGCGAAGATCCATAGGGCAATCTGCGGGCTGTGGAAGCGATCCATCACCACACCCATCAGGGAATTGCTGACCAGACCGGCAATGTTGGCCAGCGAACAGGCCAGGGCGAAACCGGTGGCCGCTGCGGTGCCCTTGAGAAAGGTCGCCGGCAGGCTGAAGAACACCGGCACTGCGCCAATGATGGCCAGCGAAGCCACCGAGAACAGCAGGACCGTGATCGCCACGTTCTGGGTGAAGAAGGTGCTGAGAAACATCGCTGCGGCGCCGACGATGAAAGGCACGATGATGTGCCAGCGCCGCTCGCGGTATCGGTCCGAACTGGCGCCGATGGCCAGCATGCCGATCAGCCCGGCAAGGCTGGGAATGGCCACCAGCAGGCCGATGTCGCCGGCATTCGCCACCCCGGCATTGCGAATGAACGTGGGCAGCCAGAACCCCATAGCGTAGGCGCTCAGCAGAATCGAGAAATCGATGCCGCCGAGCATCCACACCTTGATGTCGAAAAAGCCTGCACGAAACGAGTGGCCGCCGCGGTTTTCGCTCTCGTCCCTGGCCAGCACCGCCTGCAGTTGGTGTTTCTCGCGCTCGCTCAGCCATGTTGCATCGCCAATGCCATTGGGCAGGATGGCCAGGCAGAGCACGCCCAGTATCACAGTGGGAATGGCTTCGAGGAGGAACAGCCACTGCCAGTTATGCAGGCCGCCGACACCGTCGAAGCTGCCCATGATCCAGCCGGAAAGGGGGCCGCCGATCAGGCTCGACAACGGCAGGCCGATCATGAACAGGGCGATGATGCGGCTGCGTCGGTACGACGGGAACCATTGGCTCAGGTAGAACAGCACGCCCGGCAGAAACCCGGCTTCGGCGGCGCCCAGCAGAAACCGCAGAAGGTAGAAATGCCATTGGCTGGTGACGAACATGGTCAGCCCGGAGAGCACGCCCCAACTGATCATGATGCGCGCGATCCACAGGCGCGCGCCGACCTTCTGCAGCACCAGGTTGCTCGGCACCTCGAACAGGATGTAGCCGACGAAGAACAGGCCCGCGCCCAGTCCGTAGGCGGTTTCGCTCATGTGCAGGGTGTCGAGCATCTGCAGTTTGGCGAAGCCCACGTTGATGCGGTCGAGGTACGAGGCCAGGTAGCAGAAGCACAGGAACGGGATCAACCGCCAGACGATCTTGCGGTACGTTTCGGCGCTCGCGTGCTCGGGCAGGCCGGAGATGGATGACATGCAAGAACTCCTGAAGCATTGAGAAAATCGGGGATGTATCCCGTAGGAGCGGTCCATGGCCGCGAACGCCGCACTGCGGTCTGTCCGATACACCGCAGCGCCTGTTTCGCGGCCGATGACCGCTCCTACGGATGAACGCGGACCCCCGTAGGAGCGGTCCGTGGCCGCGAACGCCGAACTGCGGTCTGTCCGATACACCGCAGCGCCTGTTTCGCGGCCGATGACCGCTCCTACGGATGAATGCGGACCCTCGTAGGAGCGGTCCGTGGCCGCGAATGCCGCGCCGCGGTCTGTCCGATACACCGCAGCGCCTGTTTCGCGGTCGATGACCGCTCCTACGGATGAACGGGGACTCTCGTAGGAGCGGTCCATGGCCGCGAACGCCGCACTGCTCGGTGCGTGGCGATGATAATCGTTGCGCTCGATGCATGCAGCATGGGTGCCAGCCTGGGGGGCAAATAATCGCGTAGACTGCCGGCGTCGGCGAGCAGGTTCGCGCCGCGTCGCTTTCATCCACACGCTCGATCCGGCCATACGCCGGACGGCATCGGTCCGGGCAAGGCGGAGCATCTTCTTCTATGGCGCAGGGCATTTTTTTCTTTGTAGTCGGCCCAAGCGGAGCGGGGAAGGACTCGCTCATCGAAGGTGCCCGCGCCCGACTGGGCGGCAGCGGTCGGTACCTGTTCGCCCGGCGCACCATCACCCGCCCAAGCGGCGCACCCGGCGAAGACCACACGGGAGTGACTGCCGAGCAGTTCCAGGCCAGCGTCGCGGCCGGCGAGTTCCTGCTCAGCTGGCATGCCCACGGCCTGAGCTATGGCTTGTCTGCCGATCTGCTGCAGGTGTTGGAGGCGGGTGACCACGTCATCGCCAACGGCTCGCGCAGGATGATCCGCGAGGCCGCGGCGCGTGTGCCGCATCTGGTGGTGATCGAGGTCACTGCCGCGCCAGAGGTGCTTGCCGCGCGCATTCTGGGACGCGGGCGGGAGACCGCCGAGCAGGCCAGTGCGCGGGTGCTGCGTCAGGTGGACACACTGCCGGCGGACATCGAAACCCTGCGCGTCGACAACGACGGCACGCTGGCCGCAGGCATCGAAGGTTTCATCGATGCCGTGCAGAGCGTCGCCCGACGTCACGCCGGGCTGCCGACCAGCCATCCACTGCTGGCGCGCAAGGTCCAGGGTCACGCGCTGGACGAAACGCAGTACGAATCGTTGTTGCGCGACATCATCGAGGGTCGCTATACGGACAGCGAGATCGGCGCCTTCCTGGTGAGTGCCAGCCAGCACCTGTCGGATGCCGAGGTGATGGCCTTGGCCAGGGTGCGCACGCGATTTTCACCGATCATGCGCTGGGACCGGCCCATGGTGGTCGACAAGCACTCGATGGGCGGCGTCCCCGGTAGCCGGATTACCCTGATCGTGGTGCCGATCGTTGCGGCGCATGGGCTGGCCATGCCCAAGACCTCGTCGCGGGCGATCACTTCGGCGGCCGGCACGGCCGACGCCATGGAAGTCCTCGCCGAAGTGGAACTGACGCCTGCGCAAGTGCGTCAGTGCGTGGCCCACACCGGCGCCTGCATTGCCTGGAACGGTCGCCTCAACCATTCACATCTCGATGAGGTGATGAATACCATCACACGCCCGCTGCGCATCGACTCCACACGTTGGGCCGTGGCCTCCATTCTGTCCAAGAAACTGACTGCCGGTTCGACCCATGTCATCGTCGATCTGCCGTTCGGCCCGCGTACCAAGCTTGCAAGCCGCGAGCAAGCGCAGGCACTGGGCGAGCTGTTCGAGCAGGTCGGTGCGTTGCTGGGCCTGACCGTAGTGGCGCTCGTCACCGATGGATCGCGGCCGGTGGGGCGCGGTATCGGGCCGGCGCTCGAAGTGCGCGATGTACGCTGGGTGCTTGAAGGCGCTGTGCAGGCACCGGCCGACCTGCGCGAGAAAGCCTTGGTGTTTGCCGCGCAGATTCTGGCCTGGGACCCGCAGGTCGGCAGCGTCGCCGCGGGTCGGCGACGCGCCGAGCAGCTGTTGGACGAAGGCTGCGCCCTTGCTGCGTTCGAGCGCATGATCGACGCCCAGGGGCGCAGGGTGCCGGTGATGCCCAGCGCGCTGACCTGCGCCGTCCGTGCACCCTGCGAAGGCCACGTGGCCCGGTTCGACGGCTGGCGCCTGGCGGAAATCGCACGGTGCGCCGGGGCGCCCCGGCACAAGGGCGCCGGCATCGACCTGAAGGTAGACAAGGGCACACAAGTGGCGCCGGGCGATGTGCTCTACGTTATCCATGGCGCGAGCACTGACCGTCTGGAATGTGCGGCTCGGCTTGCCCATGCCTGCAGCGGAATCGAACTTGCGACCCCGCGCTGATCGCCGTTGCGGCGGCCGCGCCAGGCGGGCGGGTTACCGTTCGTCGGCGCAACCTCGACAAATGGAATTCGCAGGCTTTTCCGCTCTCCTAACCTGAGTGTGGGAGTCGCCATCGCGGCGGTTACTTTCCTCAATCAATTCAAGTACACAGAAGGATTTGGCAATGACTGATTCGCCGCGCATCGACGGCGCTTCCAAGGGAGCGAACCTGGTTCTGGTGGTGGAAGACGAAGCCGTGATTCGCGAATTCGTCTGCGAGCTGCTGACCGACGAGGGTTGGAAGACCGAGGGTGTCGAATCTGCGGATCATGCCCTCGCGTTTCTGAACCAGCATTCCAACGAAGTGGGTTTGTTGCTGACGGATATCCTGATGCCGGGCAGCATGAACGGCGCAGGCCTGGCCAACTATTCGGCGCAGACCTGGCCCGAGATTCCGATCATGATCATGTCGGGGCACGAAACACCGGAAAGCTCCGGCGTGACCATTCCCGTCAGCTTCGTGCGCAAGCCTTGGACCTTGGGCCAGTTGCTCGACGGTGTCGAGAAAGCCCTGGCCACCGTGCCGCGCGCTGTCAGCTAGGACAAGCGCCGCTGCCCTGCACCCATTGGCGAGCAGTCGTCGCGATCTGCTTCGCCAATTGATCGATCACGCGCTGGTGTGCCACCACCAGGCTGCTCAATTCCACTCCCGCCGTTTCGCGGATCTGACTCGCACAGGTCAGGGTACGGCGCGGCTGCGCACCCCCGCGCAGGCCCAGGCTCCACACCACGTCGACCAGCGCATATTGCCCCGGCAGCGAGTCGAAGCGCCGCACGTCGGTCTGCAACGACAGCACCGGGCGCTGCGCGTCCTTGGGTAGCCCGGCGAGGTCTCGCGTGCCCAGCTGGCGTTCGAGGCGATCGGTCAGGGCATCGTGAAACTCATCGGCCAACGGCGCGCTCCAACGATCGTTTTCCAGAATGGCGAGGTTGCCCTGATTCTGCCGCACCACCAGTTGGGGCTGATCGACCTGCACCGGCATCCGCACGCCCAGCATCTCGAATTGGAACGACGGCGCGGCCAGGCGGGCCGGGGTGCTTGGTGCGGTGTCCTGCAACGTGTAGTAGTGGGTGACCGGCGAGCTGCAGGCACTCAGGCCCAGGCTTGCGGCCAGCATCAGGGTGCGTTTGATCATGGTTGAGCTTCCGGTTGGATTTCACGTGAAGTATTGCTCGGGCTGCGGAAGGCGTCCGGCTCGCCCTGCTTGGTGCGGCCACGGATCAGCGCTTCCGGGTTGCGGCTGAGGAAGTCGGTCAGTACGCGCACCGAGCGCGCGGTGCGCTGAACTTCGTCCATGGCCTGGCTCAGCTGCTGGCGCTCCGGCGAGTCGTCGGCAAACGTCGAATTCGCCGCGGCGAGCGTCTTTTGAGTCTGTTGCAGGGTGCCGCGCATCTGCGGCAGCACCTCGGCATTGACCTGACGCAGGGTCTTCTGCATCTCGCTCAGGCTGCCATTGAGGTTGGTGGCGATCTCGTCGAGCGGCAGCTTGCTGATCTTGTCGACCACACCCTGCAGTTGTTCCTGAACCTTGTCCAGGCTGCCCGGCACCGTGGGAATGCGCAGCGGGCGAGCGGCCATGTCGAAGGCCACTGGCGTAGCATTGGGTATGAAGCTCAGCGAGATATACAACTGGCCGGTGATCAGGTTGGCGCTGCGAGCCTGGGCGCGCAGGCCCTGCTTGACGAAGGCCGACATCAGCTGGGCCGAACGTTCGTCGTCCTCGGTGCCCATCTGCTTGAGCAGCTTTTCGTGCGCCTTGCCCAGGCGATCCGGGTAGATCACCGCGCCGACCACGCTGGGAAAACTCTTGGTCTTGGCATCGTAGTCCAGGTTGACCGAGACCACCCGACCGATGTTGACGCCCATGAACTCCACCGGCGCGTTGACCGTGAGGCCGCGCAGCGACTGGTTGAAGTTCATGCTGATGTAGCGTGGATCACCGTCGGGCGGCGCCAGTGCGGTTTCCTGATCCCCGAACAGGTCGAAGCGCGAGCGTTCGGTGGCCGGCGTCGCGTTGGGGCTGTACTTGGGCTCGACGAAAGCGACACCGCCGGCAAGGATGGTCGACAGCGATTCGGTGTTCACCTTCAGGCCGCTGGCACCCACGGTCAGGTCGATGCCGCTGGCGTTCCAGAAGCGCGTGTCGGTGGTAACGAATTTGTCGTTGGGCGCATGCACGAAGATCTCCACGTCGACACCCTTGCCGTCCTCGGCCAGTTGGTACGACACCACCTGGCCGACTTCGATGCGGCGATAGTAGACCGGCGAGCCGATGTCCAGCGAACCCAGGTCCTCGGTGTGCAGGGTGAACCGCTTGCCTTGCTCGCCATAGGTGATCGGCGGTGGTGTTTCCTTGCCGACGAACTGCTTCTTGCGCTCCTCGGCGCTGCCCGCGTCGGCGCCGATGAAGGCACCGGAGAGCAGGGTGTCGACGCCGGAAATGCCATTGGCACCGATGCGCGGGCGCACCACCCAGAACACCGAGTCTTCGGCGGTGAAGCCTTCGGCGGACTTGTTCAGGTCAACCTTGGCCACCACATGGCTGCGATCGTCGCTGAGCGCGATGGCGGTCACCTGGCCGATCACCACGTTCTTGTATTTGACCTGGGTCTTGTTGGCTTCCAGGCCCATGGCGGTCTGGAAGCTGATCTCGATCTGCGGCCCGGCATTGAGGCCGTTGCTGATCAGCATCGAGGCGCCCACCACGGCGGCGATGATCGGCACGATCCACACCAGCGAGACATTGAAACGACGCGTCTTGACCGCCGGCGCAGCGGCAGGGGACGAGGGGGTGGAACCTGGACGATCAGACATCTTCAACCTCTACATCCCAGATGAGCCGGGGATCGAAACTCATGGCGGCAAGCATGGTGAGTACCACCACCAGACCGAAAAACACGATACCCAGCAATGGGTCGATGGAACTCAGCGAACGGAACTGCACCAGCGCGGCCACCAGCGCCACCACCAGCACGTCGAGCATCGACCAATAGCCGATCAACTCGATGAAGCGATACAGCCGGGCCCGCTCGCGCATGGCCCAGTGGCTCTTGCGCTGACAGGTTATCAGCAGCGTGCCCAGGATCATGAACTTCATGCAGGGCACCACCACGCTGGCGAAGAAGATCAGCACGGCGATGTCCCACGAGCCGCCGTGCCAGAACTCGATGACACCACTCATGATGGTGTTTTCGCTGGCATTGCCGAACATGTTGGTGCGCATCACCGGCAGCAGGTTGGCGGGGATGTACAGGATCAGGGCCGCGATCAGCAGCGCCCAGGTACGGGCAATGCTGTCGGGCTTGCGTGCGTGGACTGTGGAGTGGCAGCGTGGGCAGTGATGTTCACCTGTCTGGCAGATATGCCCACAGGTGTGGCACAGCACCAGGCCGACTTGTCGGGCGTAGACCGGCTCGCTCATCGCAGCTGTCCTTCCAGGTCATCCCAGAGCCGGCGGATGCCCTTGCCCGAAATCAGGATCAGCAGCACCGTGACCATGCCCAGCGCCCACAGGCCGACGCCAGGATGCACGTCGAGCATGCCGGCCAGCTTGATGATGGCGACCAGAATGCCCAACAGGCAGACTTCGAGCATGCTCCATGGGCGCAGGTGTTCGAGGGCTCGCATGCAGGTGCGAAAACCGGGCGCGGCGCGCCCTGCAGTGGCGAACCCGAGCAACCAGCACAGCAGGCAGATCTGCAACAGCGGGGCGAGGATGATGGTCAGCCCGGTGACGGCGGCCATGGGCGTGATGCGCCCTTGAGCCAACGCCTCGACCGAAGCGAGCAGGGTGGCCTGGTTGCTCAGGCCTTCCATGCTGATGCTGATCACCGGGAAGGCATTGGCCAGCATGAACAGCATGGCTGCAGTCAAGGCGAGGGCGAACAGCGCCTGGATGCTCAGGCGATGGCCACGCTCGAGCACCGCGCCACAGCGCGTGCATTCGGCTTTTTGGCCATGGGCCAACGTCACCGATTCGAACAGCGAATCGCAGTGTTCACAGATGATGCGGCGCGAAGACGTATTCATTCGACAATGGGCATGGGTGAAGGCCTGCGGACAAGGACGCGCATTTCCCCAGATTCGACACGACATGTCTAGTCCAGTGGCGCGGTGCCATGAGTATCTGAGTCATGATAGTGGTGTGCGTTCCGTCTGGCGATAGCCATGCGCGGCGGACCAGGGGCGAGCCGTGTTTTTCTCGCCTGCGCGTTGTCAGCACCAAATGGCATGACATCTGGAAATATCCTCGCTTGTGACGAGTATTCGCCCGCCTCGATACTTTCGGCACATCCGTCGTCGAGCATTGTCATGGCCCTGGACTACCGTCTCACCCCAGCCTTCGAAAACCCCACAGGCTCGGCCATACGCGAGCTGTTCAAGTACCTGTCGCTGCCGGGCATGATTTCCTTCGCCGGCGGCTATCCGGCCTCGACGTTCTTCGACCAGTCCGGCCTGCGTGACGCCGCAGAGCAGGCCATGCGCGAAACGCCCCTGGACTGCCTGCAATACGCCGCCACCGAAGGCCTGCCCGCTCTGCTCGAACAGCTGGCGGAGCTGATGCAGCGCCGCGGCGCCGCGGTGAAGACCGACGACATGGTGGTGACGACCGGCTCGCAGCAAGGCTTCGACTTGTTGCTCAAGGTGCTGCTGGTACCCGGCGCCACGGTGCTGGTGGAATGCCCGACCTATCCAGCAGCGCTGCAGGCGTTGCGCCTGGCCGGGGCGCAGGTGCTCAGCGCGGCGACCGATGCCGACGGCTTGGACACCGACGCGTTGGCGCAACAACTCGCCCAGCGTACGCCCGGCGATGTGGCCATGCTGTATTGCGTACCGACCTTCGCCAACCCTACCGGGGCCTGCCTGCCGTTGGCGCGACGCCTGGCGCTATTGAAGTTGGCGGTCGCGCACGATTTTCTGCTGGTCGAAGACGATCCCTACGGTGCGTTGCGTTTCGCCGGTGAGGACGTGCCGTCGCTGCTGGCACTGAGTCGCCAGGTCGAGGGCGCCGAGGGCCGGGTGATCCATCTGTCCAGTCTGTCCAAGGTGCTGGCGCCAGGGCTGCGCGTGGGCTGGATGGTGGCACCTGCGGCGATCCGCCAGCGCTGCCTGGTGGCCAAGCAGACCGTGGACCTGTGCACCTCGCCCTGGGCGCAGCGCATTGCGGCCAACTACCTTGCCGCGGGGGCATTGGAGCGGGCTTTGCCGAGCCTGGCCGAGGGCTACCGGAAGAAATGCGAGCGGATGCTGGCAGGGCTGCAGCCGATGGCCGAATACCTGGAGGTCAGCCCGCCTGCTGGGGGAATGTTCGTCTGGGGCCGATGCCGCCACGGGCTGGACGCCAAGGCGCTGCTGCCGCGCGCGATCGAGCAGAAGGTGCTGTTCGTGCCGGGCAGCGCGTTCTATGCTCACGACCCCGACCCAAGCAGCATTCGCCTGTCGTTCGCCGCGCCGGGGCTTGCCGACATCGACGAAGGCCTCGAGCGCCTGCGCCGCGCCTTCCTGTAGCAGCGGCGCAAGCCGCGTAACCGGCGCTGTGGTCTATCTGAAACAACACGTAGACGCCGGACGCGGCTCGCGCCGCTGCTACAGAGGTGCCGAGCCATGCGTGGCAAGAATTACCGTAAGGGATCCAGGGACAATGAATCGCGCTCCTCGAAGAAGAACTCGTCGCAGTTATTGCCAGGGCCTTTACGGTCCACCACCAGGAAGTCATCGCCATCGGCCAAGGCCAATATCGGGTGGTGCCAGACGCCCTGATGGTAGTTGATGCCCTGATGCCCGTCGCTACGAAAAGCTCGCACTGCTTCACTGTGCGGCACCTCACCGGCCGGGGCTACCACGATAAGAAACGCCTTGCCCTGCAACGGGATGAACGCCTGGCTGCCCAGCGGGTGGCGTTCCAGCATGCGCACGGTCAGCGGCATCGGCAGGGCCTGGGCGCGAAAGATGCTGATCACGGCCTGATCCTGCGCAGTGCCAAGCTGCACGTCGGCCAGGCGATCGAAGCGTTGCGTGGAGCCGTTGTTGATCAGGAAGTGCGCGCTGCCCTGGGTTTCGATGACGTCGCCGAAGAGGGCGAATGCGGCTTTGCTCAGGGGTTCGATGGTTAATGTACGCATGAAGGGCCTCGTCGTTGATTAACGCTGCCTGGGTGGTCGATCCACCTGGGCAGCCGAGCGGATGCCGAGCCGGCTACCTGGCCAGGGTACCCAGTACGCGCAGGCGGCTCACGCCTCCGTCGGGGAACACGTTCAGGCGGATATGGGTGATCGGCCCCAGCGCCTTGATCTGTTCGGCGAAGCTGTGTTCCTGGTGCATCTGCAGTTTCTGGCTGGGCAGCAGCTCGCGCCAGAACAGGCTCTGGGTCTCGATCTGGCTGTCGGTGCCACCTTTGACGAATGCGCCCTGGATCGAGCAGCTGTCGGGGTAGTTGCCTTTGAAGTGCAAGGTGTCGACCACCACCTGCGTCACCACCCCGGCGTGACCCAGGGCCACGATGACCCAGTCATTGCCCGGCGTGCGTCGGCGTGCGGTTTCCCAGCCATCACCCATGTTGACCCCGCGGCCGGGATTGAGCAGGTTGCTCATGCTGCCGTAGTGCTCGTCCGAACAGGCCAGCGCCCGTCCACCGTTGAGCGCGCTGGCAAGGTCCAGCGGCTCTTCGTCGCTGACGCTCGACCAACTGCGAAAGGGGATGCCGTATACGCGCAGGCGTGCGACGCCGCCGTCCGGGTAGATGTTGAAGCGCAGATGGCTGAACGCGCTGTCGTTGTCGATGCTGTGGTAGTGATGGCTGTTGCCCTGCAGTTCCACCGCGCCGAGGATCTCGACCCACTGCGTCTGGTCATCGGGCTCGCCTTCGCTGATGAAGCACGCTTCCAGCGACGCCGAGGGAGGGAAGTTGCCGGTGAAGAACGAGGTGTCGATGTCCACACCCTTGATCGAGCCCGGCGCGCCCAGGCGGATCACCGCCGTGTCATGGCCTTCGAAGCGCTTGCGCCGCGATTCCCAGCCATCCATCCACTTGCCGTTGTCGTCGAACACGCCTTCCTTCCACACCGCCGGGGTGGGCTGGAACAACCGGTTGACGTCGGCGAACCAATCATCGGTCACCGAAATGGCGCGGGTACCGAGGCGGGCATCCGCCAGGTTGACGTATTTCTGGAACGGTGCGGCGTAGGCTTTCATGAATGCGGGTCTGCCTTGAACGGTGGTGAGAGGAAAATCGCGGCGGGCGCGATGGCATGGCTGCAGCGGTTACAACGCTTGCAGACGAAACAGGGCGATCTTGTCGATTTCGCGCAATGCACAGCTGAATTCGTCTTCGGGAGAATGGCCGATACGCGTCTCGAAGGCCGCCAAGATCTGCTGCCGGTCGCTGCCCTTGACCGCCATGATGAACGGGAAGCCGAAGCGGGCACGATATGCATCGTTGAGCTCGGTGAAGCGCTGAAACTCCTCGGGGGTACATTGGCTGATGCCGGCACCGGCCTGCTCCTGGGTGCTGGCGGCGGTGAGCTGGCCCTGCACCGCAGCCTTGCCGGCCAGATCGGGGTGCGCATTGATCAATGCCATCAACCTGGCACGGTCGGCGTCGGCCACCACCTGGCTCATGCAGGCATGCACTGCCTCGATGTCGTCGCGGCGGTCCACCGGCAGGCGCTCGAAAGCCTGCTCGGCGATCCAGGGCGAGTGCTCGTAGATATCCCCGAACGCGGAGATGAAACCGGCGCGGCTTAGCCGTGAGGGTTGCAGGGTACGGAAGTGACTCATGGGCGAAGGCTGCCTGGGTAGGGGTGAACGGTCTGCCAGTGCCGGGCGATGTCCACGCGCCGTGCGCACCACACCTGCTCATGGCTTTGGACATAGTCAATGAAGCGCTTGAGCGATGCGAGGCGTCCGGGGCGGCCGATCAGGCGGCAGTGCAGGCCTACCGAGAGCATCTTCGGCGCGTCCGCGCCTTCGGCATACAGCACGTCGAAGGCGTCCTTGAGGTACTCGAAGAAGTCGTCGCCCTTGTTGAAACCCTGCACCTGGGTGAAACGCATGTCGTTGGTGTCCAGCGTGTAGGGGATCACCAGATGCCCATGGCGCGCATCGCTGCCCGGTTGCCAGTAGGGCAGGTCGTCGTCGTAGGCGTCGCTGTCGTAGAGAAAACCGCCTTCTTCCATGACCAGGCGCCGGGTATTGGGGCCGGTGCGACCGGTATACCAGCCCAGCGGTCGCTGGCCAGTGATATCGGTGAGGATGCGAATGGCTTCGCGCAGGTGCTCGCGCTCCTGCGCTTCATCGATGTTCTGGTAGTCGATCCAGCGATAGCCGTGGCTGCAGATTTCATGGCCATCGGCAACCATGGCCCGGATGGCCTCGGGGTGGCGCTGCGCCGCCATGGCCACGGCAAAGACCGTCAAGGGAATGCCGGCGTTGCGAAACAGCTTGAGCACGCGCCACACGCCGGCGCGGCTGCCGTACTCATAGAGCGATTCCATGCTCATGTTGCGCTGGCCCTGCAACGGCTGAGCCGCGACCATTTCCGACAGGAACGCCTCGGACTCGCTGTCGCCATGCAGCACGTTGCGTTCGCCGCCTTCTTCGTAGTTGAGCACGAACGACACTGCAAGGCGGGCGTGGCCCGGCCACTGCGGATGAGGGGGCGTGTCACCGTAGCCGATCAGGTCGCGGGGGTAGTCGGGGCTCACCGCAGGCTTCCTTCTGTGCGTGGCAGAACGGGCTCGACGACGCACCCGGGAAGGGCCCGCTTCGCGCTTGAATGGATTGTATACATCGGCATGGGCAATTTGTAAGCTCGCGTAACTGGCGGATAGATGGCTTCATCCTTGCAGAAGCACTTGCCCAGAGTCTTGCAAAAAACCTGCCCGGTCGGTCAGCAATAAGGATCTTCCGGCATTTTTGGTTCGGCTCCTTTGCAACGTGCCACGCGCCATGCCCCGTTTCGGCGCGAATAGTCCGTTCCCGCTCTACCACGGTGCGCGCTGAACGCACCCCTTCATCAGGTGAACATCGACCATGGGACGCTTGACCACACATGTATTGGACACCGCACATGGGTGCCCTGGTAACGCCATCCAAGTGCGCCTGTACCGGGTCGAGGGCGAGCAGCTGCAGCTGCTGGCAACGGCCGTGACCAATGCCGACGGGCGTTGCGACGTGCCGTTGCTCGAAGGCGAGCACTACCGTTCGGGCGTCTATCAGCTGCATTTTGCCGGAGGCGACTACTACCGTGCCCGTGGCACGCTCATGGCTGCGCCGGCTTTTCTCGACGAGATCGTGCTGCGCTTCGGCATCGACGCCACCCAGGCGCACTACCATGTGCCCCTGCTGCTTTCACCCTACAGCTACTCCACCTACCGCGGCAGCTGAGCGGCGTTGCTGCCGGGTGAGGGTGTGCTCAATCGAGCCCGAGCTTCTTGCGCATCGCAACGGTGATGCTCTGGCGGGTGGTGAAAAAATCCGCCCACGGATCGTCATCCATTTCTGCCAGGCGTTCGAGCACGCTGTCGATGTTCCAATGGTCGCCACCCTTGATATGTGCCACTTCGTCACGGGTGACCGGAACCGAAACCGGCAAGCCGTCACGCGCCCGTGCGGCGTAGGCGCAGGCCGTGGTCGCGCCGAGGCCATTGCGCAGGTAGTCGACGAAGATCTTTCCGACACGATTTTTCGGGCCGGACACGGCGCTGAAGCGCTCCGGCATCAGCCTGGCCATGTGCTCGACCACGGCGCGGCTGAACGCCTTGACCTCGTCCCAACCCAGCTTGCGGGTGATCGGCACCACCACGTGCATGCCTTTGCCGCCGCTGGTCTTGAGAAACGATGCGAGGCCCAGTTCGTCGAGCAGGGTCTGGGTCAATCGGGTGGCTTCGACCATGCTTTTCCAGGGCAGGGCTGGATCGGGGTCCAGGTCGAGCACGAACCGGTCCGGATGGTCGAAATCCTTGGTGGTCGCGTTCCAGGTGTGCAGCTCCAGCGTGCCCATCTGCACCGCGCCGAGCAGCGCCTGGCCGTCGTTGATGACCATGGCGGCCTGGCCTGCCTCTTTCTTGTCGAAGGTGACGATGTGCGGGATCGCCAGATGGCCTGCGTGCTTCTGGAAGAACAGTTCGCCGCCCACCCCGTCGGGCGCTCGTACCAGCGCCACCGGACGCTGCTTGAGGTGCGGCAGCAACCAGGGTGAAATGCGCCCGTAGTATTCGGCCAGTTGCATCTTGGTGGTACCGCTGGCGGCATCGATCACCCGTTCCGGGTGGGTGATGCGCACCTGACCGACCAAGTCTGCGTCGTCTGCCTGGGTAGCCGCCTTGCGAGGTGTCTTTTTCGGCTTCACGAGTCGAGGGGGGTCGCTGGCTTTCGCAGCCGGCTTGTCCGCAGTGATTTTCCTGGCGGGCTTGTCGCTGCGCAAACCATGGAAAACCGCATGGCGAACGGCACCGTCACGGGTCATTTCGGCATACGCCACTTCCGCCAGAAGCGTTGGCTGCAACCAGTGCACGCCACGCGCGTCGGCGCCTTTGGGCGGGTTGCCGAGCGCCGGCTCGTCGGTTTCCAGCGACTGCAGCTGCGCGTGCAGGCTTCGCAGCGTGGCTTCACTGAAGCCGGTGCCGACCTTGCCGGCAAAGCGCAACTCGCCGCTGTCGGCATCATGCAGGCCCAGCAGCAAGGCACCGAATGCGCTGCGGCTGCCCTTGGGCTCGGTGTAACCGACGATGACGAACTCCTGGCGCCGCTTGCACTTGAGCTTGATCCAGTCACTGCTGCGCCGCGAGACATAAGGGCTGCCGACACGCTTGCCGATCAGCCCCTCCATGTTCATCTGGCACGCGCTGGCGAGCAGGGATTCGGCCGAGTCGGCAAAGTCGTCGGAGAATTTCAGGGCATCGTCCTCGTTGGCTTCCAGTACCTTCGCCAAGGCACTGCGGCGCTGCTCGACAGGCACTTCGCGCAGGTCCATGCCGTTGAGGTAAGGCATGTCGAACAGGTAGAAGACGATGTCGCCGCTGTGTTGCTCTTCGAAGGCATTCTGCAGAGCCTGGAAATCCGGCACGCCTTGTCCGTTGGTCACGACCACTTCACCGTCCAGCCAGGCCGACTGCAAGCCCAGGGCCGCAAGTGCCTTGGCCTGGCGCGGCATCCTGGCGGTCCAGTCATGGCCGTTGCGCGTGAACAGGCTGACCTCGGCGTCTTCGATGCGCGCAACGATACGGTAACCGTCGAACTTGATCTCGTAGCGCCAGTCACCGTCCGGGGCGGTGTCCACCAAGGTCGCCAGCTCGGGCTTGAGGCTGGCCGGCAGCGCAGCGGCGCGTGCGCCTTGCAGCTGCACACCTTTGCCAGTGGCCCGGGGTTTGGCTGCCGGCTTGGCCACGGATTTGTCGGACGTCTTGGTCGATACTTTGCTTTTGCGCTTGCGCGGGACGAGGGTGCGCTCGCTGAGGACGCTGTCGGGCTGGGCCTCCAGCACATCGTATTCGGCCAAGGGACGCGCGGCCTCGTCCTTGGACTTTATCAGGAACCACTGCTCACGCTTGCCAGGCATGTGGGTCTTGACCAGGTTCCACGCGCCAGCCAGTTTCTCGCCCTGCAGCACGAACTTGAGCTTGCCCTTTTCATAGCCCTGGCGAGGGTCGCCCTCGGGGATCCAGGTGCCGCGGTCCCAGACGATCACGTCGCCGGCGCCGTAGTGCCCTTCGGGAATGTTGCCTTCGAAGCCGGCGTAATCCAGCGGGTGGTCTTCGACATGAACCGCCAGGCGTCGAGCCTTCGGGTCCAGCGACGGACCCTTGGGCACCGCCCAGCTTTTCAGAGTGCCATCGAGTTCCAGGCGAAAGTCATAATGCAAGTGGCTGGCGTCGTGCTTCTGGATGCAGAACTGCAGGGCCTGCGCGGCCTTGCCGCGCTTGCCGCTGCGTGCGCCGCCCGAAGGCTCCGGGGTGGCATCGAAGTCACGCTTGCGGTTGTACTCCTCCAATGCCTTGCTCATGGCGTTCCTCACTCATGATGCGCTGCAGCAGGATCAGCGCAGACAGAACAGCGCCACCTGCGGCGACTCACCGACCCATTGGTCGCTGACTTCCCAGCCGGCCGCGGCGGCCAGTTCGGTAAAGGATTGCACGGTGAACTTGTGCGAGTTCTCGGTGTGCAACCGTTCCCCCGCCTTGAAGGCGAACGTGCGTCCCGCCACACGAACCTGTTGCGCCCTGCGGCTGACCAGATGCATTTCGATCCGTTCGTAGTCGGGGTTCCATACCGCCAAATGGTCGAAGGCCTGTTCGTCGAAGTCGGCGTCGAGCTCGCGATTCATGCGCGTCAGCAGGTTTTTGTTGAAGCGTGCCGTAACCCCCGCAGCGTCATCGTAGGCAGCCTCCAGGGTGGCGATGTCCTTGACCATGTCGACCCCGATGACGAAACGCGCGTCGGGCCCCAGCAGCTCGCGGGCCGAACGCAGAAAACGCACGGCTTGCGGGCGGGTGAAGTTGCCCAGCGTCGAACCCGGGAAGAAGCCGACGCGCGGGTGGCCACGGGTTTCCTCCGGCAGGTGCAGGGCACGGGTGAAATCATCGACCAGCGGGGCGATGCGCAGGGCAGGGTAGCGCTGGCGCAGCTGGGCGCCGGCCCGTTCCAGCGCGTTGCTGCAGATATCGATCGGTACGTACAGGCCGATCTGCGGCACGGCATCCAGCAACAGACGTACCTTGTCGCAGGCACCGGCGCCGAATTCGACCAGCGCTGCATCTTCGGCGATCAGCGCAGCGAGCTGCGGCGCGATTTCGGTCAGCAGGGCAGTTTCCGCACGCGTTGGATAGTACTCGGGCAAGGTGCAGATGGCTTCGAACAGCTGCGAGCCTTGGGTATCGTAGAAATACTTGGGTGAAATCGACTTCTGTGGGGCTGACAGCCCGGTCACTGCATCGCGAGCGAACTCGTCGCTGCCATCGTTGCGGGCGCTGTACGGTGTCACGTCGCGCGCCAGGCGCAGGCTCGAGAACATCCAGCGGCAGGCCGGGCCGAAAAAGTTGCGATAGGTGGGGCGACTGTGGCCGACCGGGGTAATGCTGGCGCCGCCGCGCAGCACCATCTGGTTGATCATGAACTTGCCGTTGTATTCACCCACGGCGCTGACTGCCGGCTGAAAACCGGGGTAGGCGCTGTAGGCGCTCTGCGTCCATTGCCAGGCCACATCGTCGAGCTGTTGCAGCTGACCGGTGCCAGCGGCAATTTCCCATTCCGCTTCGGTGGGCAGGCGTGCGCCGGCCCATTGGGCGAAGGCTGCCGCCTCGTAGTAGCTGATGTGCACCACCGGGGCGTCGAGTTGCAGGGGTTGCAGTCCGCGCAGGCTCATCTCCTGCCAGTTGCCGGCGTTGTCCTGCTGCCAGTAGAACGGCGCATGCCAGCCTTCGCCCTGGACCGTCGCCCAGCCGTCCGCCAGCCACAGCCCCGCCTGGGTGTAGCCACCGGCTTCGACGAATTCCAGCCACTCGCCGTTGGTGACCAGGCGATCGGCGATTTCGAATGCCTGGGCAAATACCTTGTGCCGCGGGCCTTCGTTGTCGAAGGCGAAGCCATCGCCCGCGTGACCGATTTCCACCAGTCCGCCGGCATGCCCGACGAACCGGCCACGCTGGCCGGTTGCGTCGACGGGCCATGCCGGGTCGTAGGCAGGTTTGAGCGCCGACAGGCTGAACAAGTGCAGGATGTCCATCAGCAACAGCTCTTGATGCTGTTGCTCGTGGGACAGGCCCAGTTCGATCAGTGCGTAAATTTCCGGCGCAAGGTCGCCGCTCAACAGGTCTTGCATGTGCTGGTCGACATGGGCGCGGTAGGCGCGTACCCGGTCGAGCCCCGGACGGGTCATCAGGCCACGTTGTGGACGCGGCTGGCGCGGTCCGACGGCTTCGTAGTAGGAGTTGAAGAGGTAGCAGAAATCGGGATCGAAGGGCGTGTAGTGCGGCAGTTGCTCGGCCAGCAGAAACGTTTCGAAAAACCAGGTGGTATGCGCCAGGTGCCATTTGGCCGGACTCGCGTCGGGCATCGATTGTGCGCCCATGTCTTCGGCGCTGAGCGGGCTGGCCAGGTGTTCGCTGTGGCGACGCACCTGGTTGAAGCGTTGCAGCAGGTCGTGCAGGGGGATGACGGGCACGGCGTGCTGGGAAAGACTATTCATCAAGAGGCTGCTCCGACGGCTCCGTCGATGGCGACGATAAGAAACGGGCGCGGGAGCGCTTTTCTATCGCTTTCCGCACGAGCGCCGTTGAGCTTCAACGACGGGCTAAAGGGTGTGACTGTGCAACCCCCAGCAGGTTCGCCCGCTCATCGAAAACCCTTGGCCTGACGCATTGCGGCGCCTGCCGACGCGGCTCGCGCCGCTGCTACAGATGCTCGGACCGGCTCTGTGCGGCGCCTGCCGACGCGGCTCGCGCCGCTGCTACAGGTGCTCGGACCGGCTCTGTGCGGTGCCTGCCGACGCGGCTCGCACCGCTGCTACAGATGCTCGGGCCGGCTCTGTGCGACGCCTGTCGACGCGGCTCGCGCCGCTGCTACAGATGCTCGGACCGGCTCTGTGCGGTGTTCCCGGATGCAGCTTGCGATCTCTGTAGCAGCGGCGCGAGCCGCGTCCGGGGGCACTGCGGTTGTTCAGGCCGGAAGGCTGTTCCACAATGCATTGTCAACCAAGGAGTGACGATGAACGCTTTCGAAGACATGCGGCTTTTCGTTCAGGTGCTGGAATCGCGCAGCTTCACCGCTGCCGCCGAGCAACTGGGGATTTCCAAGCAGTACATCAGTCGGCGCTTGATGCAGCTGGAAAACCGTCTCGGCGCGCGCTTGCTCAATCGCTCCACCCGACGTCTCGACGTGACCGCCCTGGGCCAGAGCTACTACGACTCGGCCGTGCGCCTGCTGGCGGAAGTGGAACAGGTCGAGCAGGGCATAGCCGGGCAGGCTGCCGAACCCCGTGGCGTCTTGCGCGTGAGTGCGCCGCTGTCGTTCGCCATGGCGCAACTCAGCGCCCTGATGCCACGATTCCTCCAGCGCTACCCCCAGGTGCAGGTCGAAATAAACCTCAGCGACCGCCCGGTCGACCTGCTCGGCGAGGGCTACGACCTCGTCCTGCGCATCGGCATGCTGGAAGACTCATCGCTGATCGCGCGGCGCATTGCCTCCATCGCACGCGTCTACTGTGCCAGCCCTGGCTACCTTGCTGAACGCGGCATCCCGGCCACCCCGCAAGACCTGGCGGCCCACGACTGCTTGCCTTACGGTCACGCGCGGCAAGTACAGTGGCGCTTCCAGGTGGACGGCAAGCCGTTGGTGATCGGTGTGGGCGGGCGTCTGCGTGCCAACAACGGCGAACTGCTCTGCGAGGCTGCCGTGGCCGGCATGGGTATCGCCTACCTGCCTCGGTTCATCGTCCAGCAGGCAATCACATCGGGACAGTTGCAGACCGTACTCGATGACTTCATCACCGAGCCGCTAGCGTTGTCGGCGGTGTATCCGCAGCATCGACAGACATCGCGGCCGGTGCAGGTGTTGATCGAGTTCCTGCGCGAGCATCTGGGCAATCTCTGAGGCCCGCGTTGCACTTGTGCGCAGAATCAGACGTGGCTCAACGCGATACCGAATGAAACGACGATCATGCAGCACAGAGTCAGGTTGATATTCATCGGGACGAAATCCTTGGCGTGGTAAAGGCACCTATACTGCTGATCCCGCGCCCTGAAGAAAAATTCCGTTTTTCGATAGCCATCATCGACTTCCGTGATGCCGGTAACGGTTCAGCGCGTGCGCCGCGGCCGCGACACCACCGACTCGATGTTCTTGCGACCGATCAACCGGGTCTGCGGCGCAGATTCCTCGGCCAGCCACTTGTACATCACCAGGCAATCCACCAGCCCCTGTTGCGCATGCCGATAAGCCCGCGGCAGGCGCCCGACAGTTTCGAACCCCAGCTTGTGCCACAGGGCCACTGCCACTTCGTTACTGGCTACCACCGAGTTGAACTGCATGGCCAGGAAGCCACTGTCACGGGCCACTTGCTGCGAGTGCTCGCACATCATTCGCGCCACACCACGGCCGCGCGCCGCCTCGGTGACCATGTAGCCGCAGTTGCACACATGATTGCCGGGGCCTGCGGCATTGGCCTTGAGGTAGTAGCTGCCCAACAGCTGGCCTTGTTCATCCTCGGCAACGAAGGTATGCAGGGGCAGTTGCAGCCAGGTGTGCTCGGCGGCCTCGCGGGTCATGGCCGGATCGTAGGCGTAGGTCTGCTGACCCTGGACCACCGCGTTGAAGGTGGGCCAGAAACGTTCGAAATCGGAGGGGGTCATGGGGCGGATGGTGATCATGGGGCGCTCGCTGCGGATCGGGGTCGGCCCACCGGCGGCAGTTGCCAGGCAGAAATGCCCGACAGCGACCCCCAAGGTGCCTGGATGGCGCCTATCCTACCATCGGCCGGCGACGTTGTTCCCGCGTGACGGCGGCCGTTCCCGGGCTACAGGCGTGCCAGCGTGTCCGGCTGCCAGCCACCGCCCAGTGCCTTGTAGATCGCCACGATGCCGCGATACAGCTCGGTTTCGCCCTGGGCCTGGGCGTCTTCGGCGCTCAAGCGCTCGCGCTCGGCATCGAGCAGCACCAGGTAATCGGCCGTGCCTTCGCGGTACTGGATCGACGCCAGCGCCGCCGCGGCGCGGCTGGAATCGCTCTGGCGCATCAAGGCCTGCAGACGCTGCTGGCGCTTGCCGTAGTCACTGAAGGCGTTTTCCGATTCCTCCAGCGCCAGCAACACATCCTGCTCGTAGCTGGCCAGCGCGCCCTCTGCATCGGCGTTGGCTGCGCGAATCTGCGCGCGCACGCTGCCCAGATCGAAAGCCGCCCAGGTGATGCTCGGCCCCAGGCCCCAGGCATTGGCTGCCGACGAACCGATCTGCGAACCACGCGCTGCGGTGAACCCAAGGAAACCAGTGAGGGTGACCCGTGGGAACAGATCGGCGGTGGCCACGCCGATCTGTGCGGTGGCGGCTGCCAGTCGGCGTTCGGCACTGCGAATGTCCGGACGACGGCGCAGCAACTGGGTCGGATCACCGATCGGCAGCGCCTTGGCAATGGCCGGCAGCTGCGCCGGGCTCAGATCGACGCTGAGTTGATCGGGGCGCTGGCCGAGCAGGGTGGCGATGCGGTTGCGTGCCCGCACCTGCTCGGCCTGCAGCTGCGGCACGGTCGCTTCGACCGAGGCCAGGCGTGCATCGGCACGCACCACGTCCAGTTGATTGCCGACGCCGGCTTCCTCCAGGCTGCGGGTGATGCCGCGCGAATCCTGCTGGTTCTTCAGGTTGGCCAGGGCGATCTTCTCGCGCAACTGAGCGCCGCGCAGTTGTCCGTAGGCATCCACCAGGTCCGCGATCAACGTGACCTGCAACTGCTGCAGGTTGGCCGCGGCTTCACCCTGCTGGGCGTCACTGACTTCCAACTGACGCTGGATGCGCCCGAACAAATCGACTTCCCAGGCCATGTCCAGGCCCAGGTCGTAGCGCTCGGTATTGACCCGGTCGTTGGTCTGGCCAGGTATCTGGCTCTTGCCGATCTCGCTGCTGGCGCGGCTGGTCACCACCGGGAAGCGATCGTTGGCCACGTCGTCGCGGATCGCCCGAGATGCCTTGAGGCGGGCGAAGGCCACGCGCAGCTCGCGGTTGCCCTGCAGCGATTCGTTGACCAGCCGATTGAGCGTCGGGTCGTCGAATTGCTGCCACCACACCGCATCGAACTGCTCGGCGCGGTAGTAACGAGCATCTTGCGCAGCCGCCACGGTCGCATCCAACGCCTGCGGCGCGCGGTAGTCAGGGCCCACCGCGCACGCGGCCAGGGCCATCACCAGCAGGCTGGGCAGAAGGGGTTTCAAGCGGTTCATGGTTGTACCTCAAGCTTGAGCGCGCGGTCCGCCTTGCGGGCCTGGCGACGCTCGACATGGCGACGGATCAGCACGAAGAACACCGGGGTCAGCAGCAGGCCGAAGAAAGTCACCCCCAGCATGCCGGAGAACACTGCCACGCCCATGGCATGGCGCATCTCGGCACCTGCGCCGGACGACAGCACCAGCGGCACCACGCCCATGATGAACGCGAACGAGGTCATCAGGATCGGCCGTAGCCGCAAGCGGCATGCCTCCAGCACGGCGGCCAGCGGGTCGAGGCCTTCCTCCTGCTTGTCCTTGGCGAATTCGACGATCAGGATCGCGTTCTTGCACGCCAGTCCGACCAGCACGATCAGGCCGATCTGGGTGAAGATATTGTTGTCGCTGCCCGCGATCATCACCCCGGCAATCGCCGAGAGCAGGGTCATGGGCACGATCAGGATCACCGCCAGCGGCAGGCTCCAGCTTTCGTACTGCGCCGCCAGCACCAGGAAGGCCAGCAGCACGCACAGCGGGAACACGAACAGGGCGGTGTTGCCTGCCAGAATCTGCTGGTAGGTCAGCTCGGTCCATTCGTAGGCCATGCCGTTGGGCAGTTCGTCCTTGAGCAGCTTCTCCACCGCCGCCTGGGCCTGGCCCGAACTGTAGCCGGGTGCAGCCGCGCCGTTGATTTCCGCCGTGACGAAGCCGTTGTAGTGCATCACGCGATCAGGCCCTGCGGTGTCGCTGACCTTGATGAACGTGGCCAGCGGGATCATCTCGCCGCGATCGTTGCGCACCTTGAGCTGGCCGATCTGCTCGGCCTCCAGGCGGAACTGCTGCTCGGCCTGGACGTTGACCTGATAGGTGCGCCCGAAGCGGTTGAAGTCGTTGGCGTACAGCGAGCCCAGGTACACCTGCAGGGTGTCGAAGATATCGCTGATGGCCACGCCATGGGTCTTGGCCTTCTCCCGATCGATCGAGGCATCCACCTGCGGCACGTTCACTGTGTAGCTGGTGAACAGCCCGGCCAGTTCCGGCACGCTGCGGCTCTTGGCGATGATGTTCTGGGTCTGCTTGTACAACTCGTCATAGCCCAGGTTGCCGCGATCCTGAACCTGCAGGCGGAAACCACCGATGGTGCCCAGGCCCATCACCGGCGGCGGTGGAAAGATCGCCATGTAGGCGTCCTGGATACCGGCGAACTTGCCGTTGAGCTCGGCGGCGATGGCGTTGGCCGACAGGCTGGCGTCCTTGCGCTGATCGAAGTCCTTGAGCGCGACGAACACGATGCCGTTGTTCGGGCTGTTGGTGAAGCCGTTGATCGACAGGCCGGGGAAGGCGATGGCGTTCTCTACGCCTGGCTGCTTCAAGGCGATGTCCGACATGCGCTTGATCACATCTTCGGTGCGGTCCAGGCTGGCGGCG
The DNA here is from genome assembly GCF_014841695.1 of Pseudomonas sp. CFBP 8771. Taxonomy (NCBI): domain Bacteria; kingdom Pseudomonadati; phylum Pseudomonadota; class Gammaproteobacteria; order Pseudomonadales; family Pseudomonadaceae; genus Pseudomonas; species Pseudomonas sp. CFBP 8771. Next base: position 414,316 of record NZ_JACYUJ010000003.1, on the reverse strand, counting down.
TCCGGCAACTGCGCGAACGCCACCAGGTACTGCTTGTCCTGGGAAGGCACGAAACCGGTTGGGGTGTTGGCGAAACCGAACCAGGTCAGCACCATGAACCCTGCATACACCAGCATGGCGATACCGCTGCTGCGGATCACCCGCGCCACGGTGCCGACATAGCCATGGCTGGCCTTTTCGAAGAAGCGGTTGAACGGCCGGAACAGCCAGCCGCCGAGCAGTTTGTCGAGCAGCCGGGAGAAGCGGTCCTTGGGTGCGTCGTGTGCCCTGAGCAGCACGGCCGCCAGCGCCGGCGACAGGGTCAACGAGTTGAACGCCGAAATGACAGTGGAAATGGCGATGGTCAGGGCGAACTGCTTGTAGAACTGCCCGGTGAGCCCGGAGATGAACGCTGCCGGCACGAACACCGCACACAGCACCAGCGCAGTGGCGATGATCGGCCCGGTCACTTCGCGCATGGCCCGCTCGGTGGCGGCCACCGGTTCCAGCCCCAGCTCGATGTTGCGCTCGACGTTCTCTACCACCACGATGGCGTCGTCCACGACGATACCGATGGCCAGCACCAGTCCGAACAGCGACAACGCGTTGAGCGAAAAGCCGAACATGTGCATGACGGCGAAGGTGCCGATCAGCGACACCGGCACGGCCACCAGCGGAATGATCGAGGCGCGCCAGGTCTGCAGGAACAGGATCACCACCAGCACGACCAGGATCAGCGCTTCGAACAAGGTGTGTACCACCGCCTCGATCGAGCCGCGCACGAAGATGGTCGGGTCGTAGACGATGCTGTAGTCCATGCCTTCAGGGAACGACTGCTTGAGTTCGGCCATTTTCGCCCGAACCTGATTGGACACGTCGATGGCGTTGGAACCGGGGCGCTGGAAAATCGGCAGGGCCACCGCCGGTTGGTTGTTCAGCAGCGAGCGCAACGCGTATTGGCTGGAACCCAGCTCCACGCGGGCAATGTCCTTGAGTCGGGTGATTTCGCCGTCGGCGGCGGCGCGCACGACGATGTTCTCGAATTCTTCCTCGGTGACCAGGCGGCCTTGGGTGTTGACCGACATCTGGAAACTGGTGGCGTTGGGCGCAGGCGGCGCGCCCAGCTGGCCAGCGGCAACCTGACGGTTCTGCTCACGAATGGCGGTGACCACGTCGGTGGCCGTCAGGTTGCGCGAAGCGGTCTTGTTCGGGTCAAGCCAGACCCGCAGCGAGTAGTCGCCCATGCCGAACAACTGCACGTCGCCAATGCCATTGAGCCTGGCCAGTTCGTCCTTGATGTTCAAGGTCGCGTAGTTGGACAGGTAGAGCATGTCGTAGCGCTGGTCGGGTGAGGTCAGGTGGACCACCATGGTCAAGTCCGGTGAGGCCTTGTCCACGGTAATGCCGATCCGCGTGACTTCTTCGGGCAGCTTGGGTTGGGTGCGCGTCACTCGGTTCTGCACCTGCACCTGGGCATTGTCCAGATCGGTGCCCAAAGCGAAGGTCAGGGTCAGGGTCAGCTTGCCGTCGGCGGTAGACTGCGAGGACATGTACAGCATGTTCTCGACACCGGTGATGGCCTGCTCGAGCGGCGCGGCCACGGTTTCACCGATGACCTTGGGGTTGGCGCCGGGGAAGCTGGCACGCACCACCACGGTCGGCGGGACCACTTCGGGGTACTCGCTGATCGGCAGCTGGAACAGCGAGATGGCGCCGGCGATCAGAATGATCAGCGACAGCACGGCGGCGAAGATCGGCCGCTTGATGAAGAATTGAGAGAAGTTCATCGCAGTGATCTCTTAACCGCGTGGAGTCGAAACGCTGGCAACCTTGACCGCAGCAGCGGGCGTGTTGCTGGCTTCAAGGGCATGGCGCTGTTCGGCCAGGGCGGCGAGGGTGGCAGGGCTGGCCATCTGGGCGACTTCGGGATCGACCTGGGAACCGGGACGAACCCGCTGCAGGCCATTGATGACGATGCGCTCATCCTTGCTCAGGCCACTGCGCACGATGCGCAGGCCCTCCAGCTTGGGGCCCAACTCGATGCTGCGGTAGGCGGCCTTGTTGTCCTGGTCCATCACCAGCACGAACTTCTTGCCCAGGTCGGTGCCCACCGCTTCGTCCTTGATCAGCACTGCCGAATAGGTGGCGCTGCCCACCAGTTTCAGCCGTGCGTACAGGCCGGGGGTGAAGCTGCCGTCCTTGTTGTCGAACACGGCGCGACCGCGGATGGTGCCGGTCTTGGGATTGACCTGGTTGTCGACGAAATTCATGTGCCCCAGGTGCGGGTTGCCCGCCTCGTTGGACAGCCCCAGATACACCGGGGTGGTCTGGCCGCGCTGGCCCTGGCGGGCGAGCTGGGTGTACTTGAGGTATACGCGCTCGTCGGCATCGAAGTAGGCATACACCTTGTCGGTAGAGACCACGCTGGTCAGCGGCGTCACGTCGGCGCTGACGATGTTGCCTGCGGTTATTTCGGCACGGCTGACGCGCCCGGAAATCGGCGCCGTGACGCGGGTGAAGCTCAGGTTCAGCCGGGCCAGGTCAAGCTGTGCCTGGATGCCGGCGAGCGCGGCGCGCGACTCTTGCGCCGCGGTGGCACGGGTCTCGGCCAGCTCGGCGGAAATGGCGTTGCTCGCCTGCAGGCGCTGTCCACGCTGCGCTTCGTTGTCGCTGCGTGCGGAGCTGGCACGGGCCTGTTGAAGTTGCGCTTCCAGGCGCCGCACTTCGGCCTGGAAAGGCCGCGGATCAATCTGGAACAGCAGGTCGCCCTTGTTCACCAGGGCGCCCTCGGTGAAGGCTACCTGGTCAATCTGGCCCGACACGCGTGGGCGAATCTCGACGGTTTCCGGTGCTTCCAGGCGCCCGGTGAACTCGTCCCATTCATTGACCGGCTGTTCCAGCACCTGGGCCACGGTAACCTTGGGTGCAGCAGGCGCCTGAGCGACATCGGGTGTTTTTCCGCAAGCGGCGATGACCATCAGCGCAAGGGCCGCCAACGGAAAACGCAACGGAGTGAGTGACTGGTGCATGTGCAGATCCGCCAAGTGAAGTAAGGGAGCATCAACGATGGGCGGATCATGCGGCGCAGACGGGACAATCGACGAATCGAATGGTTCGAAGGTAACTATCATTGCGAATGATGAACATCACTGGAAGTGCTTGATTTTCCGGAAAAATACAAAGCTAGCTAACGATTTTTACAGGCCAGCACATGACGGCAGGGCACAGCCCCAAGGCACAGCCGTACAAGCCTTGAAATACTTTCCCGCTGTAGGAATCAGTACGCCGGGCGGTAGGATCAGACTCCGAAACTACTCAAGACCTCTATGAATCCCGTCACGGAACCTCCCAGTCCCGCGCTTCATGCAACATCCTCCTTCTGCCTGATGAGTGCCCTTCCATGGAATGGCTAGCCGACCCCACGGCCTGGCTAGGCCTGGCGACCCTGATCGTCCTGGAACTGGTACTGGGCATCGACAATCTGGTATTCATCGCGATTCTCGCCGACAAGCTGCCCCCGCATCAGCGTGATCGCGCGCGGGTGATCGGCCTGTCGCTGGCGTTGATCATGCGCCTGGGCCTGCTGGCCAGCATTTCCTGGATGGTGACGCTGACCGAGCCGCTGTTCGAGGTGTTCGGCAAATCGTTCTCCGGGCGCGACCTGATCATGCTGTTCGGCGGTATCTTCCTGCTGTTCAAGGCGACCATGGAGTTGCATGAAAGGCTCGAAGGCCATGTCGCGCAGCGGGCTGGCGTCAAGACCTACGCCCTGTTCTGGCCAATCGTCGCGCAGATCGTCGTGCTGGACGCTGTGTTCTCCCTGGATGCGGTGATCACCGCCGTGGGCATGGTGGACGAATTGTCGATCATGATGATCGCGGTGATCTTCTCCATCGGCCTGATGATCATCGCCAGCAAGCCGTTGACGCGCTTCGTCAACAGCCACCCGACCGTGATCATGCTGTGCCTGGGCTTCCTGATGATGATCGGCTTCGCCCTGACCGCCGAAGGCCTGGGCTTCCACATCCCCAAGGGTTATCTGTACGCCGCGATCGGTTTCTCGATTCTCATCGAGGTGTTCAACCAGATCGCTCGGGCACGGCGCAAGCACAAGCATCAGGACCGGCCAATGCGCGAGCGTACCGCCCACGCCGTGCTGCGCCTGCTGGGTGGCCGGCGTCCGGCCAGCGAAGCCATGGACGAGGAAATCGAAGACCTGGTGGGCCAGGAGCAGAGCGAAGCGCTGTTCGATCGACGTGAGCGGGTGATGATCAGCGGGGTGTTGAACCTGGCCGAAAAACCCATCCGCAGCATCATGACCGTGCGTGCCCAGGTCGATTGCCTGGACTTGGGTGCGTCGCGCGAAGTCACCGAGCAGACCTTGATGCAGTCGTCCTACTCACGCCTGCCATTGATTGCACAAGGCCAGGTGGACGAGCCTCTGGGTTTCGTGCACAAGAAGGAGTTGCTCAAGCAACTGCTGGCGGGCGACGCACCGGACCTAGCCAGCCTGGCGCGCCAGCCGATCAACCTGCTCGAAACCTTCAGCATTCTCAACGCCCTGGAGCAGATGCGTGCGCAGTCCACGCACATTGCCTTCGTGGTCAACGAGTTCGGTGGCTTCATCGGCATTCTGACCATGACCGACATTCTCGAGTCGATTGCCGGCGAGCTGCCCGACGCCAGCGAAGTGCAGGCCCCCGATATCGTCGAGCAGGAAGAGGGCTATCGCGTGAGTGCAGCGTTGGACCTCAAGCAGCTGCAGACGCGCATCGGCTTCGATGCGGCGCCCACCAATGACTATCAGACCCTGGCGGGCATGGTCATGAGCCTGCTCGATCGTTTGCCCAAGCAAGGCGACACGCTGCAATGGGAACAGTGGAGCCTGACCGTGCTGACGGTGGAGGAGCGCCGGGTCAAGCAAGTCCTCCTGCGCAAGCAAGCCCTGCAGGTGTAGCGAAACCGCGCGCAATCACACTGCGCGACGCGAGCGCGCCAGATGCTTGGCGCCCTCGAACATCAGCACCAGCACCGCCAGCCAGATCGGCAAGTAGGTCAGCCACTGGTCTGGCGCGATGCTCTCGCCCAGCAACAAGGCCACACCCACCAACAGCACCGGCTCGACGTAGCTGAGCAGCCCGAACAGGCTGAACGGCAGCAGGCGGCTGGCCATTACGTAGCAGATCAATGCCGATGCACTGATGACGCCAAGAATCGGTATCAGTGCGTACAGCAGCGGTCGCGCCTCCATGTCTGCCGGTGACAGCTGGCCTTGCACGATGAACAGCAGTGCGGCCGGCAGCATCAGGCACATGTCCGTCCACAAACCGCCCAGGTGATCATTGCCGCACGCGCGACGCAATACGAAATACACCGGATAGCCGGCAGCCACGAGCAACGTTTCCCAGGCGAAGCTGCCGTGCTGGAACAGCTCGTGGCCTACACCGCAGCCGGCGCAGAGCACCGCCAGCTTCTGCAGGTGCGAGAGCTGTTCGCCGTACACCAGCCGTCCGGTCAGGACCATGGTCAGCGGCAGCAGGAAATAGCCCATCGACACTTCCAGGCTGCGCCCGTGCAGCGGCGCCCAAAGGAACAGCCACAGCTGCACACCCATCAGCGCCGAGGTGCCCATCGAGCCGAGCAGCAGCACCGGGCGCTGGGCAATGTTGCGCCACACCCTGGCGACCAGATGCAGATCGGCACTGAACCACATGAACAGGGTCACGCATGGCAAGGTCAGCAGCATGCGCCAGCCAAACATCTCTTCGCCGCTCAGAGGGGCCAGCAGCGAAGTATAGAAATACATCACGGCGAACAGAATGGACGCTGTGACGGACGTGATGATGCCTTTGGACACGGGAGCCTCGAAGCGCGAAAAACCTGACTGAGCCGACAATGATCTCAGCCAGGCGGACAAGCTACAACCACTGCTTTCAGAGACGGCGCAAGGCGTGCGCGAAATCCGCCAGCGGCATTGGCTTGGCAAACAGATAACCCTGCAGATATTTCACGTGGCGTGCGGCGAGGTAAGCGCGTTGTTCGTCGGTTTCCACGCCTTCGGCAACCACTTGCAGTTCGAGTTTGGCCGACAGCTCGATGATGCTGTCCAGCACATGCCGCGAAAGCGTATTGACGCCGATCATGGCCACGAAGCTCTGGTCGATCTTGAGGAAGTCGACCTGGAACTGCTGCAGGTAGCTCAGGCTGGACTGCCCGGTGCCGAAGTCGTCGATGGCGATGCTCACGCCCAACCCGCGCAGCCGTTCGAACAGCGCGTGAATCTGCGCGCAGGGCTGGATCAGCTCGCGTTCGGTCAATTCCAGGGTCAAGGCGATCCGGTCTTTCGGAAACGCGTCGAGGAACGCCTTGCAGTCATCGAACAACGCTGAATCCAGGCAATGCTGGGCGGTGATGTTGATGCCGACATGAAAGCCGTGCGGCAGCTGATCCAGGCAGGTGCCCAGTTGCTGCGCGGTGCGCTTCATCAGCACCCGGGTCATCGGTACGATCAGCCCGCAGTCCTCGGCGTAGGGAATGAACAGGTCGGGGCGGACCAGGCCTTCGCGAGGATGTTGCCAGCGCATGAGCACTTCGACACCCGCCCAGCGGCCGTCCTCGCTGAACACCACCGGCTGGAAGAAGGGCACGAACTCCTCGGCGTCCAATGCGCGCTGCAGCTCCTGATAGCGCGAGCCGGAACGACTCATCACCCACCGGCAGAGCAGGCCGACCACCGCCGAGATGAGCAACAGCAGGCCGAACATGCCGGCGTACTGCTCGCGTATCAACGTCCAGCGCGCACCTTGCGGGATGCCGCTGACCACGCTGAACGGGTAGCGAGCGGACTGCAGTCGAGTTTGCCCGCCTGCGGCAGGCAGCGGCGCGCCCTGATGAACCTCGCCGCTGGCTTCGATCCAGCTGCGCCCGACGTGCAGGGTGATCGAGTAGGTCGAGCCCATCATGCGCAAGGCGTTGGCCAGGTGGTAACCGTCGACGGTGCTGAGCGCGCTGGCCTGGCCACGGACGGCGCGGTAGATCAACAAGCCGCGGTCGGGCGTCACCGAATTGCCGGGCAGCAGCCACAGCTGCCCATCGACGTAATCGAGCGGATTCACGTTTTCGCTCACTGCGCCCGACAGGGAGCTGCAATAAAGTGTGTCGCCCTGGATCAGATTCACCGAGCGCACGAAGGGCCGCCGGGTCACCTGGTCCAGCAGCGCCGGTTGTACCTGCGCGCAGGCTTGTCCGGACAGGGGCAGAACGGCATCTGCCGCTGCCGCGACGTTATCGAGGATGAGTTCGAATTGCTCGACCGCCAACTGGCTGGTGCGCGCCGCTGCCAGATGCAGCGAACGACCGGCTTCCCAGGTCAGCATGACCGCACCACTGGCCAGTGGTATTGCGGCCGCCAGCCAGGGCAACAGCAGGCGTGAAAATTTGCGTTTGGAGGCGGCAAGTGTCAGCGGCATGCTGGCGACAGTCCTTGTGCGCAGGAGATGCGAGCGGGAAAGCCGCCATCATTTCATGAAAGCGCCTGTGGGGGCAGGCGCCGACGCTTATTTATCCTTGGACTGATCGGGCTTCTGCATCTGTACCGAGGAAGGGGTGCCGTCGTTGTTGCCTTTGGTGGTGCTCTTGTCGGCGCTGTCGAAGCAGCCTTGCAGCAGTGCCAGACACAGCACCAGACCGGCGCACGGGATGAGTTTCATGATGATCTCCGATGTTCAGAACGTGCAGATTGGACTCGACCCTGTCCAATTGGTTGCCTGCGCCGAGCCGGATCCGGATCGGCGCAGGCTCACGCAGGTGCATCAAACCTCGGCAGCGCCGCGCAGGCGCTCGGCACCTTGGCGCAGCAGTCGCTCGGTGGCGGCCCAGCCCAGGCAACCGTCGGTGACCGACACGCCGTAGCGCATGTGCCCGCTGATCGGCTGGCTGCCTTCCTGCAAATGGCTTTCCAGCATGACCGCCACCAATGACCGGTCACCGTCCAGGCGCTGCTGCAGCACGTCGTCGAACACCGCTGGCTGGCGCAATGGGTCCTTGCCACTGTTGGCATGGCTGCAGTCGACCATGATGCGCGCCTTCACACCCGCTTTGGCCAGATCGTTGTGCACCTGGGCAATGCTCTGCCGGTCATGGTTGGGCCCCCGGTGCCCCCCGCGCAACACCAGGTGAGTGTCGGGATTGCCAGTGGTGTCGATCATGGCCGGGTGCCCTTGCGGATCGATGCCGAAATGGCGATGGGCATGGGCCGCACTGCGCATGGCATCGCACGCGACGGCAACGCCGCCGTCGGTACCATTCTTGAAGCCGACCGGGATCCCCAGGCCGCTGGCCAGTTCGCGGTGGATCTGCGATTCCGTGGTGCGTGCACCGATCGCCACCCAGCTCAACAGGTCGTCGAAGTACCCTGAGGCCATGGGTTGCAATACTTCGCTCGCCAGTGGCAGGCCCAGGCGCAGCATTTCGCGCATCAGGTCGCGGCACAGGGTCAGGCCGCCCGCCATGTCGTCGGTGCCGTCCAGGTAAGGATCGTATGCCAGGCCTTTCCAGCCCACGGTAGTGCGTGGTTTCTCCACGTAGGCGCGCATCACCAGCAGCATCTCGCCCTCTAACTCCTGCGCCAACTGGCTCAGGTTGCGTGCGTACTCCAGCGCGGACTTCGGATCGTGCAGGGAGCAGGGGCCCACTACGACCAGCAGGCGTGGGTCACGGCCTTCGAGAATGGCGCGGATGGCTTGGCGATGGGCTTGGACCTGGGTGCCCAGGTGATCGGCGAGGGGCAGCTGCTGCTTGAGCGCGAAATGCGTAGGCAGACGGTGAGTTGCCGGCGTGTTGGCGGCGTCTTTTGCCGCGGATGAAGCTGCGGCTGTGCGAGTCTGGACAGCAGAGGTGTGGTGCAGAGTGGTCAGGCTGTTGTTCATGGTCTGGGTCCTGGACAGCGGCGGGGGGGTTGCCCGCATGCGCTGCCCTGTTAAGGTGTTCGACAAAGTGCCGGGGAGTCTGGACTGCGGGTCATGCCACCCATCAACGACCGGTCGGAGGCGGCAGGCTGGCCCGAACGGAGGTTGCTAAATCGCCAGAGGTTGCGGATGTCGAAGCGGTAATAGGTAAAGTTGTTCATGAAGCGTTCCTCGATTTCGTGGCGAAAGTGCCGAAAAAAACATGAAGCCCTGAAAAGCAAAACCCCCAGTCAGGAGGCCGACTGGGGGTTGAGAATTCTCTGTCGGCGACCCCTGTGAAATGGGCGCCGATATTGGGTATCAGGCGCGCCAGTGGCTAAACCAATACCCAAAATAAACGTTTGCCGGTGCACGGACAGCCGTCATCGCTGCGCAGGTCGCAGGCAAGGATGCAGGGCTGAAGGTGTTGTGCGACATTGATAGTCTCCGGTGGATGGCTGGAGCTTACTTCAGCCATGGCGAAGGATTCAAGCTCATTCTTGACGTGGGGAGGATGCAATGACTTTGTACCTGCGGCCGGCTGTCGATCAGGATCTGCGTTTCGCCCGAGACCTCACTCGGCGAGCGATGCTGCCTTACTACGGCCGTCACGATCTGCTGTGGCTGGACGAGGGTTTCGATCAGGCCTGGCATTGGCGCGACAACCGATTGATCTGTCGCGACGCCGTGCCGCTGGGCTACATCAGTCTGTCCAGGGATGCCCATGCACTGTTCATCCGCGAGGTGCATCTGCTGCCGGTGCATCGTGGCCAGGGCGTAGGCCGTTGGGTGCTCGAGCAGGTGGTGCGGCAAGCGCGCTGCGAACGCTTGCCGCGGGTGCGTCTGATGGTGTTCAAGGACAACCCCGCGCAGCGGCTCTATGGCCGCCACGGTTTCGAGGTGGTGGGGGAGCAGGACAGTTTCCTGCGCATGGAGTACGTGCTGCCCAGCCCCGCCCGTTGACCATGTGCGGTCAGCGCTGGCCGTTCTCCAGTGCTGCGCTGATGGTGCCCAGTTTCATGCCCAGCAATACGGCGACCCGGTGCGCCTCGCCACGCCGCCCCTTCTTGCGTCCTGCCAACACCTGATAGGTGGTGGCAGGGTCCACGCCGTGCTCGCGCGCAAACTCTTGTACCGATTTCCCTTGCTGATCGAGCCAGGCTCTGGCTTGTGCGGCAGTCCGTATACCATGCATAGTTCAAGTCCGTTTTAGAGGGTTCAAAGTAGTTTTATTTCGCACCGTTTCGGGTGTTTCGATAAAGGATTATACATTCAAATGACTGGAATCGGTCCCCGACTAAGGGAAGAGCGCGAGCGTTTGGAGCTCACGCAACGAGAGTTTGGCCAGGTGGGTGGTGTCGAACCCAATGCGCAGGGCAAATACGAAAACGGCGAAAGATCACCACGGGCCGATTACTTGGCTGCCGTTTCGACGATAGGCGTCGACGTTCTCTACGTCGTGCTGGGCCGCCGGACGCCATTGGCCGAGCAGGCTCTCAGCGGCCGAGAAGAAAAAGTCCTAGAGACATATCGGACGCTTCCTACTTCCGGCCAAGCCGTCTTGAGCAATCTGGCCAGCAGCCTGGCCGAGATGGCGGCGAACTATTCAACGCGCAGTACGGTCCAGAAAAAAACACGGGCGAGAAATACCCCGGACTGATCTTCCGCACCGACGCCCCACGCCATATTCATGACGCTTTGAGCTAGGTCCGAGGCGGCAATGTTTGGTAATGTGGCAGCATTCCCCGAGACCACTATTACGAGGTGTCCGTTTGATTCGGGTTCTAGTAGTCGACGATCACGACCTGGTCCGTACCGGTATCACCCGCATGCTGGCCGATATCGACGACCTGCAGGTCGTAGGGCAGGCAGAGTCGGGCGAGGGGGCGTTGCAGTATGCTCGCGATCTCAAGCCGGACGTGGTGCTGATGGACGTCAAGATGCCCGGTATCGGTGGTCTCGAGGCGACTCGCAAATTGCTGCGCAGCCATCCCGACATAAAGGTGGTGGCCGTCACTGTCTGCGAGGAAGACCCGTTTCCGACGCGCCTGCTGCAAGCCGGTGCCGCCGGTTACCTGACCAAGGGGGCAGGGCTGGCCGAAATGGTCCAGGCGATTCGCCTGGTATTCGCCGGCCAGCGTTACATCAGTCCGCAGATTGCCCAGCAATTGGCCCTCAAGTCGTTCCAGCCGCAGACCAGTAATTCGCCGTTCGATCTGCTGTCCGAACGGGAAATCCAGATTGCCCTGATGATCGTCGGCTGCCAGAAAGTCCAGATCATCTCAGACAAGCTGTGCCTGTCGCCAAAAACGGTCAACACCTACCGCTACCGGATCTTCGAGAAGCTCTCCGTGACCAGCGATGTGGAATTGACCCTGCTGGCGGTGCGGCATGGCATGGTAGACACCAACCTTTGACCATGACTGCTGCATTCGATCCCAGTGCCTTTCTTGCCACCTGCAGCGGACGTCCGGGCGTGTACCGGATGTTCGACGACGCCATGCGCCTGCTTTACGTGGGCAAGGCGAAAAACCTCAAGAAGCGCTTGGCCAGCTATTTTCGCAAAACCGGCCAGGCGCCCAAGACCGCTGCCCTGGTGGGCAAGATCCAGCAGATCGAAACCACCATCACGGCCAACGAAACCGAGGCGTTGCTGCTCGAGCAGACCCTCATCAAGGAGTGGCGGCCGCCCTATAACATCCTGCTGCGCGATGACAAATCCTATCCGTACGTGTTTCTTTCCGACGGCGAGTTTCCGCGACTGAGCATCCATCGCGGCGCCAAGAAGGCCAAGGGTCGCTACTTTGGTCCCTATCCGAGCGCAGGAGCCATTCGCGAGAGCTTGAGCCTGTTGCAGAAGACCTTCTTCGTTCGCCAGTGCGAGGACAGCTACTTCAGAAACCGCACGCGCCCGTGCCTGCAACACCAGATCAAGCGCTGCAAGGCGCCGTGCGTGAGGCTCGTGGAGGCGCCTGAATATGCCGAGGACGTGCGCCATTCGGTGATGTTCCTGGAAGGGCGCAGCAACCAGTTGACCAACGAGCTTTCTGCCAGCATGGAGAAGGCGGCGATGGACCTGCAGTTCGAAGAGGCCGCGCAACTGCGCGACCAGATCGGCCTGCTGCGGCGCGTCCAGGACCAGCAGAGCATGGAAGGCGGCAGCGGCGACGTCGACGTCATCGCTGCCTTCGTCAACCCGGGCGGCGCGTGCGTACACCTGATCACCGTGCGCAGCGGCCGGGTGCTGGGCAGCAAGAATTTCTTCCCGCAGGTGGGTATCGAAGAAGAAGTCGCCGAAGTCATGTCGGCGTTTCTCTCGCAATACTACCTGGGCAGCTCCGAGCGCGACTTGCCGAGCGAGTTGATCGTCAACGTCATTCCCGAAGACCACGAAGCGTTGCTCGATGCCCTCGATACTTTGCGTGGCCGTGAATTGAGCCTCAGCCATCGCGTGCGCGGCACCCGCGCACGCTGGCAGCAGCTGGCCGTGACCAACGCCGAGCAGGCGCTGGGCGCACGGCTCGCCAATCGCCAGCACGTGGCTGCGCGGTTCGACGCGTTGGCCGAGGTGCTGAACCTGGACGAGCCACCGCAGCGGCTGGAATGCTACGACATCAGTCACTCCAGCGGCGAAGCCACCGTGGCGTCGTGCGTGGTGTTCGGGCCCGAAGGGCCGATCAAGTCGGATTACCGCCGCTACAACATCGAAGGCGTCACCGCAGGCGATGACTATGCGGCCATGCACCAGGCCCTGATGCGCCGCTTCAGCAAGATCAAGGCAGGCGAGGGCAAGCTACCCGACGTGCTGCTGGTGGACGGCGGCAAGGGCCAGTTGAACATGGCCCGTGAAGTGCTGAACGAACTGGCCATTCCCGACCTCATCCTGCTCGGCGTGGCCAAGGGCACGACCCGCAAGGCCGGCTTCGAAACGCTGTATCTGAACGACGTCGCCCACGAATTCACCCTCAAGGGCGACTCGCCGGCGCTGCACCTGATCCAGCAGATTCGTGACGAAGCCCACCGTTTTGCGATTACCGGTCACCGCGCGCGACGTGGCAAGACACGTCGCATCTCGACCCTGGAAGGGGTTGCAGGCGTGGGCCCCAAGCGTCGCCGCGAGTTGCTCAAGCATTTCGGCGGGCTGCAGGAAATCGCCCGCGCCAGCGTCGAGGAAATCGCCAAGGCACCGGGAATCAGTAAAAAGCTGGCAGAGTCGATTTATGCAAACCTGCACAGCGAGTAGAATGCCATCTCACCTTGCAGCCAGTTGTGCCGATGAATATCCCTAACTTGCTTACCGTACTGCGCGTCCTGCTGATACCGTTCTTCATATTGCTGTTCTATCTGCCCTACCATTGGAGCTACATGGCAGCCAGCACCGTGTTCGCTATAGCGGCGGCAACCGACTGGCTGGACGGCTACCTGGCCCGCCGTTGGGAGCAGAGCACACCATTCGGTGCGTTCCTCGATCCGGTGGCCGACAAGCTCATGGTGGCGGTGGCCCTGGTGCTGCTGGTGCAGGAACATGCCAACTTCTGGCTGACCCTGCCGGCGGCGATCATCATCGGTCGCGAAATCGTCGTCTCCGCGCTGCGCGAATGGATGGCCGAGATCGGCGCACGTGCCCAGGTCGCAGTGTCCAACATGGGCAAATGGAAGACCGCCGCGCAGATGCTGGCTTTGGTCATCCTGCTGGCCAACCCCAAGGCGGCCACCTTCTGGGTCATCCTGGGCTACGCCCTTTTGCTGGTCGCTGCCGCACTGACCTTGTGGTCCATGCTGCAATACCTGCGCGCCGCCTGGCCGCACTTGCGCATCACGGCCGAGAAGAAATAAAACTATTTTTGAATCAAGGGCTTGACGGGTGTCGCCGATTAGATAGAATGGCGCCCGTCAACACGATGCGGGAATAGCTCAGTTGGTAGAGCACGACCTTGCCAAGGTCGGGGTCGCGAGTTCGAGTCTCGTTTCCCGCTCCAGTTTGTTTGCGTGCAGCAGTTTCTTGCTTCACGTTTGGGGCCGAGTAGCAAAGTGGTTATGCTGCGGATTGCAAATCCGCCTACGCCGGTTCGATTCCGACCTCGGCCTCCATCATCGAGAACCCCGCAGATTAACGTCTGCGGGGTTTTTCTTTGGGCGGTCGAAAAGGCATGTGTTCCAGAACTTCTGGGGATGTGTTCAAGGACCATTCTTCGACAGCTCCACGATTGCGTTGACTCGTCGGTAGATCTTCTTGGCGATTTCGCGCGGCTGAGACATAGCCTCAAGCATCGAATTCAAATCATTGCTGGCGCTCAAGAATCTTTATCCGATCCAGCGGTCAGTTACTCCCGACGTATCCTGTGTGTTGCCATTTACGGCAGCCCGACTGATAAAACTAATTGGGAGCTGCTGAGGCGTGAGTGAATTAAGTATCTGGCTGGAAGCCATTATTCTGGGGTTGGTCCAGGGACTGACCGAATTCTTGCCGGTATCCTCCAGCGCGCATTTGCGCATTATCGGACCATTGTTACCCTCTGGCGGCGACCCAGGCGCTGCGTTTACCGCCATCACCCAGCTGGGCACCGAAGCAGCAGTGCTGCTGTACTTTCGCAAGGACATCCTGCGCATTGCCATGGCTTGGATCAAGTCGCTGGCTGACGCCTCTTACCGCAGCCATCCGGACGCCAGAATGGGCTGGCTGATCATCATCGGTACCTTGCCGATCTCGATCCTTGGACTGCTGTTCAAGGACTATATCGAAGGAAGCCTGCGCAATCTTTACCTCACGGCAACCATGCTCATCGTGTTCGCGCTGATCTTGGCCGCAGCGGACAAGATGGGGCGCAAGGAGCGCAAGCTCGATCAACTGACCTGGACCCATGGCCTGGTTTTCGGCTTTGCCCAGGCGCTGGCCCTGATTCCGGGCGTATCACGCTCAGGCGGCACCATCACCGCCGGGCTGATAATGGGCTACACACGTGAGGCTGCAGCGCGTTATTCATTCCTGCTGGCGGTGCCGGCGGTGATCGCTTCGGGCTTCTACCAGCTGTACCGCAGCTGGGGTGAATCCAGCACTTTCTCCGGCGGCCCAACATTGCTGGCTACGATCATTGCGTTCGTCGTCGGCTACGGGGTGATCGTGGTCTTCCTCAAGCTGGTTTCGACCAAGAGCTACATGCCATTCGTGTACTACCGCATCGCGCTCGGCCTGGGCGTCATCGGGCTTCTGAGCATGGGCGCGCTCAGCGCTGTGTGACTTGTTGCGATGCGCAGGATGCGCCCTCGCTTCAAGCGGGCAAAGCTATGTGGTTCAATGGAAAGAAATCAGGAGGATCCGTTATGGGCAAGAATGCCAACAAGCCTTTCTACATCGCCGCTGTCCCTTTGCTTGCAGTCGGTTGCGTCTTTGCCGCGCTTGGCGCATCGGGTCAGGAAGCGTTCGGATGGACAGCAATCGGGCTGCTCGTGCCCGGCATCGTCATGCTGATCACCGGCGCCATGCGTAAGCGTCGAGCTGCCTGAGAGTTCATCGGACAGCCCGTGCAGTCAGAACGGCGTGGGCTGTCGTCAGAAGTCCCATCGGGTGGTAATCATCACGTTCCTGGGCTCGCCATAGACGGCCGAGTTATAGAAGCCGATGTTGGTGTAGTAGTACTTGTCGAACAGGTTGTTGAGGTTGACCGTGGTCGATAACGCCGGGGTGATCTGGTACTTGGCCATGAGGTCCACCACCCAGTATTGCTTCTGGGCGAAGGTTTCGTAGGTATCGCGTGGCGAATTCCAGATCTCTTGCCACGCCTTGCTCTGCCAGCGTCCACCGCCGCCCACTGTCCACTGGTCGAGCACACCGGGCAGATTGTAGGTAGTGAACAAGGTGAACTGGTTTTCCGGCTCGAACGTCGAGATTTTCACGCCGCTGTCGTCGCGTACCACTTTATGGGTAAAACCGGCCTGCATCTGCCAACCTTGCGCCAGCTGCCCGGAGACTTCGAGTTCAAAGCCCTTGGTTTGCGCATCGGTACCTTTGAACGCGTAGTTGGAAGGCGTTGGGGTGAGGTTGTTGTAGTCGTCATCGGGCACTGACCGATTGCTTTCCTTGACTTGAAAGTAGGCCAGGCTGGCATTCAGCCGGCCTTCGAAAAACTCGCCCTTGATGCCCACTTCGTAGTTCTCGCCTTCATCGGGCTCGAGCAACTTGCGATTTCGATCCAGGTTGTAGGAATCCTGTGCAATGAAGATGTCGGTGTAGCTGGCATACACCGACAACTGCTCGTCCAGGTCGTAGACCGTACCGGCATAGGGGATCAGCCGGCCGCTTTCACGATAGGTGTCGTTATTGCCTGTCACGGTGTAGTTGACCAGGCGCCCACCGAGGATGAAATGCAGATCGTCGGTCGCGTTCAAGCGCGTGGTCAGGTAGACGCCGGTCTGCCGAACGACATCGTCGCTGATCTGCTGTGCGGTACCCCAGGCCGGTTTGTCGACGTTGCCGTGCCAGTTGAAGAAGTCGAGCTGGTTGCCGTTGGGATAGGTCACGTCCCAGAAGCCCTTGCCTTGCCAATGCGACTTGCTGATCGAACCGCCCAGAACCACCTCGTGTTCGCGGCCCAGGAACTGGAAAGGACCGCTGACATAGGCGTCGGCTGAATCGCTGCTGGTTTCGCCACGGTAGCGCTGGCCATTGAGCCGGGCCGTGCCGTCGACGGCTGGGGTATCGCCCTGGATCGAGCCCAGTTGTGCGTCATAGCCGTTGATCTTGTGGTCCAGTTGCAACTTGGTTACCCAACCATCACCGAACTGGTGCTCCAGCGTCGCGAATACCGTGCGCGTGTATTGCTTCCAGCTGCTCCAGTCGGCTGCGTTGCTGAAGGAGCGCTTGACGTCGTTGCGCTCGCCGGCGGCGTTGAGCAAAGGAAAACTGCCAGACCAGGTCGAGCCGCGCGGATCATTGTTCTGGTAGTCGCCGCCCACGGTCAGCAACGTGTCCGGGGAAAGATCGAACTCCAGAATGCCGTAGTACACCTCGGCCTGGCTGCCGTAGCGGTCCATGAAGGAATTCTTGTCCTGATAGGCCGCCACGGCACGCCCGCGTACGTTGCCGGTCGGCGTCAGCGATCCGCTGACGTCGACTTCGCTGCGGTAGTTGTCCCATGAGCCCGCGCCCAGGCTCAGATGCCCCTGGAAATCGGTGGTGGGCTTCTTGCGGATCAAGTTGATCGTGGCACCCAGCGAGCCTGCACCGACCAGCAGGCCGGGTGACCCCTTGAGCACTTCGATGCGGTCGTAGACCGCCATGTCGCTGAGCGAGTTACCGGCCGAATAGCCGACATTGCGTACCGCAGATGGAATGCCATCGTACTGAAAGTTGTTGATCGAGAAACCGCGAGCGTAGTAGTTGGAGCGATCACTGTCATAGGCCGAGACGGTAATGCCTGGGGTGTGCCGCATCACGTCGTCGACATTGTCCAGCGCGAAGTCATCCATGTGCTGACGGGTGACGACGGTGACCGACTGCGGTGTCTGCCTGGGGCTCAGTACCAGCCGGGTGGCCGTGGCGATCAGGCCGGGTGTGTAGGAGCCGGTGCCTTCGGTGATATTGCCCAGTTGGTTGCCGGTGATCTGGGTGGGCGCCAGATCGAGCCCGACACCGGCGGTCGTCAGGGCAATCAGGACGAAACCATCGCCCTGTTTCACGGCGCCGATTCCGCTGGCGCCCAGCAGCTCATCCAAGGCCTGGTCGGTACTGAATCGACCGTGCAATCCTGGGCTGCGCTTGCTGTCCAGCAGTTGCGGATCGAACACGATGGTCACACCGGTACTGCGGCTGAGCTCGGTCAGGGCGCTGTCCAGGCTGCCCGGCTGAATATCGATCTGTTGCAGGTCGGCTGCCTGCACCGCAGAGGCGGCGATACCGGCAAGGCTCCAGCAGATCACGGCAGGGAAGACGGTTCGACCTAACAGGTGAGGGTGGAGGCGAGGCGAGGGGCGCTGGGTCACTTTGAGGATCTCGAACGGATTGAGTGAGGCATTCACTTAGCTATGCCGTCCCAGACTCGAAATCCCATCACTGCACCACGTTTTTTCACGCAGCCGAGCCGACGTGGGACCAATAGCGAGTAATCGTTCGTACGCGCAGGCCATGGGCGCGGGCGATCAACGCCACCGACTGATCGGCTTGCAAGGTACTGAAGTTACCGCTGACCGGCAGCGCGGCAATGCGTTGTTCCCAGTTCAGGTAACCGGCCCGGTAGCGTGACAGCTCGCCGAGCACCTGTGCCAATGGCAGGTTTCGAACGATCAGCATGCCGTTGCGCCAGGCACCGTGGTCGGGGGCAGGCCCGGGTGTGCGCCGCAGCGCTGAGTGACTGACGAGCCACTGCTCTCCTGCGTGCATCTCGAGCGCTGCGTGCCCGGCACTCGCCTCCAGCTTGACGGTGCCCTCGGCGATTGTCAGGCACGTGTGGTCCCCGAACAGCCTGGCTTCGAAGCGTGCATGAAGCGCATCCACCCGGCAGTGCGGCGTTGTCAGCTGCAGGGGCAGACCACTGCCGGCTGTTGTCACACCCAGCTCGCCGCGCAACAGGGTGACGCGTTGCACGCCTTCGAGGTCGGCTTTCACCGCGCTGTCGGTGTTGAGTTCGAGCAAGGTGCCACTGGGAAGTGTCCAGCGACGGAATTCCCCCGTGCGGGTGCTGTAGTCGGCGATCAGGCGTTGCCAAGGCGCGTACCGTTGGGTGCCACAGCCAATCGCGGCGGTGCCTGAACCCAGCACCAGCAGCTTGAGCAGTTGCCGCCGCTGCAGGCGTCCGGTGGGTAGTCGGTTCAGGGCGCTCATCGCGGCACTGGCGGGCAGCCGCGCAAAGGGCTCATTCAGGCCTTGCAGGCGTTGCCAGGCCAGGGCATGCCGGGCATCGGCCGCCAGCCAGTGCTGGAAGGCGTCGTGGGTCGCCGCGTCGGCTGTGTTGAAGCTGATCTTGAGCGACCAGTCGATGGCCGCATCGAGTATCTGCGGCGACACCAGGGTACATGGCGTGCTCACTGCGTTTCCTGCGCGAAGGTTGCGGTGTAGCAAGCGCGCAGTGCCTGGGCGAGGTAACGCTCAACGCTTGGCACGGATACCCCAAGCTCCCTGGCGATGGCGGGACACTTCAATCCTTCGAGCTGGGCGAGCAGGAAAGCCCGGCGCACGATGGGGCGCAGGCTGTCCAGCAGGCAGTCGATGGCCACCAGCGCCTCGATCACCAGAAGTCCCGTTTCAGGAGAGGGGGCCTGTTCGCAGGGCAGTTCCGCCAGCGTTTCCAGCCAGGCCCTTTCGATATCCCGACGCCGCCACAGGTCGATCACCAGACCCCGGGCCACCGTTCGCAGGTAGGCACGCGGCTGCTCCATGGTTTGCACGCTACGACGCTGCAGCAAGCGCACAAAGGTATCCTGCGCCAGGTCGGCGGCGTCGGCGGTATTGCGCAATCGGCCATACAACCACGCCCGGAGCCAGGAATGGTGATCCTGATAGAGTCTTTCCAAGCCTGGGCCGGTGTGCGAAAGGTGCATGCAGGATCTCATGGAGCATCAGATGATAAAGTCTCGCATTATCATCTGATGACCCGCAGTTTGAAACCTGCGATTTGAATCTTCGGCTCTTCGCCGGCACATCCAGGAAAACTGATCCCTGACCACAACAGCGGACGCAGTGAAAGATCTTACAGGCCCGACCGCTGGTGCAACCCAACGACCGTTCATTCCATTGGCGCCAAACTAATGCCCCACAATAATGGCACTAAGATATCATGGGGCAGTCTAGTAAAATTCTGAATCATATTTTCCGGTGCCCCATGCAAGCCGTTCAAGCTCAACCGGCTCATTCCCCCGAACCGCACACCATGGCACTGGTCGAGCAGGCCATCGCAAGCGGCGTGGGTGGTCTGACGTTCGACCGTGAACTGGAGCGTCGCTACGAGGCCGATACCCAACGCCAGCGCCTGCAGTTCCTGACGTCCACCGGTATCTGCGGTGCAGTGATCTACAACCTGTTCCTGATCAGCGACTGGTTGGCCCTCGAAGATGTGTTCGCCTATGTGGCTGTAGGGCGCCTGCTGCTGATCACCCCAATGATCATTGCCATCCTGCTGCTGGCCCAACGCCTGACCTCACGTCGAGCGCTGGAGACGGTGTCGGCGCTGGCCACGGTATTGTCCTCGTTGATGCCGCTGGTGGTGATGATCTACAGCGACAGTCCCTATCGCCTGCACTATCAGTTAGGCATGCTGTTGCTGATGGTGTACTGCACGATGATTCAACAGTTACCGTTTCGCTTCGCGGTGGCTGCCATGGCCAGCATGCTCGGCATCCAGTTGCTGACCACTCACATCGCGGGATTCATGGACCCGGTGACGTGGCGCGCCAATGCCTTCTTGTACGGATCAACAGTGGTGCTGTTGCTGATGGCTTCGTATTTCCTCGAGCGTGCGAGCCGACTCAGCTATCTGTTTGCCTTGCGCGGGCGCCTGCTGGAAGTGCAACTGACCGAAATGGCCCGCACCGACCCACTGACTCAACTGTTCAACCGTCGGCACCAGGGCGATGTCACCGCCCAGCTGTGGCAGGCAGCAGGGACCGAAGCGACCTGCGTGACGGCGATCCTCATCGACATCGATCACTTCAAGCTCTACAACGACAGCTATGGCCACCTGCAAGGGGACAGCTGTCTCAAGCAGGTCAGTGCAACCATCAAGGAGTTGTCCCGGCAATCCAATGCCATGCCGTTCCGTTTCGGTGGCGAGGAGATGCTGGTGTTGCTGGTGGGGGCCGATAGCCAGCAGGCCAGGCAGTTGGGGCAGGACCTGTGCACGGCGGTCGCGGACCTGGGGCTTGCCCATCCCGCCCTGGGCGCCGGGGCACGCGTGACCATCAGCGTGGGGATAGCGATGGGCATCGCGCCCTACGTCACGGCGCACAACCTGATAGGTGCTGCCGACAAGGCCCTGTACGCCGCCAAGAACGCCGGGCGCAACTGCCTGCGGCAGGCTCCTTTCGAAGGCAGCGCGGCGGCTTGAACGGCAACCTGAACGGTCACTTCTGCAACGCCTGCAGGCGTGCCTCCTTGGCGTCGTCGAAAATCATGTAAAGCGCCTCGATATCGGCCGGCTTGAGTTTGCGCGACTGTTCGAGTCCCAGGATCAGGGCAATTTCAAGCGCGCCTTCGCGCTCTACATCCGCTTTGGTGCTGGCGGCATTCAACGCGCGGACCAGGCCATTGACCGAGCCTCGTACGTCCTTGGGCAGTTTCAGTAGATCCAGTCGTTCCTGCGGCATGTGACGCTCTCCAGCAAAATAGGGGTGGTCGGTGGTCATTCCACCTGTGCTCAGCGCGTCAATTCGTGGCCGTACGGTACGCGGAAGCCCGACGCATTGCGATGACCGCCACCGCCGAACTGTTTGGCGACTTCCGACACGTCCATGCCTTCATCGGTGCTACGCAACGAAAACGAGCGACCCTTGGGGCCATCCGAGTAGCACGCGGCAAACGGCTCGCCCTGGGTCATGATGTTGCCGGCATCGCTGGCGAATAATGAGGGTATGTTGGCCACCGGCACGTCGTGACCGCCGATCGACATTCGCCGCGCGGTGGCGCGCAGCAGATCGGCCACGGTTTTCTGTCGCTGCCGTTCGATCGCAATGCCGTCCGCCAACAGCGTCTCGACGGGCGCAGCCAGCAGCGCATCCCACACGGCAAACTCCTGCGGATAACTGAACAGATTGGACAGCACTTCGCGCGTACCCGGCAGGTTGAACCGCCACAGGTCGCGGTCCTCGATATGGTCGATCAGGGCAGGGCGCGGCTGGCCGGCGAAGAAGTAGTCCCAGGCCAGGCCGGCACCCGAGCGGCTCATGTCGAACAGGGCGTGCACATTGCCGCCTTCTGCCTGTTCACCAAAGGCTGCGGCCGGCGGCACCTGGAGCAGGTCGGCCTGGGCGGTCTTGTGGTGATCGAGCACGAGGATCGAAAGGGCTTGGGCCGCCATCGCCATGAGCGTCTGGTAATCGTAGGCGAAGTCGACGATGAACACATGCCTGCCGGTGACATCGGGTGGCGGCTGGCCGTGTCCGGCGGCATGGAATTCGACATCGGGCCCGAGCGCCTTGCGCACTACCCAGGCTGCGCCGAAGCCGTCGGCACAGTTTCCGTGGTAGATGCAAAGCGTGGTTGTAGGGGCTGCGATCATGTAAGGCTCCGGAAATCGACGGGTATTGCAGGCGGGCATTCTAAGCGATTGCGGGGCCCTGCGCGTGACTGCCAGCGCCGAACCGTTCAATGTCCGGCGACCGTCCATCGCCACAGCGAAGTATTTCGCCGGCCCCGGCAGTCATTGTCATTTCAAGCAGTGCATTTCACACAGGCACTTTATCGTGGAAAAAAATATGTCGATTTCAACGTCCAGCCCGGATCAGCGTCACCATGCGATGCAGGCGTTGCTCGAGGAATTTTCGTTGCGCGGGGTCGACATGCAAGCGGTTGCCGAAGCGGCGAAGCTCAGGCTCCTGGGCAGCCCGCAGTTGTGCCTGCTGCCTGCCGACTATCGCGTCCAGTGCGCCAAGGCGGTTGACGAGCTGATGGACCAGGCTACCCCCTCGCAATCCTGAACCTGCGCTTTTGCTCGGCCGTGTGGCCTCCCGCTAACTCGAGGTAATTGCAGCCATGGTCGAACTCGCCGATGACCTTTACCAGCAGATGGCGCAGGCCCCTTATCTGGTACTGACCGGGGCAGGCATCAGTACCGCGTCCGGCATTCCCGATTATCGCGATAGCGACGGGGTCAGGCGGGGCAGCGCACCGATCATGCATCAGGACTTCATCGCCAGCCCCGCCACGCGCAAGCGCTACTGGGCGCGGGCGATGGTGGGCTGGCGGGGTGTGCACCAGGCCACGCCCAACCCGGCTCACCAGGCGCTGGCAGCACTGCAGGGGCAGGGCCTGATCAGCGGGGTGATCACCCAGAATGTCGACGGGCTGCACGATGTGGCTGGCAGCCGCAACGTCGTCGAACTCCATGGCAACCTGCACCGAGTGGTCTGTCTGGATTGCGGCATGCGACTGCGGCGCGACGATGTGCAGTTGCTGCTCGAAGAGCAGAATCCTTACCTGCAGGACGTGCATGCGGTACTCGCGCCTGATGGTGATGCACAACTGGCAGCGCGCTTTCTCGAGGCATTCCGCATGCCCCATTGTCCTTGCTGTGGCAGTGATCTGCTCAAGCCTGACGTGGTGTTCTTTGGCGGAGGCGTCGAACCGGAGCAGGCTCGGGCCGCGTGGAAGGCAGTGGAAGCGGCGCCTGGCATGCTGATCGTCGGCACATCACTGATGGCCTATTCGAGCTTTCGCCTGTGTCAGGAGATGTCTCGCCAAGGCAAACGCCTGCTGGCGATCAACATGGGCCGCACTCGCGCCGATGGACTGCTCAGCATTAAGGTCACGCAGCCGTGCGAGCAGGTTCTGCCCCAGATAGCGCGAAGGCTGGTCCAGGGCAGCCAGTCGTCAACCTAACGCGGTATCCATGAACATCATTACCGCGAACCCCAGCATCAGGCCCAGCGTTGCCGGGGTCTGGTGACCATTGCGGTGGGTTTCAGGAATCACTTCGTGAGACACCACGAAAATCATGGCACCAGCGGCCAGTCCCATGCTGATCGGGTAAGACAGCGCGAACCCGCTCGACAGCCCAAGGCCCACCATCGCGCCCAGCGGTTCCATCAGACCGGAGCCCATCGCCACCAAGGCAGCCTTGCCCGCGCTGAGTCCCGTCGCCCGCAATGACATGGCCACGGCCAGGCCTTCGGGAATGTCCTGCAACAGAATCGCGCTGGTCAGCGGAATGCCGACTGCAAGGTTGCCGTCGGACAGGCTGACACCGATGGCCATGCCTTCAGGCAGGTTGTGCAGAGTGATGGCCAACACGAACAGCCACACTCTGTGGATTCGTTCGGAATTGGGGCCGTGTCTGCCGGCGTTTTCATGTTCGTGGGGAATGACCTTGTCCAGCGCCAGCATCAAGCCCACGCCAAGCCCCAGGCCGAGGATCACCACCAAGGCGGCGACCGCAGAGCTGTCGGTGTGGGTATTGGCGGCTGCCAGGCCTGGCAGCAACAGCGAGAAGGTGCTCGCTGCCAGCATCATGCCGCCAGCGAAGCCGAGCATCACATCCTGTACTTTGGAGGATATCTCCCTGAGTGCCAGGGCGATCAATGCGCCCAGGGCAGTCGCTGCAAAGCCACCGGTGCCGCCCAGCAGTGCATACCAGGCATGTTGACGGTCGGCGTGCAGCAGGGCATTGACGATGCTCCATACCACCACCACCGCACTGACGGCCAGAAGCAGGCCGGTGAGGGTCCATAACCAGGGTTTGTCGCGAAAACGCTGTGGCCAGCTGTCGTTGGTGGCGGTGTTGGAAGGCATAGGTCTCTCTGGAAATTGCTGCGGGCTTAAGCATGGACCCGAATAAGCGACAGGGGTTGCGCTGCATATGAATGGGCGTTGTAGGAAAAATCTTTTTTTAACTGCATCCAAATGCCCCGCTGATGAGTAGTACCTACAGCAGCTACACAAGGCGCTGCCGGTTCGATCACTCTTATGGAGCTTACGACATGAACAGCACACACCGTTTCTGCCTGGCCAACGTCCTCTTTGCCGCCACCTTCGCCCTGGCCACCACTGCCCACGCGCAGATGGATCTGCCTGCTCCGGTTCAGGTTCCGGCTGGCAACAAGGTCGCGATGGAAACCGTCGGCATGGGCGAAATCACTTATGAATGCCGTGACAAGGCCAATGCCGCTGGCCAGACAGAGTGGACGTTCGTTGGTCCCAAGGCCGTTCTCAATGATCGCTCCGGCAAGCAAGTAGGCACCTATTTCGGCCCGCCCGCCACCTGGCAGTCGGCAGACGGCTCCAAGGTGACCGGCACTCAGGTTGCTGTCGCACCGGCCGGCGACGGCAATCTGCCTTACCAGTTGGTCAAAGCCAATCCGGTCGAAGGCAAGGGCGCCATGCAGGGCGTGACCTATATCCAGCGCACCGCACTCAAGGGCGGCGTTGCCCCGACCAGCGCGTGTACCACCGCGCAGAAGGGTCAGAAAGAAATCGTCAAATACCAGGCCGACTACATTTTCTGGTCCGCCAAGTAAAAGTCGTACAGACACGGCGCGCGGAACGGCAAGTCCGCGCGCCTGGTCTACACTGCCGAGCGAGCTTCATTCTCCCACTTGCCATGGCGGTCTTTCTTGTCCTTGCCGGAAAATCCATTCGATCACGAAGTTGCCCTGCAAAACTGTGCCCGTGGCGATCGCCAGGCACTGCACGGCTTGTATCAGCGCGAAGGCGGGCGCCTGTTGGCCGTGGCTCTGCGCATTGTCGGCGATCGAGCGTTGGCCGAAGATATCGTCCACGATGCGTTCCTGCGGATCTGGACGCAAGCCGCCAGTTTCGACGCGCAGCGAGGTTCGGCGCGGGGGTGGATGTTCACCATCACCCGGCACCTTGCGCTCAACCACATTCGCAGCAACGCGCGGTTGCGCGGGCTGAACGAGGACGATCTGCAGTCGTTGTTCACCGACGAAGCCGCAGATGCGGCACTGGGCAGTGCGCGAATCGACGGGTGCCTGGAGCAACTGGAGCCGCAGCGACGCCAGTGCCTGTACCACGCTTATCTGGATGGCTACACCCATGCCGAGATCGCCCAGCGGCTGGAAACGCCGCTGGGCACGGTCAAGGCGTGGATCAAGCGTAGCCTGGCATCACTGCGTGAGTGCATGGGATGAGCGAACGAAGCGAGACGGTAGAGCCCATGAATACTGAAGAACTGGCCAGCGAGTATGTGCTGGGAACGCTCGATGCAGAGCGGCGGGCAGAAGTCGAACGGCGATTGCCCACTGACCTGGAACTGCGCGCGGCGGTCGATGCATGGGAAGCGCGCCTGTTGCCCCTGGCTGAGCGCGTCACGCCTGTGCAGACGCCGGCGACGCTGTGGCCACGGATCCAGCGCAGCCTCGACAGCGCAGGCGCGCAGCCCATCCCGATCTGGTGGAATCGCCTGGGTGTCTGGCGCGGGTTGGCGGGCGCCGGGCTGGCGGCAACGCTGGTGCTGGGCGCGTTGTTGTTCAACGTTCGCGCGCCGGTGCCGGGTCCAGCTTATGTCGTCGTGCTCATCGCGCCTCAGGACAAGGCGCCAGGTTGGGTGGTGCAGGCCAGTGACTCGAGGGAGGTCCAGCTGATTCCGTTGAACGATACGGCGGTGCCGGCTGACCGCGCCCTGCAGTTCTGGACCAAGGCCGACAGCTGGCAAGGTCCTGTCTCGCTGGGTCTGGTGGAACCGGGGCAGAGCGTACACGTAGCCCTGGACAAGCTTCCGCCGCTGGAGAACAACCAGTTGTTCGAGCTGACCCTGGAGCCCAAGTCAGGCTCGACGACAGGCAGGCCAACCGGCCCAATCCAGTTCATCGGTCGTGCGGTCAAGGTGATATGACCCGTAACCGGGCTGCTTAAGGGCGCATGCGCTCTTCTTGGCAGTCCGGCCCGCCCATGTCGAACTCGCGACAGATCAACGGGCGATTCAGGTAGATACTGCAGCTCATGGAGCGTCGGTCCAATGCGGCACACCACCCATCGTCCAGGCGCGACATGGTTTCCGAACCCCATTCGTCCACTTCAATGAAGCGCTCCGGTACGCCGGTGTCGGTGATCAGCATGACTTCCAGGCGACAGCACTTGGCGGCGCAGCGGTCACAGCTGATGGAGGGGTCGATGTCGCTGGTTACAGCGATGTCATGCAGCGCAATCAAGGGTAGTGCCTGGCAGGAAATGATCGGGGCAGCGTACCGGTAGTTGCGCCATTTCACAAAGCAAGGCGTGCACATCTAGGCGTCGGGCGACGGATTGCAGGTCAGGCTGCCTTTGAAGACTTGCGCTTGCGCTTGTTTTTCCACGGCGTCGCGCCTTTTGGCGCAGGACCGCTGATGACCATGCGCAACCCGGCGCAACGCTCCACCAGCTTGCTCATCCAGGCCGATTGTTTGGCGACGAAGGTTTCCAGCGACATCTCACCGCTCTGCACCATGTCCAGCGCTTGCTCCCAGATGGCAGTGGTGCCCGGGTCGGCGATGGCTCGAGGTACCGCGTCGATCAGACTGAAGGCGGCGGGTGCCGCCGCCAGTGCCTTGCCCTGCTTGGTCAGGTAGCCGCGATCCAGCAGGCCCTGGATGATGCCGGCGCGGGTGGCCTCGGTGCCGATCCCGGTGGTGTCCTTGAGTTTCTGCTTCAGGCGCGGGTCTTCGACCAGCTTGGCGACGTTTTTCATCGCCTTGATCAAATCACCTTCCGTGAAGGGTTTCGGGGGTTGGGTCCACAGGTCCTTGAGCTTCACGTCGCGTACCACGCAGCGCTGGCCCTCGATCAGCCGCGGCAATGGCTGCGGAGCCGGCGCTTCGCGACCCTTGGCAGCGCCGAGCGCCTGCGGTATGGCGCGCTTCCAGCCGGGTTCGACCACCTGCTTGCCGACCGCGCGCAACGCCTGACCGCTGCAGTCGAAGTCGGCCTGGGTGCGGTCGTATTCGTGATTGGGCAGAAACTGCGCCAGGTAGCGGGCGCGGATCAGGGTATAAACCGCGCGGTACTTGCCCTGCAGTTTGTCGAACGTAGCGGCGACGGTAGTTGGAATGATGCCGTGGTGTGCGCCGACCTTGGCGTCGTTCCAGGCGCGTGAGCGCCGCTGCGCATCGAGGTGGGGGAGCAACGCTGCCAGCCCGGGGTCGGCGCGGCCCAGGGCTGCAATGATCGCCCTGGCATCACCGTGCTGGCTGACCGGCAGGTAGCCGCAGTCGCTGCGTGGATAGGTGATGACCTTGTGGGTTTCATACAGTGCCTGCGCCACGTCCAGGGTTTCCTGTGCCCCCAGCCCGAGCTTTTTCGAGCAGACCTCCTGCAAGGTGCCCAGGTCGAAGGGCAGGGGGGCGGCCTCCTTGACGCGCTCGGTACGCAGTTTGCGCAGCGTTGCGTGGCTTGCCTGGCTGAGCGCTGCAGCGGCCTGCTGCGCCAGCGCCTGGTTGAGGCAGCGTCCTTGATCGTCGCAACTGTCCGCTGGCGGTATCCACTGCGCCGTGAACTCGGTCTGTTCGCCGAGCAGTTGCACATCGATGGCCCAATAGGCGGCGGGGACGAAATCGGCGATGCTTCGGTCGCGGTCCACCACCAGGCGCAGGGTCGGGGTTTGTACCCGCCCCACGGGCAACACGCCCTGGTACCCCGCCTGACGGCCGAGCAGGGTGAACAGCCGGCTCATGTTCATGCCGATCAACCAGTCGGCCCGCGAGCGCCCCAGGGCGCTGTGATACAGGGAGAACGTCTCGGCGCCCGGCTTGAGAGCCGCTAGCGCCTTGCGAATCGAGGCGTCGTCCAGGGCCGACAGCCACAGCCGCTGCACCGGACCGCGGTAGCGACAGTGATCGACGAGCTCGCGGGCGATCATTTCGCCTTCGCGGTCGGCGTCCGTTGCGATCACCAGCGCCTGAGCTTCACTCAACAAGCGCTTGACCGCCTTGAACTGGCTGGCCGTCTTGCGTTTCACCTGCATTTTCCATTGCTGCGGGATGATCGGCAGATCGGCCAGCACCCAGCGCTTGTAGCGCGCGTCGTAGGCGTCGGGCGGCGCGGTTTCCAGCAGGTGCCCGATGCACCAGGTCACCGTGACGGCATTGCCGATCCAGCAGCCATCACCGCGGCGCGTGGCGCCCAGCACCTTGGCGATGTCTTTTGCCTGGGAAGGTTTTTCGCAGAGAAACAGCCGCATAGGTACCTTGATGAAGAAGCCGTGCAGAGCCGTAGCATGCCAGACGTATCAAGACAGGCAAGCTTTATGTGTATGGATGTACAGTTTATGATGTTGCCTCATATGAGCTCGGCCTGCAGCCGCCGCGCCTACTTTCCTCGTAAAAGGCCCGCCGCCGTGACCCCACAACAGGGTTTCATCCTGACGCGACATTGGCGCGACACCGCCGAAGGCACCCAGGTCGAACTGTGGCTGGCGACCGATGCCGGGCCGCGGCTGGTACGCCTGCCGCTCCAGCCTTCGGTCGCCTTCCTGCCCACACTGCAGCAGGAACACGCGCGGCGTCTGCTCGAAGGCGAGGCCGGTGTGGAGCTCAAACCGCTGGCGCTGCGCGATTTCGACCAGCAACCGGTGTCAGGCCTGTATTGCCGGCAGTACGGCCAGTTGCAACGTCTGGAAACCATGCTCAGGCAAGCCGGCATAGCAGTGTACGAGGCTGACATTCGTCCACCGGAGCGCTACCTGATGGAGCGCTTCATTACGGCAGCCGTGGTCTTCGATGGCCACTTGCAGGCCGACGGCCAATACCACGAGGCCAGGCTCAAGCCGGCGTCGGCCTACCGTCCACAGCTACGACTGGCGTCGCTGGACATAGAAACCACCGCCCAGGGTGAGTTGTACTGCATCGGCATCGAAGGCTGTGGCCAACGTGATGTGTTCATGTTGGGACCGCCCAACGGCGATGCGCGCACGCTGGATTTTGCCCTGTATTACCGGCAAAGCCGGGTGGAACTGCTGCAAAGCCTGAATGCCTGGTTCGCCGAACACGACCCGGACGTGATCATCGGCTGGAACGTCGTGCAGTTCGACTTGCGCGTCCTGCACGAACACGCCAGACGCCTCAACGTACCCTTGTTGCTGGGCCGCGGGGGCGCGGAGATGACCTGGCGCGAACACGGCAGCGGCAGCGACCACTATTTCGCCGGCGCGCCGGGCCGGCTGATCATCGACGGGGTCGAAGCGCTGCGTTCGGCGACCTGGAGCTTTCCCTCGTTCAGTCTCGAAAACGTGTCGCGGACGCTGTTGGGCGAGGGCAAGGACATTTCCACGCCGTACCAGCGCATGGACGAAATAAACCGCATGTTCGCCGAGGACAAACCGGCCCTGGCGCGCTACAACATCAAGGATTGCGTGCTGGTCACGCGGATCTTCGCCAAGACGCAACTGCTCACCTTCCTGCTCGAACGCGCCAGCGTCACCGGCTTGCCAGCGGACCGCAGCGGTGGCTCGATCGCCGCCTTCACCCATCTGTATCTGCCGGCGATGCATCGCCAGGGGTTCGTAGCGCCCAATATCGGCCAACGCCCACCCGAGGCCAGCCCAGGCGGTTTCGTCATGGAGTCACGGCCCGGCCTGTACGAGTCGGTGCTGGTGCTGGACTACAAGAGCCTGTATCCATCGATCATTCGCACGTTCCTGATCGACCCGGTAGGTCTGGCGGAAGGTCTGGCCAACCCAGACGATCAACACTCGGTTCCAGGCTTTCGCGGCGCGCGCTTTTCACGTACCCGGCATTGCCTGCCCGCCATTGTCGCCAGCGTCTGGAAGGGGCGCGAGACGGCCAAGGCGCAGGGCAACGCGCCGCTGTCGCAGGCGCTGAAGATCATCATGAACGCGTTCTACGGTGTTCTGGGGTCCAGTGGCTGTCGCTTTTTCGACACACGCCTGGCGTCGTCGATCACTCTGCGCGGCCACGAGATCATGCGCCGTACCCGCGAGCTGATCGAGGCACGCGGTTACCAGGTGATCTACGGCGACACCGACTCCACGTTCGTCTGGCTCAACAGCGCCCACGACGAAGCCGAGGCGAGCCGCGTCGGCAAGGAGCTGGTGGCCGAGGTGAACCTTTGGTGGGGGCAGCATCTTCAGCGTGAATATGGACTGAACAGCGCTTTGGAACTGCAGTTCGAAACCCATTTTCGGCGGTTCCTGATGCCGACCATCCGGGGTGCGGAAGAAGGCAGCAAGAAGCGCTATGCAGGATTGGTCAGACGCGCCGACGGCCAGGACGAGATGGTCTACAAAGGACTGGAAAGCGTTCGCACCGATTGGTCGCCGCTGGCCCGTGAGTTCCAGAAGTCGCTGTACTCGAGAATTTTCCACTATCAGGGTTATCAGTCGTATATTCGCGATTACGTGAAACGAACCCTGGCAGGTGAGCTGGACGACTTGCTGGTCTACCGCAAGCGACTGCGCAGGCCCTTGCACGACTATCAGCGTAACGTGCCGCCTCACGTTCGAGCCGCGCGTATCGCCGATGAACACAACCGCTCTACGGGGCGGCCCCTGCAGTATCAGCGCGGCGGCTGGATCAGCTACGTCATGACGGTGGCGGGGCCCGAACCTCTGGAAGTACGAGATTCAGCCATTGACTACGACCATTACCTGACCCGGCAGCTGCAACCCATTGCCGATGCGATCCTGCTGTTCGTCGACGACGACTTCAACACGCTGATCGGTGGCCAGCTCGGTCTGTTTCAGTAGGCTCAGAGGCTCTGGCTGATGAGCTCCATCGCCAGCGCCATGGCCAGGCCTGCTGTCACCCAGCCGCGCAGCCCCAGCCCCTGGCGTGCCTTGTGGTGCCAGCGGTCGTGGCCCAGCTGCGTGGCTGGCGCGAGCAGCTGGCGCCATTGCAGCTCGGTGGCATGGAAAGCGGACAGATGAGCGCCGTCGCTGTCCAGCCAGCGGCGGAAGTCGATGCGCTCGCTGGCGGTGGTCAATGGGCTTTGCAGCTTGACGTACCAGTGGATGGCCATGTTCTGGCCAGCAAGGAGTGGTGTGCAGCAGGCACGCAGCGCGGCCTGCATCCTGGCTTCGACGTCGCCGACTGTCGTATGCAAGCGCTGGGCGATGTCGAGGTAGGGAAGTTCGTCGAGGCGGCTGTAGAGCAGGACTTGTCGAGTCCGCCTTGGCAGATCCAGCAATTGTCGATGAAGACGGTCCGGGTGTGGCTGGTCGTGAATGAGGTCTGACAGATCATGCGAGGGCGTGAGCAGCGGGGTCATCGGTGACACCTCCATTTGCGCGAAACCTGGTCATCTGTAGAGAGAAAGCGAGTTCGGACTTCCGTTTTCCGATGTTCTTTTGATATCATGCGCGCCATCTTTGCAGTGGCGCCTTCAAGTCGGTGAAGTTAGAAACCGACGGCGTGCAACGCTCTTCATTAGCCTGAAGATCCAAAAAAAAGACCCGGCAAAAAGCCGGGTCAAAAACCGTGATTAGCCTGATGAGGAGATAATCTGAAGGTCCGACCTAAGGCCCTTCGGATTATCCAACCGATCTCTCGACCGGTTGAGCTCAATAATAATCGTTATCATTTGCATGTCAAATGATTTGTCTGTGGTTTCCTGTTTTTCTTGTGCGCCCATCCCTCACTCCAGCGGCAGCTCGGTGGTCCGCTTGACTTCGCTCATGGCGATATTCGAGTAGGCTTCCTGCACATGGGGCTTCTGCAGCAGATGGTCGCGTAAAAACCGCTCGTAACTGGCAATGTCCTTGGCCACCACCTTGAGCATGAAATCCATGCCGCCCGCCATCGTGTAGCACTCGAGCACCTGCGGGTAGCCGATGATGGCTTCCTCGAATTCGGTCAGGTGCCGTCTGCCGTGCCCCGACAGCTTGATGCTGACGAAAATGGTCATGCTCAGGCCAAGTTTTTTCGGGTTGAGCAGGGCAACCTTGCGTTCGATCAGCCCTTCTTCCTGCATGCGGTGGATGCGTCGCCAGCAGGGTGACTGGGACAGCTCCACACGTTCGGCGACCTGGGCCGCCGAGAGGTCCGCGTCGTGCTGGAGCAGGCGCAGGATGCGCCGATCGATCGGGCTGAGGCTGGTTTGCATGAATGAGTCCGGTTCTTATGGTTATCGGGTCGACTTCATGCAGAGTATGGCTCGTTTCTGACGATTTGCTCCAGTCACCAGCGCCGATTGGCCCAAGGCAACGCGGCGCGCTCAGCTTGCAATATGACCGAACTTACCCGCCTGGTAGTCGGCAAACGCCTGCTGGATTTCCTCGCGAGTGTTCATCACGAACGGACCGTAGCTGGCCACTGGTTCGCCCAGTGGCGCGCCGTGGCCATAGAGCAGCGTGGCTGGGCCGGTGGCTTCGACCGTTACCCTGTCGTGCGTCTCGTCAAGTTCGACCAGGTGATGGGATTGCAGCGGGGTCCCGGCGATCTCGGCCTCGCCGTCGACCACGTAGAGAAAGACGTTTTCGCCCCACGGTGCCGGCAGCGAGAGGCGGGCGCCGGCTTGCAGGTGTACGGTCATCAGGCACAGGCCGGTGAGGGACTCGATAGGCCCGCGCCTGGCGCCATGCCCATCGGACACATACTCGCCGGAAATCAGGCGTACTTCGGCCAGGGGCTCGGTGATCGTGGCGGTATCCGCGCGTTGCAGGCCGACATAGGCCGGGGGTGTCATTTTCAAACGCCCTGGCAGGTTGACCCACAGCTGGAGGATCTCCAGCGGGCCGCCTTCGCGCTTGAACGACTGCGGCGACAGCTCGGCATGCACCAGCCCGGAACCCGCCGTCATCCACTGCACGCCGCCGGCACCGATGATGCTTTCATGGCCGCCGCTGTCCAGGTGCGACAGCTCGCCCTTGAGGATGAACGTGACCGTCTCGAAGCCACGATGGGGATGCGGCCCGAACGGCAGCCCCTGGTTGTTGGGGGGGTAGGTCTGCGGACCGTGGTGATTGAGAAACAGGAACGGATCGAGCTGCTCGATGCCGGGGCCAGGCAGCGGGCGACGGGTGATCAGGTCACCGATGTCGTCGCGCTGCGCGGGAAACTGCTGGAGGACGGTTCGGGTCATGGGGCCTCGGGGTGCGCAGAGTCACTGCGGTGCATGACTATGCCGCACAAGCCCGTTGCCTGAACAGCTCAGCGGCGATCCAGCCACACGGTCTGCGCGTTGCAGAACTCGCGCAGACCGAAGTGCGACAGCTCGCGTCCGTAGCCGCTTTTCTTGATGCCACCGAAGCCCACGCGGGCATCCGAGGCACCGTAGCCGTTGATGAAGATCGCACCGGTTTCCAGGCGCTCGGTGAAATATTCGATCATCTCCACATCCCCGGTCCACACCGTTGCCGACAGCCCGAAATCACTGTCGTTGGCCAGTGCCAGCGCGTGGTTCGCATCGCGCGCCTCGACGATGGAGGCCACGGGGCCGAACAGCTCCTGATCGAAGGCGGTCATGCCCGGCTGCACGTTGGCAAGCACGGTGGGCGCGTAATAATTGCCGTCGCCGGCCAGCTTGTGTCCGCCCAGCAGCAACTGGGCGCCTTGCTCGATAGAAGCCTGTACCTGGCCATCCAGCTCGTCGCGCAGATCGAAGCGAGCCATGGGGCCGATATAGGTATCGTCGAGCTGCGGGTCGCCGACCTTGAGGGCGCGCGTTGCGGCCACGAAGCGTTCGGTGAAGGCCGGCAGGATGCTCGACTCGACGATCAGGCGCTTGGCG
Organism: Pseudomonas sp. CFBP 8771; assembly: GCF_014841695.1. Taxonomy (NCBI): domain Bacteria; kingdom Pseudomonadati; phylum Pseudomonadota; class Gammaproteobacteria; order Pseudomonadales; family Pseudomonadaceae; genus Pseudomonas; species Pseudomonas sp. CFBP 8771. The sequence goes on along the minus strand of NZ_JACYUJ010000003.1, from coordinate 380,074 downwards.
GCGGCGCAGACCTGGCCGGTGTTCTGGAATCGGCCGAGCAGGGCAGCATTGACCGCTTCGTCCATGTCGGCATCGGCCAGAACGATGAACGGGTCGCAGCCGCCCAGTTCCAGTACGCACTTCTTCAGCGCCGCACCGGCTTGTGCGGCAATCGCCGAGCCTGCACCGACGCTGCCGGTCACGGTCACGGCAGCGACCCGTGGGTCGGCAATGGCGCGCGATACGCCAGCGGGCTCGACATTGAGCACACCGAACAGGCCGTGGGGCAGTCCCGCCTGGTCGAACGCCTCACGCAGCAGTGTGGCGCTGCCCATCACGTTCGGCGCGTGCTTGAGCAAATAGCCATTGCCGGCCAGGATCACCGGAATGGCGCCGCGCAAGACTTGCCAAAGCGGGAAATTCCACGGCATCACTGCCAGCACCGGGCCCAACGGACGGTATTCGATGCGCGCTTTCTGGCCGGGCACCTGGGTCGCTTCGGCGGCGAGCATCGCCGGGCCGTGTTCGGCGTACCACTGGCACAGTCCGGCGCATTTCTCGACTTCGGCGCGCGCCTGGGTGATGGGCTTGCCCATCTCCCGAGTGATCATCTGCGCCAGCGGCTCACTCATTTCGCGTAGCACGTGTGCCATGCGCGCGATGACTGCGGCGCGTTCACCGAGCGCAACGTAGCGCCATTGTTCGAAGGCAGCGAAATTGTCGGCCAATGTGTGCTCGAGCTGCGCCTCGCTGTCGAACGGGTAGCGTTGCAGCTCGGCGCCGGTGGCGGGATTCATGGAAATGGCATGCGTCATGGCGTTTACCTGTCGAAGGAATATGTCAGCCACAATACGGGCATGGTTAAATCATGAAAACTGAATAATAATCATCGAAACCATCTCGTTTGGAGAATGTATGGACCTCACCCAACTGGAGCTGTTTCGCGCGGTGGCCGAAGAGGGCAGCATTGCCGCCGCCGCTCAGCGGGTGCATCGAGTGCCTTCCAACCTCACGACGCGGATCAAACAACTGGAGAGCGAGCTGGGGGTCGACCTGTTCATCCGCGAAAAGCTGCGCTTGCGCCTGTCGCCCAATGGCTGGAGTTTTCTCGACTACACGCGACGCATCCTCGATCTGGTCGAGGAAGCGCGCCAGGCAGTGTCGGGTACCGAGCCGCAGGGCTCGTTCGCACTGGGCTCGCTGGAAAGCACGGCAGCCGTGCGCATCCCACCGTTGCTCGCGGCGTACCATCATCGTTATCCCAAGGTCGAGCTGGACCTGTCCACCGGACCGTCGGGCGACATGCTCGACAGCGTGCTCGGAGGGCGGCTGGCCGCTGCCTTTGTCGACGGCCCGCTGCGTCATCCGCTGCTCGATGGGCGCGTGGTGTACGACGAAGAAATGGTCCTGGTCAGCGCGCGCGGTCACGCGCCTGTGTCCCGGGCCCAGGACGTCAATGGCGAAACCATCTACGCTTTTCGCGCCAACTGCTCCTACCGTCGGCACTTCGAGAACTGGTTCGTCGCCGACGGCGCGGCGCCCGGCAAGATCTTCGAAATGGAGTCCTATCACGGCATGCTCGCCTGCGTCAGTGCCGGCGCCGGCCTGGCCTTGATGCCGCGCAGCATGCTGGAAAGCATGCCCGGCAGCAGCAACGTCAGTGTCTGGACCCTGGCCGAAGAGTTTCGCTGGCTGCACACCTGGCTGATCTGGCGCCGTGGCGCAGGTTCGCCCAACCTAGCGGCGATGCTCGAACTGCTCGACGACAGCGTCCCGCAGACCTCTGCGGCCTCCAGGGCTTCGGCATCTGGCACTGCGCTGACCTAGTCATTCACAGGGGCGGGGATTTTCGACGGTCGCAGGGTGGCGAAATGTCGCAGGCAAACGTTGACGTTGCCGGCCACGGAAAATAGGCTACGCGCCGACCCAGGGTAAATGTTCGCGGTGCCTGCGCTTGCTATAGAATGCACCGCAAGTTTTTCGATGCCTGATGAGGGCACGCCAGCCGCTGGCGCCGTCGTGGCGCCCGGCCAGATTTGAAGGAGTACGCATGGCTGTCTACAACTACGACGTAGTGGTGCTGGGTTCCGGCCCCGCCGGAGAAGGGGCGGCGATGAACGCCGCCAAGGCTGGGCGCAAGGTGGCCATGGTCGACAGTCGGCGCCAGGTCGGCGGCAACTGCACCCATCTGGGTACCATTCCTTCCAAGGCGCTGCGCCATTCGGTCAAGCAGATCATCCAGTTCAACACCAACCCGATGTTTCGTGCCATTGGCGAGCCACGCTGGTTCTCGTTCCCGGACGTGCTCAAGAGCGCCGAGCGGGTGATCGCCAAACAGGTGGCCTCGCGCACCAGCTACTACGCGCGCAACCGCGTCGACGTGTTCTTCGGCACCGGCAGTTTCTCCGACGAGCAAACCGTCGAAGTGATCTGCGCCAATGGTGCGCAAGAAAAACTCATCGCCAAGAGCGTCATCATTGCCACCGGTTCGCGGCCTTACCGGCCCGCCGACATCGACTTCAGCCATTCGCGCATCTACGACAGCGATACCGTGCTGAGCATCACCCATACTCCACGCAAACTGATCATCTACGGCGCCGGCGTCATCGGTTGCGAGTACGCGTCGATTTTCAGCGGCCTGGGGGTGCTGGTCGAGCTGATCGACAACCGCGAGCAGTTGCTCAGCTTCCTCGACGCGGAAATTTCCCAGGGCTTGAGCTATCACTTCAGCAACAACAACGTGATGGTCAGGCACAACGAGGAATACGAGAAAGTCGAAGGCCTCGAGAACGGGGTCGTGCTGCACCTCAAGTCTGGCAAGAAGATCAAGGCCGATGCCTTGCTCTGGTGCAACGGCCGTACCGGCAACACCGATCGCCTGGGCCTGGAAAACATTGGCATCAAAGTCAATGGCCGGGGCCAGATCAGCGTCGACGAGGCCTACCGCACCTCGGTGCCGACGATCTATGGGGCAGGCGATGTGATCGGCTGGCCGAGCCTGGCCAGTGCTGCCCACGACCAGGGCCGCTCGGCAGCCGGCAGTGTGGTCGACAACGGCAGCTGGCGCTTCGTCAATGACGTGCCGACCGGGATCTATACCATTCCCGAGATCAGTTCGATCGGCAAGAACGAGCACGAACTGACCCAGGCCAAGGTGCCATACGAGGTGGGCAAGGCATTCTTCAAGGGCATGGCCCGCGCGCAGATTTCCGGCGAGCCGGTGGGCATGCTGAAGATCCTCTTCCATCGCGAAACCCTGCAGGTACTGGGCGTGCATTGCTTCGGCGACCAGGCCTCGGAAATCGTGCACATCGGCCAGGCGATCATGAACCAGCCCGGCGAACTCAATACCCTGAAGTACTTCGTCAACACCACCTTCAACTACCCGACCATGGCCGAAGCCTATCGGGTTGCAGCCTACGACGGCCTCAACCGGCTTTTTTGAGCGGCTCCGGCCGGTGGCCTGAGCCGGCCGGGGAGACCGATTTCAGCGATTCTCGAGGGTGGCGCTGGCCAAACCGGGAAAGTCTGTAATTAGGCTGTCCACGCCGAAGTCGGCGAGCCTGCGCATCAATGCAGGCTCGTTGACCGTCCATACCGACACATGCAGACCCTGGCGCTGGGCCTTGAGCAGGCGCTCGGGTGTGCACAGCGTCCAGTTCAAGGTGAGCATCTCGCAGCCGTAGCCCTGGGCGACCTTGATCGGGTCCAGCCAGGCGTATTCGGCCACCAGACCGCGGGCGACGTCCGGGGTCAACTCCAAAGCGGCGCGCAGCACTTCCCGTGAGCTGGAGGTAATGGTGATCTTGTCCAGCAGATTCATGCGCTGTGCCAGTTCGCGGATTGCCAGCACAGTGCTGGCGGCGCGCGTGCGCGATGCGCTTTTCACTTCCAGTTGCCAGTGCTCGAAGGCGCATTGCTCGAACAGTTCCTCGAGGCGTGGAATGGGGCAGGGCGACACCCATCCCGGCCCACCCTTGCGCGCGTCGTAGCGGGTCAGCGCCTGGGCGTCGTGCTCGACGACCTTGCCGCCACGGCCAGTGGTGCGCTTGAGGGTCGGGTCATGGATGACCATCAGCTCGCCGTCCCTGGACAGATGCAGATCCAGCTCGCACCGGCGCACACCGTGTTCCAGGCATTGCTTGAAGCTTGCGAGAGTGTTTTCCGGGGCTTCGCCCTTGGCACCGCGGTGGCCATAGATAAGCGTCACGTTCGCTCCTTGAATGAGAGTAGTGGATCAATCGGTGGTCGCGTCTTGCCGCTCGCGCGCCTGACGTCGTTGAACCTGCTGCTTGTGCAGAATGTAACGGGCGAGCAGCTGACGCTGGGCATCGCTGATGTCGACGAACTGGGTGCCGATCTCGAACTGGTCGTTACCCACTGCGATGCAGTTGGTGACGCTTGCCTTGAGCGATAGCCCTAGCGCCTGGGGCATCAGCGCGATCCGCAACGCCAGGCGCGTATTTTCTTCCATCGGCTGTTGCTGGAAGAACGCCAGGCCGCCCTCGGACAGCACCACTGGCCGAGCCTCGCCGATACGCTCGACTAGCGTCTGCGCAACCACTTGGCCAAGCAGGTCGATACGCTTGTTCTGGGCCTTGAGCACGGCTTCCACGGCACGGTCGGCTTCGCCGAGCTGGCGCAGCAGATGCTGGGTTTCGAACTCGGCCAGGTGCATCTCGCCAAGCAGGTCGAACAGCGGCGACGCATCCTGCAACATGTCTTCACCCGCCGTCTCGCTGGCCGGGAGTATGGTGATTTCCAGTGCGATGCGGTCATCGATGCGATAGTATTCGCGGCGATCTTCTTCATCTGATGTCGACATGACGAACCCAGGGTAGAGGCGATGGTCCGAGTGTAAAGCTGCTCGTCACGCCCTGCCAGCAGGACGTCTCCTCTTTCACCCGAACAAGCCCCGACATGTTCAGACCTCTTTTCGTTTTCATTGGCGCGCGTTACACCCGTGCCAAGCGGCGCAATCATTTCGTGTCGTTCATCTCCCTCACCTCGATGATCGGACTCGCCCTGGGCGTGGTCGTGATGATCGTGGTGCTGTCGGTGATGAACGGCTTCGATCACGAGATGCGCACCCGCGTGCTGGGCATGGTGCCCCACGCCACCGTCGAATCCGGCCAGCCCATCGCCGACTGGCCGGCACTGGCGGCTCAGGTTCGGCAGAACCCGCAGGTGGCGGCAGTCGCGCCGTTCACCCAGATGCAGGGTTTGCTGACCCACGCCGGCCAGGTGCAGAAAATCCTGCTCAATGGCATCGACCCTGCGCAGGAACACAACGTCTCGATCATCGACGCCTTCGTCAAGCAGGGCAGGGTCGATGACCTCAAGGCCGGCGAGTTCGGCCTGATGATCGGCGACAAGGCCGCGACCAAGCTGGGTGTGGGTGTGGGCGACAAGGTCACCTTCGTCGCACCTGAAGTCACGGTCACCCCGGCCGGCATGTTCCCGCGCATGAAGCGCTTCACCGTGACCGGCATCTTTCACGTGGGCGCCGGCGAGCTCGACGGCTACCTAGGCCTGGCCAACCTCGAAGACCTGGGCAAGCTGCACCGCTGGAAAGCGGGCGAAGTTCAGGGGCTGCGCTTGAAGTTCGAAGATCTGTTCCAGGCTCCGCGAGTGTCCTGGCAGATCGCCAAGCAGTTGGGGGACCAGACCTACTATGCGCGCGACTGGACCCGTACCCACGGCAATCTCTACCAGGCCATCGGCATGGAGAAAGCCATGATCGGCCTGCTGTTGCTGCTGATCGTGGCCGTGGCCGCGTTCAACATCATTTCCACGCTGGTGATGGTGGTCAACGACAAGAAGGGCGATATCGCCATCCTGCGCACCCTGGGCTCGACGCCCGGGCAGATCATGCGCATCTTCATGGTGCAGGGCACGGTGATCGGCGTGGTCGGCACCTTGATCGGCGCCGTGGTCGGCATTCTGGCGGCCTTGAACGTCAGCGCTGCTATTGCCCTGCTGGAAAAAGCCATCGGCCACAAGTTTCTCAATGCCGATGTCTACTTCATCGACTACCTGCCTTCGCAGCTCATGGCCAACGATGTGTTCATGGTCTGCGGCGCGGCATTGGTCCTGAGTTTCCTCGCCACCCTGTATCCGGCCTGGCGTGCTGCGCGTACCCAGCCGGCGGAGGCGTTACGTTATGAGTGAGTCGGGCATGAGTGAACAAGCAGTACTGAGTTGTCGCAACCTGGGTAAATCCTACGAGGAAGGCCCTGAATCCGTGGTCGTGCTGGACAACCTGCAACTGGAGCTGCACGCCGGTGAGCGCGTGGCTATCGTCGGCAGCTCCGGTTCGGGCAAGAGCACCTTGCTCAACATGCTTGGCGGGCTCGATACGCCCAGCCGCGGCAGCGTGTGGTTGGCGGGTGAAGAGCTTTCGGCGCTGAACGAGCGGGCGCGCGGGCTGCTGCGCAATCGTGCCCTGGGCTTCGTCTATCAGTTTCACCACCTGTTGCCCGAATTCACTGCGCTGGAAAACGTCTGCATGCCGCTGCTGATCGGCAAGACCGCCATCCCGGAGGCGAAACAGCGCGCCACTGCATTGCTGGAGCGCGTGGGCCTGGGCCATCGACTGCAACACAAGCCGGCCGAACTGTCGGGCGGTGAGCGTCAGCGCGTGGCCATTGCCCGGGCCTTGGTAAACACGCCGGGGCTGGTGATGCTCGACGAGCCCACAGGCAACCTCGACAACCACACTGCGCAAGGCATTCAGGACTTGATGCTCGAGCTCAGCGTTTCGCTACGCACCGCGTTTCTGGTGGTCACCCATGATCTGAGCCTGGCCCGACAGATGGACCGCGTACTGCGTCTGGAAGACGGGCGTCTGGTGCCGATCTAGCTTCTTCTTTTCTAACGGGTTACCTCTGCATGTTCAGACCCTTGTCAATTTTCATCGGCTTGCGCTACACCCGCGCCAAGCGGCGCAAGAACTTCATTTCGTTCATCTCCATGACCTCGATGATCGGCCTTGCCTTGGGCGTGCTGGCGATGATCGTGGTGCTGTCGGTGATGAACGGCTTCCAGCGCGAAATGAGCTCGCGCATCCTGGGCATGGTGCCCCACGCCATGATCCAGGGCGTGAAGCCGCTGGACGATTGGCGCCCCGTCGCTGCCGCCGCCATGAAAAACCCCGAGGTGCTGGCGGCCGTGCCGTTCACCGAGCTCGACGGCATGCTCTCGTACAAGGGCATGATGCAGCCGATCCAGATCAGCGGTGTCGATCCGGCCCGCGAGGGCGAGGTGTCGATCGTCGCCGACCACATCGTCCAGGGACGCCTGGACGATCTCAAACCAGGTGAATTCGGCGTCGTCGTCGGTGAAATCACCGCCAGGCGCTTCCGCTTGAACGTGGGCGACAAGATCACCCTTATCGTTCCGGAAGTCAGCACTGCGCCGGGTGGCATCACCCCGCGCATGCAGCGTCTCAACGTGGTCGGCGTGTTCAAGGTCGGCGCCGAACTCGATGGTTCCATGGGTCTGATCAACGCGGCAGATGCGGCGGAAATGCAGCGTTGGCAGCCGGGGCAGGTGCAAAGCGTACGGCTCAAGCTGAAGGATTTGTACACGGCGCCCGAGGTCAGTGCCGCCATCGTCAAGGACCTCGGCACAGCCTACAAGGCCGACGACTGGACCCATACCCAGGGCAGCCTGTTCAGTGCCATGAAAATGGAAAAGACCATGATTGGTCTGCTGCTGCTGATGATCGTTGCGGTAGCGGCGTTCAACATCATTGCCACCCTGATCATGGTGGTGAACGACAAAGGCGCGGATATCGCCATCCTGCGTACCATCGGCGCTACGCCGAGGCAGATCATGGGGATCTTCATGGTCCAGGGTACCGTCATCGGCGTGGCTGGCACCGTGATCGGGGGTGTGCTGGGCGTAATCGCGGCAATCAACGTCAGCGCCATCGTCGGCTGGGTGGAGCGCATCAGCGGCCAGCACATCTTCACTTCGGACGTGTATTTCATCAGCAATCTGCCCTCCGAGCTGCAGGGTGGGGATGTCATGCTGATCTGCGGGGCAGGGCTGGTGCTGAGCTTCCTTGCGACTATCTACCCTGCCTATCGGGCTTCACAGATCGAACCGGCGCACGCCCTGCGCTACGAGTGATCCATGACGACCGCGGTGCGGCCGTGCAGCCGCGCCGTCGTCGCCAGGCAGCGGCGCGGCAAATTCGCTAAACTGCCGTCGTTCATTCAGTCAGGTTTATTTCATGCATCCCGCAGCCGAACATTCTCCCCTGGGCAAGTCCAGCGAGTACGTTTCCACCTACACCCCCTCGTTGCTGTTTCCCATTCCCCGCGCAGCAAAGTGGGCCGAGTTGGGCTTGAGCGCGGAAACCCTGCCCTATACCGGCGTGGACGTGTGGAATTGCTTCGAGCTTTCCTGGTTGCTGCCTTCGGGAAAGCCGGTCGTAGCCATTGGTGAATTCACCATTCCTGCGGATTCACCGAACATCATCGAATCCAAGTCGTTCAAGCTGTACCTGAACTCGCTTAACCAGACGGCGTTTGCGTCGATCGATGACCTGCAGGCCGTGCTGGTGGCGGACCTTTCCGGGGCTGCCGGCAAGACGGTGGGCGTCAAGGTGCGCCGCTTGGAAGATGTGCAGGCGGAGGGCGTGGTTCAACTGCCTGGGGTGTGCATCGACGAGTTGGACATCACGGTCAGCAGCTACGATCACCCACAGCCGGAGCTGCTGCGTTGCGACCCGAGTTCCCTCGTGGAAGAAACCATCCATAGCCATCTGTTGCGGTCCAATTGCCCAGTCACCAGCCAGCCGGACTGGGGCAGTGTGTGTATTGCCTACAGCGGTCCGGCGCTGGACCACGCCAGCGTGCTTGCCTACCTGGTCAGCTTCCGTCAGCATTCGGATTTCCACGAGCAATGTGTCGAGCGGATTTTTACCGATCTGCAGCGACTTCTGCAGCCAGAAAGACTGACCGTGTTCGCCCGCTACGTACGCCGCGGCGGCCTGGACATCAACCCCTACCGCAGCACTGACGCGCTGCCCGCGGCCAATGGCCGGCTGGTTCGCCAGTAAGGGTGCATCCAGCAGCCGCTTGGGCAGGCGGCTGCAGTTGTACCGTCTTCAGATACCGATGTTGCCGAGCGTCTGCACGATATTGCGCAGTGCGCCAGCCACACCAGGGTGATCGACTTCGAAGCGCTCGACGGCCAGGTTCACGCTGTCGGCGACGGAAGGGTCCGCCGTGGCATTTTCCAGCTCCATGCGCGCCTTGATCTGCTCCATCAGGACGCGCATGTCTTCACGCTCCTCGAGCGACAGCGTCTGGTTCTTTTCCAGTTGCTCGCGCAGTTCATCGAGTTGTTCCTGCAATTCGCGGGCTGGCATGACGTTCTCCTTGAGTGATAGGCACTTACATGGACCGCGCCCCGTGCGCAAAGGTCCGTGTCGGCTCGCATCATTGGAATTCCATGCCGTTCCAGACGGCCGCTCGAATGAACTTGAGGGCGGGCCTGAAGTCTGGCATGGGTACGTTCAGATTGATCGGCAGCGCTGCGTTCGCCAGCGCACTGCCTAATCCGGCCTGGACACTTTATACTGGGCCACATTTTGTTGGCGGTCGCATGCGACCCAATCGTATCTCAAGGAGTAACACGTATGCGTCTGACCGGTTCAGCTGTCATCGATCGAGTGGCTGGAGCCTGTCTGCTCCTGGGGCTTGCCGTGGCGCCCGTGGTAGCACAGGCCGCCGAAGAGGATCCATGGGAGCCGGTCAACCGTGCGATCTTCCGGGTCAACGATACCTTGGATACCTATGCGCTCAAGCCTATTGCCCAAGGCTACCAGTGGATCACCCCGCAGTTCCTGGAAGACGGCATTCATAACGTGTTCAGCAACATCGGCGACGTCGGCAACCTGGCCAACAACGTCATGCAGCTCAAGCCTGCCGCTGCCGGTACCGACACTGCGCGGCTGATCTTCAACACCACCTTCGGCCTGTTCGGCTTCTTCGATGTGGGCACCAAGATGGGCCTGCAGCGCAGCGACGAGGATTTCGGCCAGACCCTGGGCTACTGGGGTGTAAGCAGTGGGCCTTACGTGGTCCTGCCGCTGATGGGCCCAAGCACCGTGCGCGATGCGTTCGCCAAGTATCCCGATACCTATACCTCACCGTATCGCTACATCGACCACGTGCCGACCCGCAATACCACGCTGGGCGTGAATCTGGTGGATACGCGCGCAAGCTTGCTGTCGGCTGAAAAGCTGATCAACGGCGACAAGTACATCTTCTTGCGTAACGCTTACTTGCAGAACCGTGAATTCCGGGTCAAAGATGGCCAAGTGGAAGACGATTTTTAATTGTAACCAGGCATTAAAAAGGCGACCCGAGGGTCGCCTTTTTAATGCGCGGCGTTCAGTCCATGCTTAGCGTGTGCAGGCCTATGATCTGCATACCATCCTGCTTCGAGCTTTCCACGCGTATCACTTCTGCCTGGATGTCCAGATCGCTGAGCGTGGGATGGTTGGAAGGCAGATGGACGCCAACCTGATCTCCTACGCTTAATTGAGTCTGGGCTTCCAGCTGCATACCGGTGCTCGAAAGATCCTTGCATACGGCGGGAACGACAACGTCGCCGACCCTGAGGTCGACCTTTGCATCCACAGTCATGCGGATGAAATCACGTTTCTCACTGTAGTCACGATCACTGTGGCTCATGGTTTGTCCTTCGATCTGGTTGCTATTGTTAACGTTCTTATAACCCAAGGTAATAGGCCAATCGGCCCGCCCTGGCCCGTGTCGCAACACCCTTGAAACGCTTGCCGGATGGGAGTACCGTCTGCGCCTTACAAGGCACCTCTGCATCCGAATGCTCAGGGCACCCAGCGCTTGTATTCGCCTCTGCGAGAGGCTAGAAGTAAAGGTAGGCGACCCATTGCTTGCATCGCCAGTTTTTACCTTGCTGACCTACTTACGACAACCAATTTCTGGCGCCGTTTGCCCACATGCAGAAAACCAGTGCAACGCTGCTGATCATCGATGACGACGATGTGGTGCGCGCAAGCCTTGCGGCCTACCTCGAAGACAGCAGCTTCAGCGTGCTGCAGGCGAACAATGGCCTGCAGGGCCTCCAGGTCTTCGAGCAACAACAGCCCGATCTCGTCATCTGCGACCTGCGCATGCCGCAGGTGGGCGGCCTTGAATTGATTCGCCAGGTGACCGAGCGTTCTCCCGATATTCCAGTGATCGTGCTGTCCGGTGCCGGAGTGATGAACGACGCAGTCGAGGCGTTGCGCCTGGGTGCCGCCGATTACCTGATAAAGCCTCTCGAAGATCTGGCCGTGCTTGAGCACTCGGTTCGCCGGGCTCTGGATCGCTCGCGGCTGCTGCTGGAGAATCGTCGCTACCGCGAGAAGCTGGAAACGGCCAATCGTGAACTGGAAGCCAGCCTGCATCTGCTGCAGGAAGACCAGACTGCCGGCCGGCAAGTGCAGATGAACATGCTGCCGCAGAGTCCCTGGAGCACGGACGGATTCCGTTTCGAACACCAGATCATCCCGTCGCTGTACCTGTCGGGCGACTTCGTCGACTATTTTCGGGTCGACGAGCACCGCGTGGCGTTCTATCTGGCCGACGTATCCGGTCACGGCGCTTCATCGGCATTCGTCACGGTTCTGTTGAAATTCATGACCACCCGCCTCATGTTCGAATCAAGGCGCGGTGGTGCGATGCCCGAATTCAAACCGTCCGACGTGTTGGGCCATATCAACCGGGGTTTGATCAACACGCGTTTGGGCAAGCATGTCACCATGGTCGGCGGGGTGATCGACGAGCACACCGGGCTGTTGACCTACAGCATCGGCGGGCATTTGCCGCTTCCAGTGCTGTACACCCCCGAGCAAACGCAGTACCTGCAGGGGCGCGGCCTGCCGGTGGGTCTGTTCAACGAAGCCACGTATACCGATCACGTCATGGCGTTGCCGGAGCAGTTCAGCCTTACCCTGCTTTCCGATGGGATACTGGACTTGCTGCCAGGCGAAACGCTGAAGGAAAAAGAAGCTGCATTGCCTGAGATCGTCAGTGCAGCGGGCGGCAGCCTGGATGGCTTGCGGCAAAAGTTTGGACTGGCCACACTCGGGGAGATGCCGGATGATATCGCCCTGATGGTGCTGAGCAGGAACCTTGCATGAGTACTGGTAGAATCCAGTTTGCTGAACAAAGCGGCACGTTCGTGTTGAAATTCGTGGGTGAGGTGCGCCTGACGCTCTGCTCGGCGCTGGATGCGACGATCGAGCGGATCTTCACCGCCCTCGATTTTTCAGCCATCGTGATCGACTTGACCGAAACCCGCAGCATCGACAGCACCACCTTGGGCTTGCTGGCCAAGTTGTCGATCATGTCTCGTCAAAAAGTCGGATTGCTGCCAACGGTGGTGACGACTCACGAGGACATCACGCGCCTGTTGCAGTCCATGGGTTTCGATCAGGTGTTCAACATCGTCGGTCGCCCGATTCCTTGCCCCGACTGCCTGACAGACCTGCCTTCGCAGGATCTGTCGGAGGATGTGGTCAGGGCCAAGGTGCTGGAAGCGCACAAGATTCTCATGGGCCTGAACGAGTCCAACCGCGAAGCCTTCCACGATCTGGTGAACGCGCTGGAACGCAGCTGATTACCTTCGGGTGACTCGCTCGGCTATAAAAAAAGGCGACCTTGCGGTCGCCTTTTTCGTGTGCGGCAAACTGGAATCAGGAAACCTTGGCAGTCAGCAGGGTTTCGAGTTTTTCCTGATCGCGAGCGAATTGACGAATGCCTTCAGCCAGCTTTTCAGTGGCCATCGCGTCTTCGTTCGACGCCCAGCGGAACTGCGCCTCGGTCAAAATCTGCTTGGGTTCGCCGGCATTGCCTGGCTTGAGCTTCTGCTCCAGCGTGCCTTCATCTTCGGCCAGCTTGTGCAGCAGTTCCGGGCTGATGGTCAGGCGATCACAACCGGCCAGTTGCTCGATCTGGTTGATGTTGCGGAAGCTGGCGCCCATGACCACGGTCTTGTAGTCGTTGGCTTTGTAGTAGTTGTAGATGCGCGTCACCGACTGCACGCCTGGATCGTCGGAACCGGTGTATTCCTGGCCGGTGGATTTCTTGTACCAGTCGTAGATGCGACCCACGAACGGCGAGATCAGGAACACACCAGCATCGGCGCACGCCTGTGCCTGGGCGAAGGAGAACAGCAAGGTCAGGTTGCACTGAATGCCTGCCTTTTCCAGCTTCTCGGCGGCGCGGATACCTTCCCAGGTGGAGGCCAGCTTGATCAGCACACGCTCGCGACCGACACCGGCCTTTTCGTACAGGTCGATGATCTGGCTGGCCTTGGCCAGCAGGGCCTGCTCGTCGAAAGAGAGGCGAGCGTCGACTTCGGTGGAGATGCGGCCGGGGATGGCCTTGAGGATCCCGGTACCCACGGCGACCGCGAAAGTGTCCGACGCTAGACCGACATCACCGTTGCTGTCGCTGATGGTCTTGCGCAGCATGTCCTTGTAGGCTTCCAGCGAGGCAGCCTTGAGCAGCAGCGACGGGTTGGTGGTGGCGTCGACCGGCTTGAGCTTGGAGATGGCGTCGAAGTCGCCGGTGTCGGCTACCACGGTGGTCATTTGCTTGAGTTGTTCCAGCTTGGAAGTCATGAGCGTGCTCTGTCCTGTGCGAATGAATGACGTTACCCGAGCGCTGCGTCCGGCTCAAGGGCCAAGGGCGTGCAGCAGGGGGAGGGCGGCGGAAAGACCTACGTTCGAGTGTCGCGCCGCGCGACGGTTCAATGGATCGAGTATGCGCTCCTATCGGGTCAATGATGCATCGTTGGGCGATCAGCGCCCTTCGAGCAATGCCCCGGCCTGATCGAGCAGCGCCAGCGGGTCATCGGCCTTGTGGATATCCACCGACAGCAGTTGACGAAACTTGCGCGCGCCGGGAAAGCCCGTACCCAAGCCGAGCATGTGCCGCGTAACGTGGTGCATGGCGCCGCCTGAGGCGATATGCGCGGCGATGTACGGCCGCATCTGCCGCAGCGCGTCGAAACGGCTGATCACCGGCGTGTCGCTGCCGAACAACTGCTGGTCGACCTGCGCCAGCAGGTATGGGTTGTGATAGGCCTCGCGTCCCAGCATCACACCATCGAAGGTCTGCAGATGCTCGGCGCAGGCTTCCAGCGTCTTGATGCCGCCGTTGAGTATCACTTCCAGGTCCGGAAAATCCGCCTTCAAGCGCTCGGCAATGTCATAGCGCAGCGGGGGGATGTCACGGTTCTCCTTGGGCGACAGGCCCTCAAGGATGGCGATGCGTGCGTGCACGGTAAAACTGCGGCAGCCAGCTTCGCGCACCTGCCCGACGAAATCACACAGCGCCTCGTAGCTGTCGCGGCCATTGATGCCGATGCGGTGCTTGACCGTGACCGGAATCGACACCGCGTCGCGCATGGCCTTGACGCAGTCGGCCACCAGCGCAGGGTGCGCCATGAGGCAGGCGCCGATCATGTTGTTCTGCACACGATCGCTGGGACAACCCACATTGAGATTGACCTCGTCGTAACCGTGCGCCTGCGCCATGCGCGCGCACGCGGCCAGATCGGCCGGCGTGCTTCCACCCAACTGCAGCGCGATGGGGTGCTCGGCATCGTCGTAGCGCAGAAAGCGCTCGTGATCGCCATTGAGCAAAGCGCCGGTGGTGACCATTTCGGTGTAGAGCAGGGTGTGCCGCGAGAGCAGGCGCAGGAAGTAGCGACAGTGGCGGTCGGTCCAATCCATCATGGGTGCCACGCTAAAGCGGCGGAAGGGCTCCAGGCTAGGCGTGGCGGGCGTTTCAGCTACATTCTGTACCATTTTACTCTGCGCGTTTTGTACCAGTTTTCGGGCGTTTTCGGACGTTTTCGTGGGGTGAGTGGTAAGTTTTACCACTGTGAGAATGACCTTAACCACTTTCGCCGGGGCCACTATTCGAGGACGAAAAAGGGCTGGCGAGGTGTTTGCTATGCAGGTCGGCTCCGTACGAAACGTGACGGGAGACAAGTCTACCAAGACACTCGGTCGTTCGTGCGAAAACAGGTCGCTTATCAAGCGCTGCAGGATGACCTTGAGGATCTGCGTTCTGAACGCCTGGCCATCGAACGTCTGTCTGGCATAGACACTGACTTGACCTTGAGCCTGGAAGAAATGAACGCCCGGTTCAAATAGGCATGTGTGCCGTACACCTGTGTTCTTCGTTTCCAGTGCGTGACAGATACAAAGCCCAATCTACCAGGCGAACCTGATACTAACCAAAGAGGCTGGTCAACGTGTCAATGATCAGCCCTTACCAGCGATAGTTGACCGAACCGACCAGCGCTCGCTCGTCGCCGTAGCGGCACGAGACGTTGCAGAACAGGTACTTCTCGTTGGCGACGTTTTGCGCCTTCATGGCCACGGTCCAGTTCTTGTCGACTTCATAGGTGACTTTCGCGTCGAACAGGGTGTAGGCGGAGACCTTCTCGTTGGCGTCCGAGCTGGACGTACGGCTGGTGCCCATGTAGCGGGCGCCGCCGCCGACCACTACCTGAGGCAGGCCCAAGGCAGTCAAGCGGTAGTCGGCCCACAGGTTGGCCATGTGATACGGCACGCCGTCGATGCGCGTACCTACGCGGGTGGACACCGCATCGTCGGTGATCTTCGCGTCGGTGTAGGTGTATGACGCAGTGGCGCTCAGGTTCGCGGTGATCTCCGCTTTGGCCTCAAGCTCCACACCGCGTGAGCGGGTTTCACCGAACTGCACGGTGTTGCCGGTGAGGTCGGTGCTTAGGGAGTTTTTCTGCTTGAGGTCGTAGACCGCGGCGCTCAGCAGCGCTGTGGTACCGGGCGGCGTGTAGCGCACGCCGATCTCGTACTGCTCGCCCTCGGTCGGATCGAACGAGGTGTTGGCGTTGGCGTTGAAGACGTTGGCCGGCAGGAACGACTGGCTCCAGCTGACATAAGGCGCCAGCCCGTTGTCAGCCTGGTAGACCAGGCCGATACGACCGGTGGCTTTCTTGTCATCGCGCGGCGTGCGAGCGCCAGTGGCGAAGCTGTAGGTTCGGCTTTCGGCCCAATCCTGACGACCGCCCAGCAGTAGAATCCACTTGTCGTCGAACTTGATCTGGTCTTGCAGGTAGACGCCGGTCTGAGCGCTGTGCAGGTCCGAGCCGGTGTTGGCGGTTGTGACGTTGGTCGCAGCGCCGTACACCGGATTGGCCGGGCTGAACATGGAGTTGGCGCCAGCGAAGCGATGAGAGTCGTAGGTCTTGTGGTAGTAGTCCACGCCCGCCAGCAGGGTGTGCTGCCAGCGGCCGCTGTCGAGGGTCCATTGCATGTTGTTGTCGCTGGTCCAGCCTTCTGAGCGCTCGCGGCGGATGCTAGGTCGGCGCGCCAGCTGGCCTCGGCTGCGCAGGGCGCCGCTGCCGGTATCAGCGATCTGCATGTAGTCCCAGCTCAGGTCCGCCTCGAAGTGGCGTAGCGAATGGCGGATTTTCAAGTCGGGTGTGAAATCGTGTTCGAACAGGTAGCCCAGACTGGTCGAGTAGTTGTTGTAGTGATCGAAGCCGCGCTCGCCGGTGAACAGGTCGCGGTCGACCTTGGGGTAGCGAGTGCTGGACGAGGTGGTCAGGTCGAAATCCAGCGGTGGTGCAAAGCCGGTACGGGTTTCTTGGTAGTTGGCCAGGACCGTCAGCGAGGTGCTGTCGTTCGGGCGCCAGGTGAAGGCGGGTGCGATGTAGCGGCGGTCGTCGTCGGTATCGGTGGTCTGGGTGCCACTGTCGCGCCAAAGGCCGGTCAGGCGATAGGAGAACTTTCCGGCTTCGTCGATCGGGCCGCCCAGGTCGAAGCTGTACTGTTTGCGCGCATGGCTGCCGTATTCGACATTGACTTCATGCAGGGGCGTGTCGGTCGGACGCTTGGTGATGGTGTTGAGCAGACCGCCCGGCGACAGTTGGCCGTACAACACAGAAGAGGCACCCTTGACCACTTCCACGCGCTCCAGGCCGTAGGGCTCGATGCCTCCGTCATACACGCTGCCTTGCAGTTTCATCCCATCGCGCAGAATGCCGCCGGTGCCTGAACCGACGTTGAAGCCACGGATCGCGAAGTCGTCGGCTACACGGCTGAACCCGCCTGGCTGCGCGATCACGCCTGGCGTGTAGCTCAAGGCCTCGGCCAAGGTGTCGGTCTTGCGGTTGTCCATCTCGTCGCGGGTGATGACCGAAATCGACTGAGGAATATCCTTGATCGCCGAGTCGGTCTTGCTTGCGCTGGTGCTGCGAGTCGCCACAGGTCCACGGATCTGGCCAGTCGGGTTTTCCAGGGCCTGGGCATCGATGGTGGTTTCCTGCAGCTCCAGGGTGGCGTTGGATATGGCAGCGCTGGCGCTGTCGGCGGCGTAGGCCGTGCTCAGTGGCAGGCCACTGAGTAGCATCGCCAGTGTCAGCGGGTGATAGGCAAAGATTTTTTTTGCCGGCATGGGGACTCCTGTGCGTTAAACGTTGTTTGCCTGAAGGACGAAATCAGGCCGCGCCTCCGTCTCGACGATCAGCACAAGCAGAACTGTAACAAATAGGAATGGTTATTATTCATATTTTGCTGCGAATATCTTTTGGAAAGCTACACCCCTTAGATGCTCGACCCGAGGGCAGGGCGCCTCGCATTGCCCTCTCGAACTGTCACTACCAGCGCTAGCGGCGATCATGACCGTCAAGTCCGCCACGCCAAAGGGGCCTGACGATCACTGTCTAAGCTTATGTTTATTCAGTATTAATTGGATTGAAAACGGTCGATTACACTCAGCGACCGCAAGCCAGACGCAGGCGCTTTCCGATGTTCGCTTTATCTATTTCAACACGTCTGGAGGTCAACCGATGACCTTCGACTACGCGTTCGCGTTGTCCACGCTTCCCGCTTTTGCGCGCGCCGTGGGGGTCACTTTGCAAGTCGGCTTGATCGCAATCCTGAGCTCACTTGCCGTCGCGGTGCTCAACGCGGGCATCGCCACGTTCCGGGTCCCGGTGCTGCATCGGCTCGTGCCGCTGTACGTCGAGCTTGCGCGGAATACGCCGCTGCTGATTCAGCTGTTCTTCATCTACTTCGCCTTACCCGCTCTGGGCGTGCGGATTTCCGGTTTCGCAGCGGCGGTCATTGCCATGACGTTTATGGGAGGTGCGTACCTGACCGAAATACTGCGCGCGGGCATCGAAGCGGTGCCCAAGTCGCAGATCGAGTCTGGCCTGTCCATCGGTCTGTCGCGCTGGCAGCTGTTGCGCCATGTAGTGCTGCCCCAGGCAGGCATTCTCAGCTTGCCTGCGCTGTTCGCCAACTTCGTGTTCCTGCTCAAGGAGACCACGGTGGTGTCGGCCGTTGCCGTGCCGGAAATTCTCTACACCACCAAGAGTTACATCGCTCTGTATTACAAGACCTACGAGATGCTGGCAGTGATGACCGGGTTGTGCGTGCTGTTGTTCTTACCGCTGTCGTTGCTGCTGGGCCTGCTGGAAAGGAGGCTCCAACATGGCCAGTTCGGGTCTTGAGCTGCTCTGGGTATCGGCACCTCAACTGCTGACCGGGGCCGGTCGCACCTTGGGTATTTCCGCGCTTGCGATCGTGTTCAGCAGTGTCGGCGGCCTGTTCTATGGCGTGCTGCGCAGCCTGGGCAAGCGCTGGCTGGACGTGCCGCTGAGGGTCTACCTGGAGCTGTTTCGCGCCATTCCGGTACTGGTCTGGTTGTACCTGTTCTTCTTTGGCCTGCCGATCTTCTTCGGCGTCAGCCTGCCTGCGTTCTGGTGCGCGGTGCTGGTGTTGTCGCTGTGGGGCGCCAGCGAGATTGGCGAAGTCGTGCGTGGCGCGCTGCGCTCCATACCCCGCGGGCAGCGCGAGGCAGGACTGGCCATCGGCCTGGGCCTGGGCCAGTTGTACGGTCGGGTATTGCTGCCCCAGGCGCTCAAGCGCCTCACGCCGCCGGTCATCAACGTCTGCACCCGTTTGCTCAAAACCAGTTCGCTGGCGGTGCTGATCGGCGTTGTCGACATCACCAAGGTGGGCCAGCAGATCATCGAGCGCACCTACGAGTCGGTGCTGATCTACGGCTTCCTGTTTGTCTTCTTTTTTATCGTCTGCTATCCGCTGTCGGGCGCTTCCCGCGTGCTTGAACGGCGCTGGAATCACGCATGAGCGCATTGATCGAACTCGCAAGCTTCAGCAAGAAATTCGCCGATACACCGGTGCTGACTGACATCGATCTGCGGGTGACCGAAGGCGAGGTGGTGGTGATCCTGGGCCCCAGCGGCTGCGGCAAGAGCACTTTGCTGCGCTGCCTGAACGGCCTGGAACTGGGCCACAGCGGTACCTTCACTTTCGATGGGCAGTTGCTGCCTGCCAATGCCGACTGGCGCCGCGTGCGTCAGCAGATCGGCATGGTGTTTCAGAGCTATCACCTGTTTCCTCACATGACCGTGCTGCAGAACGTGCTGCTGGGGCCGCTGCAAGTGCAGAAGCGCGATGTCCGGGAAGCGCGGCAGCAGGCCGAGGCGCTGCTGGCTCGGGTTGGCCTGGCCGAACGCGCCAACGCCTACCCCCGCGAGCTGTCGGGCGGCCAGCAGCAGCGGATAGCCATTGTGCGGGCACTGTGCATGAACCCCAAGGTCATGCTGTTCGACGAAGTCACCGCTGCGCTGGATCCGGAAATGGTCAAGGAAGTCCTCGAGGTGATCCTCGATCTGGCGCAGGGCGGCATGACCATGCTCATCGTTACCCACGAAATGGCCTTCGCCCGCGCGGTGGCCGACCGCATTTTGTTCATGGACCGCGGCCGTATCGCGGAACAGAACGATCCTGAAACCTTCTTCAGCGCCCCGCAGACCGCACGCGCGCAGCAGTTTCTGGAAAGGTTTTCCTACGTAGAAAACATGCCGAAAAGGAAAGCATCGTGAACTTCAAAACTGCCCTGGTTCTACCCGTACTCGCCCTTGTATTGCTGGCCGGTTGCGATAAACCGGCCGAACCCAAGGCCGCCACCCCAGCCGCGACGGCGAAACCTGCCACCAGCTACCTGGAAACCATCAAGGCCCGCGACAAGCTGATCGTCGGGGTGTTCAGCGACAAACCGCCCTTTGGTTTCGTCAATGAGCAGGGCGAATACGTCGGGTTCGACACCGATCTGGGCAAGCGCTTCGCCAAGGACCTGCTGGGTGACGAGAAGAAAATCGAGTTCGTCAGCGTCGAGCCGGCCAGCCGCATCCCATTTCTGCAGAGCGACAAGGTCGACCTGATCCTGGCCAACATGACCGTGACACCCGAGCGTAGCCAGGCGGTGGACTTCACCAACCCGAACCTGCGTGTCGCCGTGCAGGCGTTGGTGGCGGACGGCAGCAGCGTACAGCAGCTCGATGACCTGGCCGACAAGACCACCATCATCACCACCGGCACCACGGCCGATCTGTGGTTGACCAAGAATCACCCTGACTGGAAGCTGCTCAAGTTCGAAAAGAACTCCGAATCACTGCAAGCCCTGGCCAGCGGCCGCGGCGACGCCTATGCCCAGGACAACCTCGTGCTGTTCAACTGGGCCAAACAGAACCCCGGTTACCGCGTACTCGCCCAGAAGCTGGGCGATGAGGCGCCTATCGCACCGGCCGTGAAGAAAGGCAACACCGAGCTGCGCGATTGGGTGAACGACGAATTGGCCAAGCTGGGTGAAGAGAAAGCCCTGCTCAAGCTTTATGACCAGTACGTGCGCAAGGACTTGCCAGCGGACACCGACCCTAATCTGGTCATCGTGGAGGGTGGTCGCTGGAAGCCGTGAAGGCGGACGAGCTCGCGGATCAGTTCTGCCCCAGCTTGAAATGGAAATTCTTCATGAAATTCCACGAGTAGGAGGGCGGCGGAGAATAGCAGCCAGGTTGATTGGCGGGCGTGGCGTCACAGCGCACTGTGTAGCCCTTGCTGCCGATCTCGCGACCGCCTTCGCCGGTGCCTTGGTCGCTGTAGGAGGCACAGCCGCTCAGTACGCCCAAGATCAATAGTGCAGACAGTGTTTTCATTCCAGACTCCTTCCGTAGAGCGCGCAGCTTAGCCTCGATCCGTTTTCAAAAGCTATCCACCTGCGAACATGCCTCCACCGCCGCGCGCCTGATGTGATCAGGCGCGCGGTAGCTTTCAGGTATCGTTGCGCGCTGCCATCAGCTGCTTCATTTCCTCGCCGCGCAGCGGTGGGCTGAGCAGGTAACCCTGGACGAACGGGCAGCCCAATGCCTGCAGCCGGTCCAGCTGGTCCTGGGTTTCCACGCCTTCGGCGACGATGTCGACATCCAAGGCGCTGCCCAGCGACAGGATGCTGGTGACGATGGCGATGGTGCGTCTGTGGGTCATCATGCGCGTGACGAACGAGCGGTCGATCTTGATCGAGTCGATCGGGTAGCGGTCGATGTAGCCCAGCGAGCTGTAGCCGGTACCGAAGTCATCCAACGCGATGTGTACGCCCAGCTCGCGCAGGTCGGCGAGGGCGATCGCCACGGTTTCCGGTTCGTTGAGGAAGACCGATTCAGTGATTTCGATCTGCAGGTTGTGGGCGCTGAAGGAGGTGTCCTTCAGTATTTCCGCGACCTTTGCCACGAACCCGACATGGTTGAGCTCGGCACCCGAGACGTTGACGTTGAGCTTCAGTGTGCAGGCCGCATTGGCGTTCCAGCGCTTGAGCTCGGCACAGGCGGTCTGCATGACCCAGCGGCCCATTTCATGAATGATGCCGATGTCTTCCGCCACTGCGATGAACACGTCGGGCGGCACGTTGCCGAGCACGGGGTGCTGCCAGCGGACCAGCGCTTCCACGCCTTCGATGCGGCGCGAGCGGGCGGCAAAAATTGGCTGGTAGACCAGGTAGAACTCTTCTCGCGCCAAGGCGTGCTTGAGCGCGTTGCGCATCAGCAGCAAATCGACCGCCGCCTGGCGCATGGACAGGTCGAACAAGGTCCATTTGCCTTGGCCTTGTTTCTTTGCCGCGTACATGGCGACGTCGGCATCGCGGACGAGGTCTTCGGCGCTGGTGTGAGCGGCGTCGAGTGTGACGATGCCGACGCTGCAGGAGGTGAAGATCGCCTGGCCCTCGACGTCGACGGCAACTCCAAGCGCCTGGATGACCCGTTGCGCGGTCTCTATCGCAGCGTGCTTGGAGTCATTGCCGGTGTGGAGGATGGCGAACTCGTCACCGCCGATGCGCGCCAGCACGGCGTTGCCGTTCAGGCAGGACTCCAGCCGCTGCGCCACGATCTGCAAGAGGATGTCACCGGCACGGTGGCCCATGCCGTCGTTGATGTATTTGAAGCGATCCAGGTCCATGTACAGCACTGCCGCTTCGCGCTCGGCATGGTCAAGGTTGAACACTTCCTGAATCTTGGCCATGAAGTAGGCGCGGTTCTTCAGCCGGGTCAGGTCGTCGTGGAAGGCGGCGTAGGTCAGCTCTTCCTGGATTCGTTCACGCTCCACCAGGCGCGAGCGCAGCGCTACCTGTTCCTCGCGGTCGATCTGCGCCTGCTTGAGGCTTTCTTCGGCTTCCTTGCGCTCGGTGATGTCACGCTGCACGGACACCCAATGGGTGAACCAGCCTTTTTCGTTGGCCACCGGCACGATGCTCAGCTGCACCCAGAAGCGGGTACCGTCACGGCGCGTGTTGATCAGTTCGACTTCGATCGGCTGCCACGTGGACAGGGCGCTGCGGATCTGATCCAGGGTGCCGCGATCGGTTTCCTCGCACTGCAGGATACGCGGCGTCTTGCCGACGATTTCTTTCAGGCTGAACCCGGTGGTGGCCAGGAAGGCCGGGTTGCAGTAGACGATCCGCGGGCCGGGCTGGTCGATCGGCTCGGCCTCGGTGATCAGGATCGCATCTTTGGCATGAACGACCACCGATTCGAGCAGGCGCAGACGCTCGATCACTCCGGCAGGACCGGTACTGGCGGCCACCGGCAGGGACGGCGCCGAGTGGTAGAGAGCAACGGAGTGAGTCTTGAGTGCGTAGATCTGGGCGGCGCTGAGCAACTTGAACGGTGGCGTCAGCGCCAGCAGAACGATGCCGACGAGCGCGTCGCTGTGGTCTTTGACGGCGATGCACACGCGGTAGGTGTCCGCCAGCGAACCGAGAAAATCCGGGATCGAATGGATGAAAGGCGAGCCGTCGCCGATGTCGACCACGTCGCCGTAGGACATCAGCATGCGCAGCCAGGACTCGGTGGCGGCATCGACCGGCACTTCGCGCGTCGTGCCGCAGGCGGCAGTCACGTGCCAGGCGCCGGGTGCGCCTTCGATGAGCAGGGCGCCGCAACAGTGTGTGATGGCCGCTGCCGCCTGAACCAGACCTTGAAGAGCGGTGTGCTTTGAATCTTTTTCAGGGACAGCTGCGAGCATGTGAAGGACCCAGACAAGGACGAGAAACGGCGACCTCATGTCACTCGATGTCATTTTGACATCATTGTGATAGTGATACCACGCCTTCCCGTCGGACTGCTCCAGAGTCGTTAAAGTGCATCCATGCGTTCAAATATCGGCGCAAGAGAGCAGGGTGGCGATCAGCGGTCGTCTACCCGGTTCAAGCGGTAACGCAGGCGCGACTCGAACGCGCTCAGAAGTACTTCAGCCAGCCGATGTCGCGCCGACGCTGTTTGAGCTGCGCGAACCAACGAGTGGGAAAGTACAGGGCAATGGCCAGCACCGCAGTCCACAGCCAGATTCCGCCCAGGCTGTCGAAACCGTAGTACTTGCCCTGGTTCAAACCCCAGATCTGCACGGCGAGCAGGTACATCGCCTTGAGCACCAGCAGGTGCAGTACGTAGAAAAACATTGGTGCGCCACCGTAGCGCGACGGCACCTTGAGCACTTGTCGGCCTTCGAGGCGCTGGAACAATGCAAGCAGCAGCAAGCCTGCGCCCATGGTGGGCATCAGGTACAGCAGCGACGGCGGGTATTTGGTCAGCGACATGAAGCTCATGAAGGTACGCACGTTGTCGTCCAGCACGCTCCAGGGTTTTTCGCCGTAGCCGTTGAGATAGCGAATGGCGATGAAGCCCAGGATCAGGCCAATCCCCCAATTGAGCAGCAGGCGCTGGCGTCGTGCCGGGTCGGCGCCGCGGGCGAACCAAGGGCCGGCGCAGTAGCCCAGGGCGATCAGGCCGATCCACGGAAGGATGGGGTAGGTGGTGCGGGCGCGGGTGTATTCGGTGATTTCCAGGAACGCGCGCTGGTGCAGGATCGACCAGATCTCGAAGAACGGCGAGTCGGCGGTCAGGACGATGCCGTCCAGCAGATTGTGTCCGGCGACGATGACCGCGCCCACGATCGCCAGTGCGGTGCGCGGCATGTGAATGAGTGCCGCCAGTGCGATCATGCTCAGGCCGATGGCCCAGATCACTTGCAGCCACAAAGTAGTGGGCACCAGGGTTGCGTTCCAGGCGAAGTTGACCAAGGTAAGTTCGAGGAAGACCAGGAACAAGCCGCGCTTGAGGAGAAATATCGAGACCTCCCGCGAACTGTGGGATTGCCCATACAGCCAGGCGGAAAGGCCGGTGAGAAAGACGAACACGGGCGCGCAGACCATGCTGCTGATACGGGTGAAGAACAGTTCGGGAGGGGTGTTCAGCGGGTCCATGGGGTCGCTGACTTGCACGTGGAGGAAGAAGGTTTCCCGGACATGGTCGACGAGCATGAAAAGCATGACCAGTCCACGCAATGCGTCGATCGCGAGCATGCGGGTGCGTGACACCGCCTGGGTCGAGGCAGTGGAAAGCGAGCCGGGGAAGGGTGGTGAAGCGGCGGCGTCGGCCATGGGCATGCATCCAAAAATAAATCGGGATGCTAATGTTACGATATAACGTGAATATTGGAAATCGTTATGGCGAGGTGCGTCTAACCGCCCCAGCTGCAAGTAAGGCGCAGCGGTGCGTCAGATAGACCGTGTAAAGCTTCGCGGGCAGAGTCCGCTCCCACAGGGGATGAGCCCGTGTGTGGGAGCGGGCTCTGCCCGCGAAAAGAACAACGCTGGGTATCGAGAATGCTCCAATCAGGCGCTTTCTTCCTGTTGCAGGCGCTTGATCAGCGCCTGGGCGGCGGCTTCGGAAGACGCAGGGTTCTGGCCAGTGATCAGGTGACCGTCTTCGACCACGTAGCTGCCCCAATCCGGCCCTTTGGAATACTCGCCGCCATTGGCCTTGAGCATATCTTCAACCAGGAACGGCACGACGTCCGTCAAACCGACGGCATCTTCTTCGGAGTTGGTGAAGCCGGTGACCTTCTTGCCCTTGACGATGGAATCGCCGTCCGGCGACTTGACGTTCTTGAACACCCCAGGTGCATGGCACACAGCTGCAACGGGTTTGTTGGCGGCGTAGAAGGCTTCGATGATGGTCTTCGAGTCGGTGTCTTCGGCCAGGTCCCACAGTGGCCCGTGGCCGCCTGGGTAGAACACGGCATCGAAGTCGTACGGGTCAGCCTCGCCAAGGGGAAAGGTATCCGCCAGGACTTTTTGAGCCTGCGTATCCTGAGCGAAGCGGCGGGTGGCGTCGGTCTGCGCATCCGGCTCGTCGCTCTTGGGGTCCAGCGGTGGCTGGCCACCCTTGGGCGAGACCAGGGTCACTTCGGCGCCTGCATCGACGAAGGCATAGTAGGGTGCGGCGAATTCTTCCAGCCAGAAGCCGGTTTTCTTGCCGGTATCGCCCAGTTGATCGTGGGACGTCAGAACCATCAAGATCTTCATGCAAACTTCTCCAGCAGGTATAGGGACGCAACGCATCGCATTGCCCGGTTCTGTTTTCTGAAAGCACTTGGCCGCAGACGTTCAAGACAATCCGCGTCTGGTACGCTTTGGGTCGGATGGAACGCTGGCGCATCACCCCAGTCATTTCCTTCAGGACCGACCCTTTGCGGCCTTCCAGAACGGGCTCGCGCCCACCATCGAGAGGATTTGGCCAATGGCAACTGCAACCGTGCGATACCTGTTCAACGGCGCCCCGCGCAGCTGGACCCCACCGGACGAGGTCGAACAGAGTCTTCACAGTATCGTGATGCATCTGTTGCAATTGCATTTCGGCGACGGCGAAAACAGCTTGGTGATGCCCACTGCAGAGGACACCGACGAGCAGGTTCTCGAGCAGGCGGCGCGCATGGGGCTGACCGACATCGAAGTGACCGAAGGCGTCGTGCGCTAGGCCCTCACGGCCCGATACAGAGCGCGGATCAGATCGGATTGGGTGATGATGCCGACCAGATGGCGTTCGCTGTCGATGATGGGGATGTGCCGATGGCCATTTTCCGAGAACACCGGCACCAGCTCGGTCAGCAGGCGGTCCGCGCTGGCTACGCGCACTGAACGCGTCATGATCTGCCCGACGATGCTCGTCGTCGGCTGATTCCGGCGGGGTCGCAGAAGGGCGCGCAGGTGCCAGGCCACACCGTCATGGGCATCCAGATCCAGTTGCTGCATGAAATCGGCCACTGTGACAATGCCCAGCAGATGACGCTGTCGGTCGATAACCGGCAGTGCCTTGATCTTGTGTTTGCGCATCAGCGCCCAGGCATCGCGCAGCGGCATTTCCTGGCGTGCGGTGATCGGTTCGCGACTCATGACTTCGGCGCAGCGCAGCTCACCCATGTTGCGCTGGTACGCCGATGCCTCGGCGTGCTCGAGCAGTGCCTGCAGATCGTTGCGATCGACGTCTAGCACCTGGTTGTAGTGCACCAGTGCGGCGTCCAGGTCAGCATGGCTGAAACGGCTGGGGCTGGACGGCGTGCTGGTGGCGGGTACATGGGGCCATGGCCGACGTGTCAGGTTGTTGTAGATCAGCCCGGCGGCGACCAGCAGCAGCGAATCGATCAGCACCGGATTCACCGCGTAGGTGAACTGCTCGCAGCCCATCACGACCATGAGCAGCGCCGCCGCGCCGCCGGGTGGATGCAGGCAGCGGGCCGCGAGCATCAGTGCGATCGCCAGGCCAACTGCAAGGGCCCCAGCGAACGTGGGATCGGGGATCCACTTGACGCAAGCAATGCCCACCAGCGCGCTCAGGGTGTTGCCGCCCGCCACCGACCAAGGCTGGGCCAGGGGGCTTGCGGGAAGGGCAAACACCAGCACCGCGCTGGCGCCGATGGGCGCCACGATGGCCAGGCCCAACGCGCCATGTTCGGCAGCCCAGTGTCCTTGCAGGCCCAGCGCCGCTACGGTGCAGACCACCAGCACGCCCAGTGCCGCGCCAATGCAGGCGCGCCATTTTTCTCGAGCGTTGATCGGCTGGCGGCTTGGCCAGAGTGCGCGCAGTCGAAGCACTGTCAATGCGGGGCGCGGCGGATGGTCTTCATCAAGTCCTGCGGGCTGATCTGACCGACCACATGGACTCCGCTACCCGGCAACGGCAGGTCGAGGATATGCCCCTTCATCTTGCCGATCACGTGCATCTCGCACGGCTTGCAGTCGAACTTGAGCGTCAACACTTCATCGCCGTGAATCAACTGCATGGGCGCGACCTTGGTTTTCACACCTGTCACCCCCTTGGCCTGTTTGGGGCACAGGTTGAAGGAGAAGCGCAGGCAGTGCTTGGTGATCATCACCGGCACTTCGCCCAGCTCTTCATGGGCCTCGTACGCGGCATCGATCAGCTCGACCCCGTGCCGAAGGTAGAAGTCGCGGGCCTTCTGGTTGTACACGTTGGCCAGGAACGACAGGTGCGATTCCGGATAAACCGGCGGCGGTGTCGTTTCGGCCTTGCGGCTGCCACGAGGATGGGCCTGGACACGCGCGGCCGTCAGTGCCTCGATGGCCTCGCGGCGCAACGCCTTGAGCTGCGAGTTGGGAATGAAGAACGCCTGCGGCGCATCCAGTTCGATGGCCGTCGCATGGTACTGGGTGGTGCCCAGTTGACCCAGCAGATCATGCAGCTGCTCCAAGGCCTGCTCAGGCTTGTTGGCTGGGCCGAACGGGCCTTCCAGCGTGACGTCCACGCGCACGCCTTCCTCGCTGGTGGCAGTCAGTTGCAGGCGCTGCTCGGTCAGCTGTGCGAGCCAGGCCAGGCCGATGCGTCGCTCGGCGGACGTCTTCTGCAGTGCCTGCTGCCAGTTGTGGTCCAGGTTGCGGTTGAGCGGGTGATTGGGCCTTAGCTGGAACAACCCTGCAGGCATCTCATTGGGCTCGACCCGATAGCGGTAGCGCTTGTGGCCGTCCTCTTCGAACTCGCCCTTGAGCTCGGCGATGTTGGCGCGAAAACCCACGACTTCGCGCTTGACCAGCACGTTCAGACCGTCGCCGTTGGACAGTGGCTGCTCGCTGACCACCAGCATGTCGCGCTTGCCGACTTTCTCCACCAGCCCCACCGGCAGGCCGGTGAAGGTCGGCGAGTCGAACGCGCCGATGTCGATCTTGCGTTCGCTGACGAAATAATCGGTGCTGCCGCGGTGAAAAGTCTTGTCCGGGTCTGGTACGAAAAAGTGCGCAGTGCGGCCGCTGGAGGCGCGTGCCAGGTCCGGGCGGTCTTCCAATACGTCGTCCAGGCGCTGGCGGTAGTAGGCAGTGATGTTCTTCACATAGCCCATGTCCTTGTAGCGGCCCTCGATCTTGAACGAACGCACGCCGGCTTCGACCAGCGCACGAATGTTGGCGCTCTGGTTGTTGTCTTTCATGGACAGCAGGTGTTTTTCATAAGCCACCACGCGACCCTGGTCATCCTTGAGGGTGTAGGGCAGGCGACAGGCCTGGGAGCAGTCGCCACGGTTGGCGCTGCGCCCGGTGTGTGCATGGGAGATGTTGCATTGACCGGAGAAGGCCACGCACAGGGCACCGTGAATGAAGAACTCGATGGCCGCGTCGGTTTCTGCGGCGATCGCGCGGATTTCGCTCAGGTCCAGTTCGCGTGCCAGCACCAGTTGGGAGAACCCGGCCTGGTCGAGAAACCTGGCCCGAGCCAGGGTACGGATGTCGGTCTGGGTGCTGGCGTGCAGCTCGATTGGCGGGATGTCCAGTTCCA
Source organism: Pseudomonas sp. CFBP 8771 (assembly GCF_014841695.1). Taxonomy (NCBI): domain Bacteria; kingdom Pseudomonadati; phylum Pseudomonadota; class Gammaproteobacteria; order Pseudomonadales; family Pseudomonadaceae; genus Pseudomonas; species Pseudomonas sp. CFBP 8771. Next base: position 351,070 of record NZ_JACYUJ010000003.1, on the reverse strand, counting down.
TGACGCCCAGGTCCTGCACGATCAAGGCGTCCACCCCGGCGTCGTACAGCTGGTGGATCAGCTTGCGGGCCGGCTCCAGTTCGTTGTCGTGCAGGATGGTGTTGAGCGTGGTGAACACCCGCGCATGATAGCGGCGAGCGAAGGTCACCAACTCGGCGATGTCGCTCAGCTCGTTGCTGGCGTTGTGACGCGCGCCGAAGCTGGGGCCGCCTATGTAGATGGCATCGGCGCCGTGCAGGATGGCTTCGCGGGCGATGGCGACGTCGCGTGCAGGGCTGAGCAGTTCGAGGTGGTGCTTGGGCAGGGACATGTTTTTCTGGTCTGAGTCATCACGGTCAAGGCCGCCATTGTAGCGGCGAATGAGCGGGACGGCACGGTCCGCGCGTCGCGGCGCCGTTCGCGGGCGCTGGCTGGGGTCGACTGGCATGCAGGCGGATCGAACCTGTCGGCCGTGGCCAGCGTCTACCTAACCTTACCTGCATGACGCCGATGGGGGACCCAGCCGATGAGCAAGCACGTTACCGCCCATGAACTGGGTATCGACATCAACGAGCAACACGGCCTGTTCAAATGGTTGTTGGCCAGCTTTCTGATGGGCAAGCGGATCCAGGCGGACATTGCCGTGGAGGCCTATCGGGTGCTGGTCGACAAACATAACCGCGACACGCCCCGCAAGCTGAGCAATTGCACGCACCGCGAATTGGTGGCCATGCTGGGCGAGGCGCATTACGTGCGCTATGACGAAAGTACCGCAACGCGCTTGAGCGCCTTGGCGAAAAAACTGCAAGCCGAGTATGACGGTACGATCGGTGGGATGCGCGCGGCAAGCACGGATCGCCGTGACTTCGAACGCAAGCTGGAAGCGTTCGAGGGTGTCGGGCCCAAAACCGTCGAGATTTTCATGCGCGAGGCGGGCGGGGTGCTGTTTTGAACAGTCACTCCATACGGGTAGGCTGCGCCGGCTGGAGCCTGTCACGCGAACATGCCGAGCGCTTCGCGGCTGACGGTACCCATCTGCAGCGCTACGCGTCGAAGTTGAGCTGTGTCGAGATCAACAGCTCGTTCTACCGTCCGCACCGGCCGCAGACTTATGCGCGATGGGCGGCTTCGGTGCCCGATGATTTCCGCTTCTCGGTCAAGGTACCGAAACAGATCACTCATTTGCAGCGGCTTGAAGAGTGCGCTGTGGCCTTGGACGAATTCCTGGCGCAGTGCGGACAGCTTGGCGACAAACTCGGTTGCCTGCTGGTGCAGTTGCCGCCTTCGCTGGTGTTCGACGCTCAGGTTGCCGAGGACTTTTTCAGTTGCCTGCGCGAGCGATTTGTCGGGCCGGTGGTGGTCGAGCCTCGTCATCCTTCCTGGGTCGAGGCCGAGACGCTGCTGCAGGCGCAGCGTATTGCGCAGGCGGCTGTCGATCCTTCCCGTATAGCCACCGATCCCACCCCCGGTGGCTGGCGTGGCTTCCGATATTGGCGGCTGCATGGCTCGCCGCGCATCTACCACGACGCGTACGACGCCGAGTATCTCTCACGCTTGCGCGTGACTCTGGCTGAGGCCGCCGCAGACGCCGAGGTCTGGTGTGTGTTCGACAACACCGCCTCGGGCGCCGCGCTCGCCAATGCATTGGATATGCGGTATCCGCCCCGGCGGTGCTGCGGTGTGTCTGGGTAAACGCGTTGAAGCCGGACGCGGCTTGCGCCGCTGCTACAGGGGGTGCGTCGGGTGCGGATGCGGCTGCTGTGCGTGTAGCAGCGGCGCGAGCCGCGTCGGCGGTGCCTGCGGTGTGTCTGGGTGAACGCGTCGAGGCCGGACGCGGCTCGCGCCGCTGCTACAGGGGGTGCGTCGGGTGCGGATGCGGCTGCTGTGCGTGTAGCAGCGGCGCGAGCCGCGTCGGCGGTACCTGCGGTGTGTCTGGGTGAATGGGTTGAAGCCGGACGCGGCTCGCGCCGCTGCTACAGGGGGTGCGTCGGGTGCGGATGCGGCTGCTGTGCGTGTAGCAGCGGCGCGAGCCGCGTCGGCGGTGCCTGCGGTGTGTCTGGGTGAATGGGTTGAAGCCGGACGCGGCTCGCGCCGCTGCTACAGGGGGCGGTTTTGCAGGCTGCGTTCGATGCGGGCGAGGCCTTCGGTCAGCAGCGAGCGCGGGCAGCCGAAATTGAGCCGCACGAACTGTTCCAGGCCTGCACCGAAATCCGTGCCGGCGCTCAACCCCACGCGCGCCTGCTGAAGGAAAAAGCGCTGCGGGTTTTCCAGGCCCAGGGCCGAGCAGTCCAGCCAGGCCAGGTAGGTACTTTGCGGCGCATGGACGACGATGCCCGGCAGGCGCGCGCGAATCGTTTCTAGCAGATAGTCGCGGTTGTCCTGCAGGTAGGTTTTCAGCTGCTGCAGCCACTCGCCTGGCTGCGCATACGCGGCGTGGGTAGCCTCCATGCCCAGCGGGTTGACGCTGTCGACCATGCCCACCCGCGCAGCATCGAAGCGCGCGCGCAATTCAGCATTCTGAATCACTGCGAAGGCCGTCTTCAACCCAGCGACGTTATACGTCTTGCTGGCTGACATGAGGGTGATGGTGCGCTGGGCGACCTCAGGCGACAGCGAGGCAATCGGGACATGGCGGCGGCCGTCGAACTGCAGGTCGGCATGGATCTCGTCGCTGATGATCAGCACATTCTGCGCTACACAGGTGTCGGCGATGGCCTGCAGCTCGTCGCGCGAATAAGTCTTGCCCAGCGGATTGTGTGGATTGCTGAGGATGAACGCCGCGCTGTCGCCCAGCGCCTGTTGCAGGCGGTGCGGGTCGCAGGACCATTCACCTTGCGCATCGACGGTCAGCGGGACTTCGATGCTGCGCATCTTCCAGTGCTTGGCCGCTTCGCGCAGCGGCGGGTAGTTTGGCGTATGCACCACCACGCCGGCGCCTTCGGCCACCAGACCATGCAGGGCCATGTTGACCCCCGGCACCACGCCCGGCAGGACCACGATGTCCTGCGTCTGCACCTGCCAGTCATAGTGATCGCGCAGGTAATCGACCAGCACCTGACGCAGCGCTTCGGACGGCATGCTGTAACCCAGGACAGGGTGCGCCAGCCGCGCCTGCAGCCGTTCGATGACTGCCGGTGGCGCAGCGAAATCCATGTCCGCCACCCACATGGGCAGTACGTCTTCCGGGTAGCGGCTCCATTTGGTGCTGCTGGTGCCGGTACGGTCGAACAGCGTGTCCAGGTCTGTGCTCATCATGTGCTCGGGGCTGCAATACGTGAAAATTGAAGGGCTTGTGGCGGCATAGTACTCAGCGCAAAGGTGGCAGGCTACCGATGGCGAAGGATATGGCACATTCGTACGTAAAAAGATATTCAGGGTTTTTTTCAAACTTTTTCACTTGCGCCTGGGTCATTGCAGTAAGCGGGTGCTCGTACCCGCTCTGCCATTGACCCCAAGGACTACCATCATGATCCGCGATGACCGTATCGCTCCAGACGGCTACACCACCCCGGTCTACCATGACCACGCCACGACCGCGCCGTTGCTCAAGCGAATTTCGTGGAGTGCCATTCTGGCCGGTGTGGTACTGGCCATGGTTGTTTCGCTGTTGTTGAACCTGCTGGGCACGGCCATCGGTACGGCCACCATCGATCCGATGCAGGAAGCCAATCCGCTGTCCGGGATCGGTACCGGTGCCGGCATCTGGGTGGTTGTCAGCGCTGTCATTTCGTTGTTCGTAGGTGGTTGGGCTGCAGGTCGTCTGGCACAGCGCGAAGGCGCGTTCCATGGTCTGCTGGTATGGGCAAGCGTTTCGCTGATCACCGTCTACTTGGTGTCCAGTGCAGTCACTGGCGTCGTCCGTGGTGGCCTGAACCTGGCTGGCAGCGGTATGTCGGCGCTGGGCAGCGGTATCGCCCAAGTAGCTCCAGCGCTGGGCGACAAGATCCAGGATCAGCTGCGCGCACAGGGCATCGACTTCAACCTGGACGATATCCAGGGTGAAATCGAGTTGGCCATGCGTCAGACCGGCAAAGCCGAACTGAACCCGGACAACGTCAAGCAGGAAGCTCAGGCTACTCAGCAGGATGCTCAGAACACTGCTCAGCGCAGCGCCGAGAATCCTCAGCAAGCCGACAACCAGTTGGGTGGTCTGATGGACCGCATCAAGGCCAAGGGTGACCAGGCTTGGGATGCTGCCGACCGTCAAGCACTGGTCAACCTGATCAAGGCTCGTGGCAACAAGACCGACGCCGAAGCCAACCAGATCGTCGATCAGGCTCAGGCCAGCTATCGTCAGGCTTACGCCAAGTATCAAGAGCTGAAGGCTCAGGCCGAGCAGAAAGCCCGTGAAGCTGCCGAAGTGGCTGCCAAGCGTGTTTCGCAAGGCGCCTGGATCCTGCTGATCACCTTGGTGATCTCGGGTCTGGTATCGGCCGGTGCCGGTGTACTGGGTCGTCGCACTCAGCCACCTGCCAAGGTTGTTGCTGCGGTCTAATCAACCGCCCGCAATACCACGGTTATAGAAAAGCCCGCGCTGACCTGGTCATCGCGGGCTTTTTCTTGGGCTACGAATATGCGATTCGAAGCCAGTAACATTCGACTGAAGAAAGGCTAGCCCAGTAGGCTTTCGTAGGGAATGTTCATCCCGACATGCAGGCGCTTGATCATCGCAAGACTCAAGGAGCGTTTGGCGTTCAATACCTCAGACACACGCCCACTCGACCCGATGAAGGGCTCCAGATCGCGCATACTCAGTCCTAGCTGGTCCATTCGAAATTTTATCGCTTCGATAGGATTGGACGGGCCGATAGGGTAATGCTGGTCCTCGTATTTCTCGATAAGTATCGCGAGGACTTCCAATTCGTCGGCACTAGCAGTACCGGGCTGCGCACCCCACAGCTCCTCCATGCGAACAAATGCCTTCTGAAGGTCTGTCTCGTTACGGATGGGTTTCAGATTCATCAGATGGTCTCCACGTCGATCTGGTCATACTGGGCATGAGTGCCAACGAACTTTAACCATGCAATCTGGTGGTTGTAGTCGATCGCTACGACCAAGCGATATTTGTTGCCTGCTATGTTGAAAACGACCCTGCCTGCTTTGATGATGCTCGCTGTGCCGATCTCAGCTTTTAGCGCCTGAGGGGTAAGCCAGTTGGCGTTGATCATGAGATTGTGCCACTCAATCAACGGCCGTTGCGCGTCACCGTGTCCGCTCCGCTCCCAGAATTCCCGCAATGTTCGCTTGGCAATGACTCTCATGATAAATGCGGATCTCCCTTTTTGGGAGGATTTTCTGAATCAATTGCATGAGGGTCAAGTGGTGTTCTGGTGCCGCATGTGTCCCGACCGATCCCTTTGCACCGCCGGTACTGTCGCTGAGCCAACAGCAGAAGGACAGGTTGCACGATAACGATCGCTGCGCTGCTATCGCGAGCCCAGCCTATGGGGTTTTACCTTTGGCACGATAGCTGCTGAAGCCCCCTGCGAGCGCGACTATACGAATAGAGGCTCCTTCTCTTTTCGTAGCGTTCAGGAGCTTCATTCATGGGTTCAACATCGGGCCGCAAGCCCAGTGGTTCATATCGTGCTTTTGTATCGAGCAGCGTGGCATTGTTCACCGCCACCAGTTTGGGTCTGGCCCACGCGGAGGATACGCAGCTGTCCACGGTGGTGGTGACGGGCGCGGCGCGCAGCGAGGCGCAAAAGGCCAAGGTCGAACTGGACAAGACTCCCGGTACCACCGCAGTCGTCGACATGAAAGAGGTCGAGAAAGGCCGTGCCTCCAATGCCGAAGACGTACTTGCGCTACAACCGGGGGTGTTCGCGCAGGCCAGCAGCGGCACCGGTGCCAACAAGATTTCGATTCGCGGTTCGGGTTTGAATACCTTCTATCAGGGGTATGCCCTGGGCATCAAATTCCTCTACGACGGACTGCCGATCACCGGGCCGGGCGGCACTCAGGAAGACCTGCTGAACATGGCCGCAGTCGATCACACCGAAGTGCTGTACGGCGCCAACGCCTTCAAGCACACGGCGCTGTCGCTGGGTGGCGCGATCAACTTCGTCAGCCGTACCGGACGCACGTCCCCAGGCAACTACGCACGGTTCGAAGTCGGCAGTTTTGGCTACCGCAAGCAGCAACTGAGTACCGGTGGCGTGGTCGGCGACAGCGACTACTACGTCAGCGTGCTGCACAACGAACGCGACGGCTATCAAGACAATACGGCCAACAAGGGCCGCGACCTGATCGCCAACTTCGGCCATGTGTTCAGCCCCAAACTGGAAACGCGTTTCTTCCTGCGCTACCGCGAAGAACAGCTCACCAATGGCAACACCCTGACCCGAGCCCAGCTCAAGCACAATCCGCGCAGCAACGACGTCCCCACTGGTCGCAAGAAGGACGGCACCACCTTGCTGGGCAGCAACACCACCTACAGGTTCGACGACGACTCGACCCTTGAAGTGGGCCTGGGGTACAACGACTACCCGTTGCTCAACGGCTGGCGTTATTCGGTTTCGCCGCAGGACTGGCGCTCGAAGGACACCAGCGTAGTGCTGCGCTATCGCCGCGCCCATGATGAGCTGTTCGGCCTGCCCAGCGACAGCAGCATCACCTTCAGCAATACCCTGGCCTACCTGGGCGATGTCAAATCCCACAGCCGCAGCACCGGGCAACTGTTGCAGTACACAAAGTACACCGGCTCGCGCGACAGCGTGCTGGCGCTGGGCAACGAGTTGCAGCTCAACGACAGAACCTGGCTGTCCACGGGGCTTTCGTTCATCAACATCAAGCGCAAGGCCGAGATCGAATACACCACCGGGGTGAACACCAGCGAGTTTCCCGATGGCGTGAACTACTCCGAATGGGACACCGCGCCGCGGCTGGGGCTGCGGTATGAACTGACTCCAGATATCCAGCTGTTCGGCAACGTCAGCCGCTCCATCGACCCGCCCGTGACCTGGCAGCTGGGCAGCACCGGCTCGCCGTTCATACGCGACGTCAAACCACAGAAGGCCACCACGGCCGAGCTGGGCGTGCGTGCCAGTGCCGGGATTTTCGATGGCAGCCTGACCTTCTATCGCTCGTGGATCGATGACGAGATTCTGTCCGTGGTGGTGCGTCAGGCCTCGGCCAATCAAGACCAACTGGTGGCTTCGTCCAACGCCAGCCCAACCATTCACCAAGGCGTCGAGGCGGGCTTGAATGCACTGCTGTGGGAAGGCGACAACGGCGATACGCTGAACCTGCGCCAAGCCTACACGTTCAACGATTTCTACTACCGTCACGACAACACCTTCGGCGGCAACGAACTGCCCAGCCTGCCACGCCACGTGTACCAGGCCGAGCTTCAGTACCAGCAGGCCGGAGGCTTTTACGCCCAGCTCAACCTGCGTTCGGCCTCTAGCTATTTCGTCGACTACGCCAACAGTTTCAGCGCACCGTCCTACACCATTCTCGGCGCCCGCGTAGGCTTCGAAGCCCCGAGCAAACGCTGGGACGTGTTCCTGGACATGCGCAACCTGACCGACGAACGCTACGCCACCGCAGCCAACACCACCTACGACGCCCGCGGGCAGGATTCGCCCAATTTCTACCCGGGAGATGCGTTCAATGTCACCACTGGCGTTGCGTTTCGGTTTTGATTGACCGATTCTGCATGGCGCATCGGGCGCCGAATGGCTTTGGTGCACCACTCACACGGACGTTACGCGGACCGATCCAGGACGAGGCGATCACATGCAGGAAACGGAATTCAAAGCGTTTGAACTACAAAGCGGGCAGGGCAAGGTTCAGTTCATGGATGTGCAGACGCCGCTGCTGACGCCACGTCTTGAAATAGTCGCCCCGAATGTTGCCCTGGCACAGCTCTTGGCGGATGCCTTGAACGCGAGTTACGAAACCCATCGTCTGTTTCTGGTTTGGAGCCGGCCCCGCTGGGAGCTGACCGATACGCTGGACACCCTGCAGCGAGCGCAGAGCGATTTCGTCCGCCACGATGCGGAGAAAAAGTTCTTCCTGCTGACTCGCGAGCACCCGCAGCAACTGGTGGGGTGTATCGGCTTCACCCCCAAGGCCGATGGCTCCCACGAAATAGGCTACTGGGCGAACCAATCGTTGCAGGGCCGGGGTTTGATGCGCGAAGCATTGACGGCACTGATTGCCCAGTTGCCTGGAACACGTGTGTACCTGACGACGTCTTCAGCCAACGCCGCCAGCCGCCGGCTCGCGGAGTCGGCCGGGTTTCGCCTGGTTCGCACCCTGGTCGGTGATCGTCGATCGGATGTCTTCGGGGTGTGTGACACGCTGGTGTTCAACTGGCCCGTAGTGCGGCCTGCAGCATTCGAAGATGCGGCGCAGATCGCCGATGTGCATATCCGCAGTTGGCAGCAGGCGTATCGTAGTTTGATGGATCAAGCTTATCTGCACGGACTGGACCAGACCTTGCTGCAGAGACAGGCAAACTGGGAACAGAGCATCACGGGGCACGATTCGCAAGTGCAGGTCGCCTCGTTGGCGGACGCTGTCGTTGGCTGGATATCGTTCGGGCCCAGCCGCGACCACGATGCAGACCCTCAACAGGTAGGCGAAGTGATGGCCTTGTATGTGCTCGCCGAGCATTGGGGCTCAGGAGTGGGGCGGCGGTTATGGCTGGCAGCCCTGGCCTGGCTGGCCGAGCAGGGCTATGAAAAAGTCACGCTGTGGGTACTGGTCGAAAACGTACGGGCGATCAGGTTTTATCAAGCTGCTGGACTTGCAGAGGAGCCGGAAACACGACGAACGCTCGAACGCGGCGGGACGAAATTGCAAGAAGTCCGGTACAGCGGCCGTCTTTGACTGAGCGAGGTAGGTTTCATGCAGTTGTATGTCGTTCGTCATGGCGAAACATAGGCCAATGCCGAGCATCGGTATGGAGTACACGCCGTTGCAACTTGACGACCAGGAACATCACTGGCTGGAAGCATCCTCCTGAACCCCATCAATGGTCAGCAGTTGCTCCAGTATCTGCTTGGCCTGCGCGCCTGAAGTGCGTTTGAGTTCGATGGTGATGCTGTCGGTGTCGTCACGGTTGCCTTTTTCGACGATGAACTGCCTGACCTTGCCCGCGCGGTTGCCCATCACCTCGTTGACCTTTTTCAGGGACAGGGTCTGCGATGGCGCGATGAGTTTAATGACGTGGACTTGCACGCGGTTGCGGTAGACCCGTTCCATGGGTTTTATGGCGATCAGGATCACCAGAATGATAAAGGTGGCGGCGGTGCTGACCACGTACAGCCCACCGCCTACCGACAGGCCGATGGCGGCGACCGTCCAGAGGCTGGCCGCCGTGGTGAGTCCGCGAATCACTTCGCCGCGCAGCAGGATCGAGCCGGCGCCCAGGAAACCGATACCTGAAACCACCTGCGCCGCCACCCGCGAGGGGTCGAGTTCGGTGTGCGCCATGGCCAGGGCATCCTGAAAGCCGAACGACGATACGATCATGAGCAGGCACGAGCCCACGCACACCAGCATGTGAGTACGCAGGCCTGCGGCCCACAGCAGCCGCTCGCGTTCGAGTCCGATCAGGCTGCCGAGCAGAGCAGCCAACAGCAGGCGGATACACATTTCCCAATCGGTGAGCATGGTTGACCTCCTTGATAAGGGTGAAGCCCGCCGTCGATGGCGTCGGGTTCCAAATTGACGATAGGCATGCTGACGACTCCAGGCGCTTATTGTTCACGATAAATAGGTGAAGAATTCTTCGCGGACGATGATCACGCCCACGGATGAGTGCGATTGTATTTTTTTTGTAGGAGCGGTCCCCGGCCGCGAAAGGATCGCTGCGGTATGTCAGGTAAGTTGCGGTAAAGCCTTCGCGGCTGATGACCGCTCCCACGGATGAGTACGATTGTATTTTTTGTAGGAGCGGTCCGCGGCCGCGAAAGGATCGCTGCGGTGTGTCAGGCAAGTTGCGGTAAAGCCTTCGCGGCCGATGACCGCTCCCACGGATGATTGATATCAGGTGTTTGTTGACAGGGCTGTAGTGAAGTTTCAAGTGTTCGAATCGAGGCAGTCGTTCATCACCAAGTGTGTGCTGGCGGCCACTTGGCCGCTCTAATGTACGGTTTTAACGAGTTTCAGCCGCCCAATAGCTGGCACGCTCTCTGCTATCACCCTGTTGCCAATAAATAAGCACCGCCTTTTTTCAGGGCGGTGTTATATGAGTCAAGCAGGAGCAGGGAATGAACGGGGAAGTCATTGCAACAACCACGGCACGCAGTCGCTTGCCGTCGGCGCTGGGCGCGGGGGCGACATTGCTGTTTATCGGCCAACTTCATGCCGCACCAGTCAGCGAATCGGCCGAGCAGAAGCCGACCAGTCAACTCAGTACCGTAGTTGTTCAGGGTGCCAGGCTGGACGAGAACCAACGCGCCGAAACGGCTTTGAAGGAAGTGGCAGGCGGGGTCAACTATGTTGATTCAGCGACGGTTGAAAAGGGGCGCGTGTCGACCAGTACCGATATCTTCGCTCTGCAGCCCGGTGTGATCGCTACGCAGGGCGGCGGCAGCAACGACGGCACACGGATTTCCATTCGTGGGTCGGGTATCAACAAGGGTGTGGGTTATTTCCGCGCCGGCATCTTCTACCTGTTCGACGGCCTGCCGGTGTCCGGGCCCGGCGGTACCCCCTACGAACTGTTCGAGCCGCTGGGCCTGAGTCATACCGAAGTGCTGCGCGGCGGCAATGCTTTCGATATCGGCTCGTTGTATCTGGGCGGTGCGATCAACTACGTGACCAAGACCGGCTACAATTCCGCGCCCTTGCAAGTGCGCTACGAGGCCGGTAGCTATGGCTATCAAAAGCGTCAGATCAGTTCAGGGCAAGTGCTGGGCCCGCTCGACTATTACGTCAGCCTCACTGACTCGGCGTCGGACGGCTTTCAGGATCAGACCCAAGGCAAGAGCGCCGGGTTTGTCGGCAACGTCGGCTATCAGTTTTCGCCGCAGTTGAAATCCCGTCTGTACTACCGCTACCGAACCACCGACAACGAGACGCCGGGTTATATCACCCGCGCGCAACTCAAGGATGACCCCGAACAAGCCAACCCGGCCAGCGTGAACGTGCGCGCCCATCGCAAACAGCCAGGCTCGACCTGGGTCGCCAGCAAGACCCAGTACACCTTCGATGACGATTCCAATCTGGAAGTGGGGCTGGTCTACCACGACTACCCGATCGACGCGCGACAGGGTGTCAATCGCACGGCCTGGGGCTTCAGCGATTACTCCGCCAGTTTGAAATACGACCGCCTGGATACCCTGTTCGGCAAGAACAGCATCACCCGGTTCAACGTGCTGCGGACCGAGCATTTGAATGCTTACGCCAAGACCAAGGTGCGGATTCCTTCCGGTATCACCGCCAACCTGCCGTCCGGGGCATTGGTGCGCAAGGCTGAGTACGAAGGCTCCGACACCGTATTGAGCGCCAGCAATGAAACCGAGTGGATCGACAACACACTGTGGTTGAGCGCAGGCCTTTCCGCCGTGGAGTTCCAGCGCAAGGCCAAGGTGTCGTATCCGGCGGGTGGCGAGGCCGACAACCCCAACAACCCCATCGAAAAGAACGACTGGGAGTTTGCGCCCAGGGTGGGGGTGCGTTATCAGATCAACCCCAACTGGCAGCTGTTCGGTAACCTCAGTCGCACGGTCGAGGCGCAGCAGTCGTGGGCCTACGTGTCCGGTGCGCAGGTGTTCACGTCCGGGCCGGCCACCGGGCTCAATTCCGGTGGGCAGAAGCTCGAACCGCAGATCGCCGATACGTTGGAGTTCGGTACCCGTGGGCAGTTGGGCAACAACACTTGGGACCTGACGTTCTATCGCTCCCATGTGCAGGATGAACTGCTCTCGGTGATCATCAGGGAGGCGACTTCCAGCGCCGATGCATTGACCTCCGAATACAACGCCAGCAAGACCATTCATCAGGGTGTGGAGCTGGGTCTGGATTCTCTGCTGTACCAGAACGACGGCGATGCGTTGCACCTGCGTCAGTCCTATACCTACAGCGACTTCTTCTATCGCGACGACGAGCAGTTCGGCAGCAATCGGTTGCCGGGTATTCCCAAGCATAACTATCAGGCTGAACTGCGTTATGACTTCAGCAATGGCGTGTATGTGGGGGTGAACACCTACTACGCTTCCAAGACGCCGATGGACTTTGCCAATACCAAGGATGCCGGCTCCTACAATCTGTGGGGCGCGATCCTGGGATGGGACTCGCCGAAGAAGGATTGGAATGTCTATCTGGACCTGCGCAACCTGACGGACGAGAAGTATGCGGCGTCCATCAGTCCGGCGTTCAATGCCGGCGGCAATGATGTGCGGGCAATCATCCCAGGGGATGGGTTCGGCGCATATGCCGGGGTGCAGTACAGTTTCCGGTGATTCAATGCCTGCGCAGGAGCGGTCATCGGCCGCGAAAAGGGCGCTGCGGTGTGTCAGGCATACCGAATCGCGCCCTTCGCGGCCATGGACCGCTCCTACAGGGTCATTTGCCCATCGTGGTAGGAGCGGTCATCGGCCGCGAAAAGGGCGCTGCGGTGTGTCTGGTGTATTGCGGGACCTTCTTCGCGGGCAGAGCCCGCTCCCATAACGATGATAAGTGTTGCTGGAACAGCAGTCATTAAGCAGTTGCAGCCATTTCAAACATCCAGCCGCTACCTGATATCAATGAAGTTCCCTGTTCAGGGCACTTGGCGATTGGCACGAACACTGCAATCCACAACGTTATCGATGGCGTCGCAGACCTCATCACTCGAGTCCGACTATACCAATAGAAGCTCGCCTTATATTCATTGGGTGGGAGCAACACATTTGAAGTTACATGCCTATACGCCGTCGTTGAACAGTCGGCGCAGTACCGCCTATCGCTATACCGAATTCGCTTCAGGCCTGGGTGCCTGCCTGTTGTTCACTGTCGCTCCTGCCTTCGCCGATACACCAGAGCAACGCTTGCAAACGGTCACTGTGCGGGCCGCCAAGGCGACACCGGTCGAGCTGTCCCGTGCGCAGCTCAAGGAAGTGCCCGGGGGCACCAGCCTGGTCGAACAGGCCGAGGTCGACAAAGGGCGCTCCGCCAGCCTCGAAGACACCCTGGCTTACCAGCCAGGGGTGTACGCGCAGTCGGCCGGTGGCAACGACGCGGTCAAGATTTCCATCCGCGGCTCCGGCGCCAATGCATCACCGGGCTACTTCCGCGAGGGCACCAAGTTCCTCTTCGACGGATTGGCATTGACCGGCGCCGGCGGTACGCCGTACGAGCTGCTGGACGGGCAGGGCTTGCAGTACACCGAGATCCTGCGTGGCGCCAATGCCTTCGAGTACGGCGCCTTGTCTCTGGGTGGCGGCATCAATTTCATCACCCATACCGGCTACAGCGCGCCGGGCAGCCAGATCAAACTGGAAGGTGGCAGTTTCGGTTGGCAGAAACAGACCCTTCGCACCGGCGGTGTGGTCGGTGATGCAGACTATTTCGTCAGCGTCGACAACGCTCGACGCGATGGTTATCAGGATTACACCTTCAGCAAGTCCAAGGGAGTCGTGGGTAACTTCGGCTACCGGTTCAATCCGAAACTTCAGACGCGTCTGATCGTGCGCTACCGCGAGGAATTTCACGAGAACGCCGGTGCGCTGACGCGCGCCCAGCTCAAGCACGACAGCACCCAGACCAACGCGGCCACGCGCGCCAGCCGCGGCGACTCGACCAAACGCGGCTCTACCTGGGTAGCCAGCAAGACCACCTACACCTTCGACGACGACGCCACCCTGGAATTCGGCGTTGGGTACCACGACTATCCGCAGATCTTGAACCGTCGCAGCACGGTCAACCCCAACTACTGGGACTGGAGCGACATCAACGCATCGCTCAAATACACCCGCTACGACCAACTGTTCGGCCTCGACAGCACCACCACCCTGGGCTTCACCAGCACCGAGCACTTGAACGCAGGCGCCAAGACCTATCGCGGCGACAAGGACCTTGGGCTCCTGCAGAAAAACGTCAAGTACGACGGCTCCTTCGACCATGTGTTCACCGTCGGCAACGACCTGGGCCTGACCGATCGGTTGTACCTGACCACCGGCGTCTCGGCGATCCAGATCAAGCGCGACATCGACGTGTCTTTCAGCGATCGGCCCAACACCAGCGGCTTTCCCACGCGCTACGACTACGACGACTGGTCCCTGGCACCGCGTGCGGGGCTGCGTTTTGAACTGACCCCAAACTTGCAAGTGTTCGGCAACGTCAGCCGCTCCGTCGATCCGCCCAGTTCGTGGTCGATCTCCAACTCCGGGGTGACCAACAACTACATCAAGCCGCTGGTACCACAAACCGCGAACACCGTGGAATTCGGTGTCCGCGGCCAGTCCGAGCGTTTCGACGGCAGCCTGGTGCTGTACCGCTCCTGGGTCAAGAACGAGTTGCTGACCACCCAGATTGCCGCCGCCACCGGCACCAGCGCGGCGATTGTCTCGACATCCAATGCCACCCCGACCATCCACCAAGGTATCGAAGCGGGCCTGACCACCAAGCTCTGGCAGGGCAGCAACGGTGATGTACTCAGCTGGCGCCAGGCCTACACCCTCAACGACTTTTACTACCGCCACGACCCTGCCTTCAGCAAGAACGAGTTACCGGGCCTGCCCAAGCATATCTACCAGGCCGAACTGCAATACCAGTACGCCAATGGTTTCTACGCCGGCGTCAGCGTTCGCTCCGCGTCGAGTACGGCGGTGGACTACGCCAACACGTTCAACGCACCGTCGTACACGATCTTCGGCGCACGCCTGGGATACGACGCGCCGAGCAAGAAGTGGCAGGCCTACGTGGACCTGAAAAACCTTGGCGACAAGGATTACGTGACCGCCATCGTACCGGGCTACAACGCTCAGGGGCAGGACACTGCAGCGCTGTATCCGGGGGACGGCTTCGGTGCGTTCACCGGCGTGACCTACAACTTCTGATGGCTGCCCGACCCATGACCTCGACCTTCTTCGGCTGCGCCTTGATCGGCGTGCTGTTCACGCTCTCGGCCTGTTCGCCTGCTGCCGATGCGCCAGCCACACCGGTGGCGCAGGCACCGAGCACCGACGGCATCGTCAATGGCGATCTGATCAGCTACCCCGCTTCCGACTACCACGAAGAGGAACCCGGCAAGCGCGGCGGGACGCTGCGCGTGACCACGGCCGCCGACACCGGCACCTTCGACGTACATTCGATTTCCCATGGCAACGTGCAGTGGTTGGGGCGAGTGTTGTACGACTGCCTGGTTTACCAGGACGAGGAGGGCAGGGTCTCGCCCTGGCTGGCAAAGTCCTGGGAAGTGTCCGAAGACGGCAGGACCTACACCTTTCACCTGCGCGAGGGCGTGACCTTCAGCGACGGGGAGAAATTCAATGCCCAGGCGGTGAAGATCAACCTGGAACACATGCGCGATCCCGCGACCAAGTCGCCCTTGGCGGCAGCCTATATCGCACCGTATGACCAGGGTCGGGTGATCGACGAGTACACCTTCCAGGCGACTTTGCGCGAACCCTATTCGCCGTTTCTCGACGTGCTGGCGCAGTCCTGGCTGGGGATGATTTCGCCGAAGCAGATCCTCGAAGCACCCAAGTCGATCGCCGAGCACCCCGTAGGCTCCGGGCCGTTCGTGCTGCAGAGCTATACCCGCGACCAGGGTGCGGTGTTCACCCGTCGCCCCGGCTACGACTGGTCGCCACCGGTGACTCGCCATCGAGGCGAGGCCTACCTGGATCGCATCGAGCTCAGCTTCGTGCCCGAGGCGATGATCCGCTTTACCTCACTCCAGGCTGGGCAGTCGGACCTGACGCTGGACGCGCCGCCGCAGAACGCCAAGGCCATTCGCGCCTCCACCGACCTGACCCTGCGCAGCCGCATTCGCAAGGGCAACCCGTTTCGCAGCCTGACGTTCAACGTCGAAAAGGCGCCGTTCGATGACGTGCGGGTACGTCGCGCGGTAGCCAAGGGCATCGACCGCGAGGGCCTGGCCTGGATCATCGGGTTCGGCGAATACCGGGTGAAGGCGGATTTTCTCGCCGCCAATACGCGCTACTACGACCCCATGTACAAGGATGTGCTGGCCTACGACGTCAAGGCCGCCAACGCCTCGCTCGACGACGCCGGCTGGACCGCGCGCGACGAGCAGGGCTATCGCACCCGCAACGGTGAGCGGCTGGGCGCGACCCTGCTGGCAACCGAAAGCGCGAGCTTCTCCAGCAGTGTTGCGGTGGCGATTCAGGCGGACCTGAAGAAGCTCGGTTTCGAGTTGCGCATCGAACTGCTGCCGCTGGCCCAGGTTACCGACCGCCGTTATGCCGGCAACTTCCAGGTCATGGGCGGTGGTTACTGGCACACCAACACCCCGGACGGTCTGTACATCCTGTACCACAGCGATTCCATCACTTCGGAAAAACGCATCGGCCAGAACGGCGGGCGTTTTCGCGATGCCGAACTGGATCGACTGTTGGCCGCAGCCCGACGCAGCCACGACCCGGCTCGTCTCGAACGATTGTACAGCAAGGCCCAGCAGCGCCTGGCCGAACAAGTGCCGGTGGTGCCTTCGTTCGAGAGCCATGTGCTGGTCGCCTACTCGAACCGCCTTGCCGGGGTGATTTTCGACACCTCGCACAACACGGTCTTTCTGCCCAGCCTGTGGCTGCAAACGGAGGCGAAATGAACACTGCTCTGCGCAAGGTGCTCTGGCGCCTGCTGGCTGGTATCGGCGTCCTCTGGGGAGCCGCGACCCTGACTTTTCTGGCCATCAACCTGAGTGCCGGTGACCCTGCACTGGCCATTCTCGGCGGTCCGGAATCCATGCCGACCCCAGAGATGATCGTGCGGGTACGCGCCGAATACGGCCTCGATCAGCCGCTGATCGTGCAGTACGGCCACTATATCGCTCGCTTGGCTCAAGGCGATCTGGGCGAGTCCTATCGTCTGCGCATTCCGGTCACCCGCGCCATTGGTGCGCAGATCGGCGCCACCGTGCAGCTGTCGATCTGCGCGGCGCTGGTGGCGGTGATCCTGTCGGTCATCAGTGCGATCACCACGGCCAAGCGCAGCCCATGGGTGCGCTCGCTGGTATCTGGATCTGAGCTGGTGTTGTCGTCGGCGCCCTCGTTCGTCATCGGCATTCTCCTGCTGCTGGTGTTCGCCTTTCACTGGCACGTGCTGCCACCTTCGGGGTCGGGCAGCTGGCAGTCGTTGATCCTGCCGACCCTGGCGCTGGCCCTGCCGATTGCCGCCGTACTGACCCAGGTGTTGCGCCAGGAGCTGGAAGACATTCTCGACCAGCCTTTCATTGCCATGGCCCGCGCCCGCGGCATGTCCGAGACCGGTGTGCGCCTGCGCCACGCCCTGCGCCATGCCCTGGTGCCGCTGGTGACCCTGGCCGGTTTCGTCTTCGCCAGCCTGCTCGGCGGGGCGGTGGTGGTGGAGCTGCTGTTCTCCCGCCAGGGTATCGGCCGGCTGATGCTCGATGCCGCCAATGCCAAGGACGTGCCCATGGTGTTGGGCATCACCCTGTTGGCAGCGGCGATCTATGTGGCGGTGAACCTGGTGGTGGACCTGGTGAACCACTGGATCGACCCGCGAGTGAAGCCCGCATGACCCGAATTTTCACGGCTGCCAGGCAGCCCGATGACGCAAGGAAAAGACCATGAGTGTTGAACAGCGTACCGGCGGTTTCCCGCTGGCCCCGGACTATGCCCGCCTGCGTGCCCCTTTTGCGCCAATCTTCACGCGCATCGAGGAGACTGCACTGGCCCGCGAACAGCAGCGCGAACTGGCCTTCGAAGCGGTGAGCTGGCTGCGCGAGGCCGGTTTTGGTGCCTTGCGTGTGCCAAGCGAGCAGGGCGGCGCGGGCGCCACCCTGCCGCAGTTGTTCGAGCTATTGATCGAGCTGGCCGAGGCGGACTCCAACCTGCCGCATATCCTGCGCGCGCATTTCGGCTTCGTCGAAGGCCGCCTGTCCCGCGATGAAGCCGAGTCGCAGGCGTACTGGCTGGCCAAGGTGGTGGCCGGTGACCTGTGGGGCGCGGCCATGGCCGAGCGCACCGACACCAGCAAACAGAGCGTGACCCTGACGGCCGAAAGTGAGCAGAGCTGGCGCCTGGACGGCAAGAAGTTCTACTGCACCGGCACCCTGTACGCCGACTGGATCGCCGTGTCGGCGCTGACCGGTGAAGACTTCGTCAGCGTCTCGGTGCCCACCACCGCGCCAGGCGTGAGCCGCGACGACGATTGGGACGGTTTCGGCCAGCGCCTGTCGGGCAGCGGCACCACGCGTTTCGACAACGTCCCGGTGCCGTCCGAGTACGTGTTGCGTCGCTATGCGGCCGGCGAGCAGCGTCCCGAGTCCTATATTTCTGCCTTCTATCAGCTGTTTCACCTGGCGACATTGGCCGGCATTGCCCGCGCGGTGCTGCGCGACGCCAGCGAGTTCGTCCAGGGCCGGACCCGTGCCTTCGGTGTGCCGGGCCAGTCCAGTCCCAAGGACGATCCACTGGTGCAGCGTGTCGTCGGCCGCCTGTCGAGCCTGGCCTATGCCGCGCAGACCCAGGTACTGGCGGTGGCGCAGGTGCTGCAGAACGTCCACGAAGCCGAACGCGCCGGGCAGGCCAGTGAAGCCCACTACACCGAGGCCGAGGTGCGCGCCTTTCAAGCCCAGCAGATCGTTCTGGAGCAGGTACTGGAAGCCACCACGTTGTTGTTCGAGGTGGGCGGTGCATCGGCCACCAGCCAGTCGCGGCGCTTGGACCGGCACTGGCGCAACGCGCGCACGCTGGCCTCGCACAACCCGGCGATCTACCGCGAAAGGGCGCTGGGCAACTACTACCTCAACGGCATCAGCCCGAATGCCGCCTGGCGCGCTTCGCAGGCCGAGCACGCCGCCGCCCGATCCGAACCGGTCGCTGCTCTGCACGACGAAGCCAGCGCCGTCTGAACCGCCTTCAAGGAACCGCCATGAGCCCCAAACCGCAAATGAGCATCGGCATGAACATCCTCGGCTTCGGCTCGCACTCCGCCGCCTGGCGAATGGGCGAGGTGCCGGCCAATGCCTACCTGGATGCCGAGTACTACTGCAACATCGCGCGCATCTCCGAGCGTGGCACGCTGGACGCGATCTTCCTCGCCGACGGTCCGGCATTGGGCGGCGACGTGGCGCAGCACCCGGCCGGGCGCCTCGAGCCCACGGTGCTGCTGACGGCCGTGGCCCTGGCTACGCAACGCATCGGCGTGATTGCCACGGCATCGACCACCTATAACGACCCGTTCAACCTGGCCCGGCGTTTCTCTTCGCTGGACCATATCAGCGGCGGCCGAGCGGCGTGGAACGTGGTGACCAACGCTGGCGATGCCGCCGCGCAGAACTTCGGCCTGGCCGGTGCGCCGCTGCACGTGGATCGCTACGCACGCGCCGACGAGTTCATCGACATCACCCTCAAGCTGTGGGACAGCTGGGAGGACGACGCCATCATCGGCGATGCCGTCAGCGGCCGTTTCGCCGATCCGGCCAAGGTGCACGCGCCCGATTTCGTCGGCAAACACTTTTCGGTCAAGGGTCCGCTCAACCTGCCGCGCTCGCCCCAGGGCCGGCCGGTGTTGGTGCAGGCCGGCTCG
Source organism: Pseudomonas sp. CFBP 8771 (assembly GCF_014841695.1). Taxonomy (NCBI): domain Bacteria; kingdom Pseudomonadati; phylum Pseudomonadota; class Gammaproteobacteria; order Pseudomonadales; family Pseudomonadaceae; genus Pseudomonas; species Pseudomonas sp. CFBP 8771. The sequence goes on along the minus strand of NZ_JACYUJ010000003.1, from coordinate 331,417 downwards.
TCCGAAGGTGGCAAGGCGCTGGGCTCGCGTTATGCCGATGCGATCTTCACCACCCAGACCACCCTGGAAGACGGCCAGGGCTTCTATCAGGAGATGAAACACCGCGCCCGGCAATGGGGGCGCAACCCGGCGCACTTGAAGATCATGCCGGGGCTGTCGACGGTGATCGGCAGCACCGAGGCCGAAGCTCATGCACGTTTCGATCGCCTCAACGATTTCTACGGCGAAGAAGGGCTGCTGTATCAGGTGGCCGCGCGGGTGGGCTTGAGCGTCGCCGAGTTGGACCCCGATGCGCCGTTGCCCTGGGACAGGATCGGCCCGGTGGCATCCTTCGAGCGCGGCTCGCACGGGTTTCTCGAAGCCCAGCTGAACCTGGCGCGCCGGGAAAACCTGAGCATTCGCCAATTGTCGCGGCGCATTCTGGTCGGCCACCGCTTGCTGGTCGGCACCCCGGAGCAGGTCGCCGACACCCTCGAGCACTGGTTCCTGGCCGGTGCTGCCGACGGCTTCAACATCATGCCGGACATGTTTCCGTCCGGCGTCGAAATCTTCGTCGATGAGGTGGTGCCGCTGCTGCGTCAGCGCGGTGTTTTCCGCCACGAGTACAGCGGCGACACCCTGCGCGATCACCTGGGCCTGCCATATCCGGCCAGCCAGTACGCACGCAGCGCCTGAACCTTTCATGCCCGCAACGGACCGATTCGAACCATGAAATATCGCACCCTTGGCAATACCGATCTCAACGTTAGCCTGCTGGGCCTGGGCACCATGACCTGGGGGCATCAGAACAGCGAGCAGGACGCCCATCGGCAACTGGACCTGGCCCTGGCGCACGGCGTCAATCTGATCGACACCGCAGAGATGTACCCCACCCCGACCCATGCCGAAACCTGGGGCAGCACCGAGCGCTTCATCGGCACCTGGCTGCAGCGCAGCGGGCGCCGCGCCGACATCGTGCTGGCCAGCAAGATCATCGGCCCACCGCGCCAGCCGGGCACCGGCGGGCATATCCGTGACGGCCTGACCCGCCACGACCGCGCCAACATCACCGCAGCACTGGACGGTAGTCTCAAGCGCCTGCAGACCGATTATCTGGACCTCTACCAACTGCACTGGCCCGACCGCACCACCAACATCTTCGGCCAGCGTGAATACCCGTACGTCGAGGACAATGGCAGCGTCGCCATCGAAGAGACCCTGGAGGTGCTCGGTGAACTGGTCAAGGCCGGCAAGATCCGTCACATCGGTGTGTCGAACGAGACCCCTTGGGGCGTTGCGCGCTTTCTGCAGCAGGCCGAGCAGCGCGGGCTGCCGCGCATCGCCAGCGTGCAGAACCCCTACAGCCTGTTGAACCGACTGTACGAAGGCGGGCTGTCGGAGTTCAGCCATCGCGAAGGGGTAGGGCTGCTGGCCTATTCGCCGCTGGCATTCGGCACGCTTACCGGCAAATACCTGAACGGCGCGCGACCACAGGGCTCGCGGCTGACGTCGGTGTATCGCACCTTCAACCGCTACGACAGCGAGTCGGCCAGCCGCGCCATCACCGCCTACGTGCAGTTGGCCAATGACTATGGCTACACCCCCGCGCAATTGGCGCTGGGCTTCGTCGCCCGGCAGCCGTTCGTCAGCAGCGTGCTGACCGGCCAGACCAGCGAAGCGCAGTTGCAGGACAACTTCAGTGCGCTGGACATCGAGTTCACCCCGACCCTGCTGGACAAGATCGCCGAGATCCATCGCGCGATCCCCAACCCGGCGCCTTGATCGGTACCTGCCCTACGGAGAATCGCCATGGCAATCAGCTCATCACTCACGGTGCTGGGTCCGGTACCCGCAGGCACGCTGGACGCAGGCATCGATCACCCTCGGGCGCGCACCCGGCTGCGGCCGGGACTGGTACTGGCCGGCGCGTTCGTTCTGCTGCTGATCGTGGCAGCCATCGCCCCAGGCCTGCTGACCACGGTCGATCCACTCGACGCTGTGGCACGCCATGCGTACCGAGCGCCCGAGGCCGTGTACTGGTTGGGCACCGACGAAAACGGCCGCGACGTCCTCAGCCGCCTGATCCATGGCGTGCGTCCGTCGCTGCTGCTGGGCTTGGCGGCCACTGCCATGGGTTTGGCGCTGGGCACCTTGCTTGGCCTGGTTGCAGGCCTGGGGCCGCGCTGGCTCGACGCCGCAGTGATGCGTGCGGTGGACGTGCTGCTGGCGTTTCCGGATCTGTTGCTGGCCTTGGTGATCATCACCTTTTTCGGCCAGGGCACGTTGAACCTGATCATTGCCGTCGGGATCGCCAGCGTGCCGCGCTACGCCCGCCTGGTGCGTGCGCAAACCCAGGTGGTGCGCGGTGCTGGCTACGTGGAAGCGGCGACGACGCTGGGCCTGGGTCGCGCGGCGGTGATCTGGCGACACGTGCTGCCCAATGCGATCAAGCCGATCCTGATCCTGGCCACCATCGGCATCGGCGGCAACATCACCGCTGGGGCGGCCTTGAGCTTCCTGGGTTTCGGCGCGCCGCCGCCCGCGCCGGAGTGGGGCACCATGCTCGCCATCGGCCGCAACTTTCTCGCCAACGCGTGGTGGCTGGTGGCGTGGCCGGCGCTGGCGATCACCTTTACCGTCATCTCCATCACCGCCATTGGCCGTGAACTGCTGCGTCGCAGCGAAGGAAAGCGCTTATGAATGCCATCGTCAATCCGCCGCAGCCGCTGCTCGACGTGCAAGACCTGCACGTGGCGTTCAGCGCCCACGCGCAACCGGTGATCCGCGGCATCAGTTTTCAGCTGGCCGCCGGCGAATGCCTGGCGCTGGTGGGCGAGTCCGGCTCGGGCAAGAGCGTCACCTCGCGTACCTTGGCCGGACTTACCGGCGCGCATTCCGAAGTGCAGGCCCGGCGCTTGTCGTTCGCCGGGCGTGATCTGCGCACGTTTCGCGAAAAGGACTGGTTGCAGTTGCGCGGTGCCCAGTTGGGTTTCGTCATGCAGGATGCGTTGGGGGCGCTTGACCCGCTGCGGCGAGTCGGTCAGGAAATCGCCGAGCCGTTGCGCCTGCACACCGAGATGAAGCGCCGGCAGCGCGAGTTGCGTGTCATCGAGCTGTTGCGTTCGGTCGGCGTTCCCGAGCCCGAACTGCGCGCACGCCAGCATCCGGGCCAGTTGTCGGGAGGGCTGCGCCAGCGCGCGTTGATTGCCTCGGCCATCGCCTGCAACCCCCGCTTGCTGATCGCCGACGAACCCACCACGGCGCTGGACGCGACCGTTCAGGCGCAGGTCATGAGCCTGCTCGAATCGCTGCGCGGCGAGGACACCGCCATGCTCATCGTCAGCCATGACCTGGCGGTAGTCGCGCGCCTGGCCACGCGCATAGCAGTGATGTACCGCGGGGTGATCGTGGAGCAGGGTAGCGTCGATCAGATTCTGCGCGACCCTCGCCATCCCTATACCCAGAGCCTGTTGGCAGCCGGTACCGCGGTGCATTTCCGCCGCGCCTACGGCGACTCGGCCGCGGCCGCTGCGACGCCTGCAGCCGGTGAAGTCCTGCTGCGAGCCGAGCACCTGAGCAAGTCTTTCCAAGGCCCGGACGGGCGTGTGCGCACGGTGGTGGCGGATGTTTCGCTGCGCCTGGAGCGCGGTCGTACGCTGGGTATCGTCGGCGAGTCCGGTTCGGGCAAGACCACCCTGACGCGGATGATCCTGGGGCTGGAGCGTCCCGACAGCGGCGACGTGTGGATCGACGGCCAGCGCTGGTCCGATCTGGACAACGCCCAGCAAGCTCGGGTCCGGCACAGCATTCAGGTGGTGTTCCAGGATCCACTCGGCTCGTTCGATCCGCGCTATACCGTGCAACGGGTCTTGTTCGAAGCGCTGCAAGTGGCGGGGCATCCACGGGCGACCTGGGACGCTCGGGCCGAGCGCTTGCTGGCGCTGGTGAAAATGGATGCTGCGGTGCTCGATCGGCGGCCCATCGAATTGTCCGGCGGGCAGCGTCAACGCGTTGCGATCGCCCGCGCACTGGCGGCCGAGCCACAGATTCTGGTGTGCGACGAGCCGGTGTCGGCGCTGGATGTGTCGGTGCAGGCGCAGATTCTGCAATTGCTCGACGATCTCAAACACCGGCTGGGGCTGGCGTGCCTGTTCATTTCCCATGATCTGGGGGTGATCAACCACGTCAGCGACCATGTGCTGGTGATGAAGGACGGCGAAGTGGTGGAGGCGGGCGCAGTGCGCCAGGTCCTCGACCGGCCGCAGCACCCTTACACCCAAGCCCTGCTCAGCGCCGTACCGACCTTGCAGACCGGCGCCCTGCGCGCGCTCACCTATCTGCCCCTGGCGATCTGAACGAACACCCCGGACGCGGCTCGCGCCGCTGCTACACGGTTTGCGCGTTCCTCTGTAGCAGCGGCGCAAGCCGCGTCGGCGGCATACGCGGTGCACCAGTAGAAACGCAACATCCCGGACGCGGCTCGCGCCGCTGACACTTGGAGACTATCGTTTGAAACCCTCGTACAAGGATCGTCAACACGCCCTGCGCAGCTGGAACATCCAGTCGCTGCCGGACACGCCCTTTGCCTTTGCCCGCTTCTTCGTCGGCCATTTCCGCGGTTGGTACCTGGCGATTCTCCTTTTGCAGGTCGTGGCGGTCACCTGCACGGTGCTGGTGCCCTGGGTGCTGGGGCAGATCACCTGGGTGGTGAGCCACGCCAGCGCGGCGACCCTCGACTGGCAGACATTGAGCCAACCTCTGCTGCTGTTCGCCGGCCTGTTGCTGCTGGAAATGCTGTGCACCCGTGGCGCCACCGGTGCGCACATCCGGGTGCTGCCGCTGCAGCGACGCACCGTGACCCATGCGGTTTACGCTTACCTGCAGCGTCACTCCCATCGCTTCGTCAGCAGCGAATTCGCCGGCGCCCTGGCGCACAAGATCTCCGAAGTCTCCATGGGCGTAGGCCAGGCGCTGGCGCTGTTGCTGTTCGACCTGATTCCGTTGCTGGTCACCCTGACGCTCGCCGTAGCGGTGCTGGCTACGGCCTCGGTCTGGCTGGCGCTGTTCATGTTCGGCTGGTCGGTGTCGTTCATCACCGTCTGCTATTTCCTGGCCAAGCGCAGCCATCCGTTGTCCCAGCAATACTCGGCGGCGCGCAGTACCAGCAACGGCAAGGTGGTGGATGCGGTGTCCAACCTGACCAACATTCGCCTGTTCGCCCGGCATTCGTTCGAGCATCGCTACCTGGGCGATTACCTGGACCGCGAGCTGAAAGCCGCAGGCCGTTCGTTTGGCTACATGGAGAAGATTCGCTGGTTCCAGTCGATCTGCGGGTTGTCGCTGAAGGTCGGCATGCTGCTGATCGCCCTGTACCTGTGGCGCCTGGGCAGCATCGACATCGCGACCTTCGTGATGGCTACCAGCCTGTCGCTGTTGATCATCACCGACGTGGCCAACCTGTCGCGGCGTTTCCTGGACTTCTTCGAGGCCACCGGCAACATCGCGAACGGCGTGCGCACCCTGATCCGCCCCCATGAAGTGGTGGATGAGCCCGATGCCCAGCCGCTCGCCGCCGTGCGCGGCGCCATTGAGTTTCGCGACGTGAGCTTCGGCTATTCACCGCAGAAACCGGTGTTCGAACACCTGCAGTTGTCGATCCCGGCGGGACAGCGGGTGGGTTTGGTCGGCACGTCCGGTTCGGGCAAGTCGTCGCTGCTCAATCTGCTATTGCGCCTGTACGACGTCAATCAGGGCCAGGTGTTGATCGACGGCCAGAATGTGCGCAGCGTGACCCAGCATTCGCTGCATCAGCAGATCGGTCTGATTCCTCAGGAGCCGGGCCTGTTTCACCGCAGCATTGCCGAAAACATCAACTACGGACGGCTGGATGCCAGCCCGCAGGAATTGGCACAAGCCATCCACCGCGCCGGCGCCAGCGCGTTCATCGACGGCATGGACCAGGGCGCGGATTCGCTGGTCGGCGAACGCGGTGTGAAGCTTTCCGGCGGCCAGCGCCAACGGATCGCCATCGCCCGCGTGCTGCTCAAGAACGCACCGATCTTGGTGATGGACGAGGCGACCTCGGCGCTGGACTCGATCACCGAGCGTTTCATTCAGGAGAAACTCGACGAAATCATGCAGGACAAGACCGTGATCGTCGTGGCCCACCGGCTCTCGACCGTCGCCCACCTGGACCGCATCCTGGTGTTCGAGGACGGCCGTATCATCGAAGACGGCTCCCACGATGACCTGCTGGCAAAGCAGGGCCAGTACTTCCGCCTATGGAGCCGCCAGGCACAGAACGCGCACGACGAAGAAGTCGCATCGGCTTAGCCTGATCGTGATTCGCCGCAGAATAGCGGTGTGTGGGGCGAGTTATGTGCCTGCTGAAGCTATTGCACAGCGAGGGCATTCAGGATTGCCCTCGCCAAGGTCGTGCACGTCACCAGTTGGAGCGTGGCCGCTGCCTTGTGTGGAAGATCCCGAGGATCTGCAGGCGATCGCCACAAATCCGGTACGGAATCAGATAGGACCAGTTCGGAACCGCCCACTCGCGTGTGTGTTTGACCCGACCCTCGCGTCCCATCGTAGGAAACTGCGCGAGTTTATCAACACTTGCGAAGATTGCATCTGCGAAATCATCTGCAGCTTTCGGATTTTCCAACGCAATGTAGTTGGCTTCGTCCTCTAGGTTCTTGAGGGCCTTTTCCAGCCATTCAACCCTCATTCCGACTCCAACGCCGGGCACGCATGGCCGCTACTCGTTCCTCATCGGCAAATTTGCCGTTGTCGGCTTCCTTTACCGCCTGCTCGATTTGCGCTGTCAGTGTTTTTTCATGTTCGATGTAGTCGCGAAGGACGTCCATGGCTAGATAGCTCGCGCTCTGGCCATGGCTCTTGGCAAGGTCCGAAAGAGAGTTGGACAGATCTTCCGGAAGGTTCAGCGATATACCGGTCATGGCAACCTCGGCGTTGAGTGGTGGTGAATATATTACACCGCAAAACCCCTTGAGCATTGGCGGGTTGTCGCGAGGTATGTATGAAGCCGCTCGCGACAGCGGCTTTTTCCGACGGTAGTCAAATCAAATAATCCAGCACTCCAAAGGCTCCGGCGCAGCAACTGTCTGCCAGGCAACACCCATTCAACAAAATGCCTCGTCACTTCATTCACCCAGCGCTGGAAAGCCCCCGCAACAACGGGGCGGAGCAGTCGGCATGGCTTGTGCAATCACCCCTTGTGAGCTTCAGCATCGACACAAGGCGCAGTCCGACCCATGCCAGACATTCATCCGCGTTCTTCTGCAAGACCCCATGGCGGTATCGCGTGGGCCGGTTTGTTGGCCGTCAGCTTGCTGCTGGGCGGTTGCGACAACCATCCCACCAATGCCGCACGCACCGACACCCCCGTCAGCGGCGGCACGTTGATCTATGCCACCGACCGCGAGCCGACCTGCCTGGACCCGCATGTAGCCGGCGACATGCCGCAAGTGTTTCTCGCCCAGCAAGTCCTCGATTCACTGGTGTCGATGGATGCCGAAGGTCATATCGGGCCATGGCTGGCGAAAAGCTGGGAGATCTCTCCCGACGGCCTGACCTACACCTTCCACCTGCGCGACGAGGTGCGCTTCACCGACGGCACGCCGTTCAACGCCGCGGCGGTGAAGGCCAACCTCGACCACATGGCCAACCCCAAGACCCAGTCGAGCACCGCGGGCGGCTACATCCGTCAATACCAGCGCACCGATGTCCTCGACAGCTACACCGCCCAAGTGCACCTGGCCACACCCTACGCGGCATTCCTGGAAGTGCTGGCGCAAGGTTTTCTCGGCATCGAATCCCCCGAAGCGCTACTGCGCTCGCGTGATGTGAACTGCGAAAGCCCGGTAGGCACCGGCCCCTTCAAGGTGGTGCGCTGGGACCGTCAAAGCCAGGTCGTGCTTGAACGCAACCCGCAGTACAACTCGGCGCCGCCCACGGCCCGGCACCAGGGGCCCGCGTATCTGGAGCGCATCGTCTGGAAGTTCATCCAGGAGCCGTCCGTGCGTTTCGCGTCGCTGCAGGCCGGTGAAGTGGACGTGATCGAAGCGCTGCCACCCGAATCCCACGAAGCGGCGCGGCGCAACCCGGACCTGCAACTGATCATTGCCCAGCGCCCCGGCAACCCCACCAACGGCACCCTGAACATCCGCCGTGCGCCGTTCAACGATATCAAGGTGCGCGAGGCCTTCGTGCGCAGCGCCGACATCGAAGGTGCCTTGAAAAGCGTCTACTTCGGCGAGTTTCCCCGCGCCGGTGGTCCGCTGAGCAACGCCACGCGCTTCTACAGCCCCGACTTCGAACACGCCCAGGATTACCATCCGGCACGTGCGGCACAACTGCTCGACGAAGCCGGCTGGACCGGTCGCGACGAGGACGGCTATCGCCTCAAGGACGGCAAGCGCCTGCAGGTGAGGGTGATCCTCGGCAACCGCACGCCGCCATCGGAATTCACCTTGTGGGAGCAGGTTCAGGCCACCACGCGGCAGGCCGGCATCGAACTGATCATGGAGCAGATGAGCGATGTGCAGGCGACCAAGCGCCAGGCCGATTGGGATTACGACATCCGCGTCGGCTACTGGAATACCAACACCGCCGACGTGCTGCGGATCATCTTCAGCAGCGCGTTCATCCAGCCTGCGGGTGTCGGCGGCTATCACCAGAACTCCGCAGGCTTCAGCGATCTGCAGTTCGACGATCTGGTGCAACAGGCACTGGCCACTCAGGACGCCAGCCAACGCCAGGCGTTGTACCGCCAGGCGCAAGCCGTTGCCTCCAGCCACTACCTGCAACTGACCACCTACCCGCAAAGCACTCGGCTGGGCATCTACAAGACGACCCAGGGGGTTCGTCTGGAACCCTCGCTGGCCGTGACCTACCTCTATGACGCCTGGGTGAACAAATGACCACGACACGCGTAACCGTCGCGCCGCCGGACCCGCGCCGTCAGCGTTTGCTTCGCCTGGGCCGCCGCGCGGCCGTGCGCCTGGGCGGTGGACTGCTGGTGTTATGGGCGGTCGCGACGCTGACCTTCTTCGCCCTGCGGCTGATGCCGGGCGATCCGGTGCAAGCCATTCTGGGTGGACCCAGCGGCAACCCGACCCCGGAAACCATCGCCGAGGTCACCCGCGAGTACGGCCTGGACCGGCCCCTGGCGGTCCAGTACGGGCTGTATCTGCTGCGCCTGGTGCAAGGCGACCTGGGCGTTTCCTACTCCCAGCACATGCCGGTCACACGGGTACTGGCCGAGCAGGCTGGGGCGACGCTGGAACTGACGCTCAGCGCGCTGCTGCTGGCGTGGCTGCTGGTGCTGGCCCTGACCGTGTTCAGCGCAGGTCGCCGCAGCTGGGTCGGGCGCCTGGCGTCCCTGGCTGAAACCCTGTGCGCGGGCCTTCCGCATTTCTGGCTGGGCATCGTGCTGCTGGCGGTGTTCGCCTTCGGCCTGCGCCTGTTCCCACCGGCAGGCAGCGACGGCTGGCGGACCCTGGTGCTGCCGACGATCGCACTGGCGGTACCGCTGGCCGGGTTCATCGGCCAGGTCACCCGCGAATCCCTCGAGCTGACCCTGGAGCAACCCTTCGTGCTGACCGCGCGCACCCGTGGCCTGAGCGACGCGGCAGTGCGCTTCAAGCACGCGCTGCGCCATGCCGTCTTGCCGGGGGTGTCACTGTCGGGCTGGGCGATCGGCGCGCTGATCAGCGGTGCCGTGGTGATCGAAGTGATCTTCTCGCGCAGGGGGCTGGGCCGTCAGTTGTATCAGGCGGTGCAGCTTCAAGACTTGCCGTTGACCATCGGCATCAGCCTGGTGGTAGCCGCCGGTTACGTGCTGGCCAACATTCTCGTCGACCTGGTGTACCAGTGGATCGACCCACGGCAGAAGGAGACCCTGGCATGAGCGATCTGACCCTCGAAAGCCCGGCGCTGCCGCTGCGCAGCCAACGTCGACCGCGTCGGATTCACCTCGGTGCAAGCCTGTCCATCGCCTTCCTGGCGCTGGTGATCGTGGCCGCGCTGGTACCGCAGCTGTTCGCTCACGGCGACCCGCTGGCCATCGTCCCGCGCGACGCCTTTCATCCACCTGGGTGGGCGCATTGGTTCGGTACCGACCAGTCCGGTCGCGACATCTATTCACGGGTGATTCACGGCGCGCGCCTGTCGCTGTTCGTTGGCCTGGCCGCGACGGCCCTGGCGATGAGCATCGCCATTGCCCTCGGTCTGCTGGGCGGCCTGGGCGGGCTGCGCACCGACCGCGGCGTGGGCTGGTTGCTGGAAGTGCTGTTCGCCTTTCCCAGCCTGGTGCTGGCGTTGCTGTTCGTGGCCATTTTCGGCAGCGGTATCGGGCCGCTGATCATCGCCACTGGCCTGGGCGCGGCGCCCGGGTATGCGCGGATGGTCCGTGGCCAGGTGCTGGCGGTGCGCAACGCCGGCTACATCGAAGCGGCGCGCGCCCTGGGCCACCCGACTCGCCGCATCATCCGGCGACAGCTGCTGCCCAACGCCATGCGCCCACTGATCGTGACCCTGACCATGGGCGTCGGTCAGGCCATCGTCTGGGCCTCGGCGTTGAGCTTCCTCGGCCTGGGCGCGCGGCCGCCGACGCCGGAGTGGGGCACCATGCTGTCGATGGGCCGCGACTTCATTGCCAACGCCTGGTGGCTGACGTTTTTCCCCGGGCTCTTCATCGTTCTCACCACCTTGTCGACCACCGTTGCCGGTCGCTATCTGCAACAACGCCTGGAGGGTCGCCTGACATGAGCCACAAGACGCTGATCGTCGAAGGCCTGAGCGTCGAGTTCGCCGGGCAGAGTGTGGTGCGTAACCTGTCGTTCACCTTGCCGCCGGGCAAGACCCTGGCCTTGGTCGGCGAATCCGGATCGGGCAAGAGCGTCACTGCGCGCAGCCTGATCGGCCTGGCCGGGGAGGGCGCGCAGGTGCGGGCACGGCGCCTGCAATATGGCGATCTCGACCTGCTGGCCTTGAGCGACCGCCAGTGGCGTCGGGTGCGCGGCAAGGACATCGGCTTCGTGCTGCAGGATGCCTTGGTTTCGCTCGACCCGCTGCGGCCGGTCGGCAAGGAAATTCTCGAAGTATTGCAGACCCATGGTTGGGGCGACCGTGCCTCCCGTGCCGGGCGGGTGCTGCAACTGCTGGAACGGGTCGGCGTACCGGAACCGGCCCTGCGTGCCCGCCAGCGCTCTGGCGAGTTGTCCGGCGGCCTGCGCCAGCGTGCGTTGATCGCCAGCGCCCTGGCCCTGGATCCTGGGCTGGTGATCGCCGACGAGCCGACCACCGCACTGGACGCTACCGTCCAGGCGCAGATTCTCGGGGTACTGCAGGAGATCAAAGCCCAAGGCAGTTCGTTGCTGATCATCAGTCACGATCTGGCGGTGGTGGCGCAATTGGCCGACGAGGTACTGGTGCTGCAGCACGGTGAAGTGGTGGAGCAGGGCAGCATGCATCAGGTGCTGACCGCGCCGCGCCATCCCTACACGCGCAGCCTGCTCGATGCGGTGCCGGCCGAGCATGCGCGTGGCACTCGGCTCAGCCCAGGTGAGCGTACCGCCACGATCGCCCGCACGCCGTGCCTCGATCAGCCGGTGCTGTTACACGCCCGTGGCCTGGGCAAGCGCTACGTAGGGCCTGATCAACAGGTACGCCAGGTGGTCGACGGCGTCGATTTCGAACTGCGTGCCGGCCAGACCCTGGGCATTGTCGGCGAATCCGGTTCGGGCAAGACCACCGTGGCGCGCATGGCCCTGGGGCTGCTCGAGACAGACGATGGCCAGGTGCGTTTCCTCGATCAGCCGTGGAACGGCAGCGCCGACGCACGGGTCGCCGAAAGCCAGCGCCGAGCGCTGCGGCGTGACATCAGCGTGATCTATCAGGACCCGCTCAGTTCGTTCGACCCGCGCTGGAACGTCGGGCAGATTCTTGCCGATGCGCTGGACGTGGCCGGCGTCGTCACCGCCGAACAAGCGCCGCACATCCGCCGCCTGCTGCAACAGGTGCGCCTGCCTGCCGAGCTGGCCGCGCGTCGGCCCCTGCAGTTGTCCGGTGGCCAGCGCCAGCGGGTGGCGATTGCCCGCGCCATTGCCAGCAACCCCAAGGTCATCGTCTGCGACGAGCCGGTATCGGCACTGGATGTCTCGGTACAGGCCCAGGTGCTGGATCTGCTCGCTGACCTGCAAGCCGAGCTGGGCCTGGCCTACCTGTTCATTTCCCATGATCTGGGCGTCATCCGCCATGTCAGCGACGAGGTGCTGGTGATGCGCCATGGCCAGGTGGTCGAGCACGCGCCGGTCGAGCAGTTGTTCGAGTCGCCACAGCACCCGTATACGCAACGCTTGCTGGGAGCGGTGCCACGGCTGCCCAGTGCCGGCGTGCCGTTGCAGGTGCCCCCACTGGAGCCGGAAAACGCCGTGCTGCTGTTCGATGAATCCCGCTTGTGGAAGATCGCCATCTGAAGGCGTCGCGCTGCTCCTTACACCCATTTCAAGACAGGAACCGTTCATGACTCAAGCTGCGAAAGTCACCCCTTCCACTGCACCCGAAGCGCCGCTGAGCGTGGCACAGTTGCTGGCACGCGCGGAGCAACTGCTGCCGGACATCGCTGCCGGCGCCGCGGCGCGCGAACGTGATCGTCAACTGCCTTACGAGGCCGTCGCGCAGATTGCCCAGGCGTTGCTCTATACCCTGCGTATTCCCGCTCGTTACGGCGGCCCTGGCGGCTCGGTCAAGGACGTCATCGGCCTGCTGGTGCGCATCGCTTCGGCAGATTCCAATGTGGCTCAAGCGCTGCGGCCAGGTTTCGCTTTCATCGAAGGGCTGCTGGTGTCCCGAGCCGAAGGCGCCGAGCAGGAACGTCAGCTCTGGTTCGCCCGTTACCTGCAAGGGGCAGTGCTGGGCAATGCCGGATGGGAAGTAGGCGGTGTCAACGGCGCGATCAGTGCGCGCATCGTGCGCGAAGGCAACCACTACCGCGCCAACGGCAGCAAGTTCTACAGCACCGGGTCGCTGTACGCCGACTGGATCAGCGCGGTGGCGTTGGACGAGCACGACCAGCCAGTGTCATTCATGCTGCCCCGTGACCGCGAAGGGTTGGTGCTGCTGGATGACTTCGATGCCATGGGCCAACGCTTGACCGCCAGTGGCACGACGCGCCTGGACAACGTGCAGGTGTACGCCCATGAAGTACGCGCACGCACGGTGGAAGAGGGCAAGCGTACGCTGGTGACGCCGTTCCTGCAGTTGTTCCTGGCCTCGGTGCAGGCCGGGATCGCGCGCAATGCGCTGAACGATGCAGTGGCGTTTGCGCGCAATCATGCGCGTCCGATCAAGCACAGCAGTGCCGCTCAATCGGTGGATGATCCGTATGTTGCGTTGAGCGTGGGCGAGATTTCAGCGCGCGCCTATACGGCCGAGGCGTTGGTGCTCAAGGCCGCCGAAGCGATCGATCGCGCCTGGGGGGCCGGGCTCGACCCGGCGGCAGTGGATGAGGCGGCGATCGAGGTCGCGCAGGCGCAATACATCGCCGCCGAATGCGCGCTCAAGGCGGCGGAACGGGTATTCGATGTGGGCGGTGCCTCCACCACAGGGCGTGGTCACAACCTGGACCGGCATTGGCGCAATGCCCGCACGGTGGCCAACCACAACCCTCGCGACTGGAAGGCCGCAGCGGTGGGCACCTGGCAGCTCAAGGGCACGCCACCGCCAACCTCGGGATTGTTCTGAAAGACAGTCGACCCGACATCCACCGTAGGAGCGGTCAGCGGCCGCGAAGGCTTCACCGCGCAGTGCCTGCTACACCGCAACGTCCTTTTCGCGGCCGATGACCGCTCCTACGGTTTTCTCTGTATGCAGGAACGGTCAGCGGCCGCGAGTGGCTGGTTCAGATTGACAGCCTGAACACCCGAGCATCGGGCTGATCGGAAACAGCACACCTTTTGTTCACCGCCAGTTCGCCCATCTTGATCAGCCTGGTGCGGGTCACGTTGCGGCTCAGGCCGAGCAGGTTGGCGGTGTGCACCTGGTTGCAATGGCTGAAACGATAGGCCGAGCGCAGCAGGGCCTCCTCGACTTTCTCGTGCAGGTCACCGACCTGCTCGTCGAACAGCCGCTGGAACAGCCGGTCCAGTGAAGCCTCCACCGAATCGTCCACTGCCGGGCTGTCATCGGCGCGTTCGATGCGCATGTTCGACAGGCGCAGGTCGTCGCGCTCGATCACGCCGTTGCGGCAGATCAACAAGGTGTGGTGAATGACGTTCTCGAGTTCGCGAATATTGCCCGGCCAGCTGTAGTGCAGCAGCTTGTGCTCAGCCTCGGGTGACAGCGTCGCCTGTTTGTAGCCCAGACGCTTGCAGTACACATCGAGGAAGTGCCGGGTCAACGCGATGATATCGCCGGGCCTTTCGCGCAGTGGCACCAGCTCCAGGCTGACCACGTCCAGCCGGTAATAAAGATCCTCGCGAAAGTTGCCGGCATTGATGGCTTTTTCCAGCAGCACATTGGTCGCCGCCAATACCCGAACATCAATGGGGATGCTCTTGCGCGAACCCAGGCGTACCACTTCGCGCTCTTGCAGTACGCGCAGCAACTTGACCTGGATGGGCATCGGCAGGTCGCCGATTTCATCGAGAAACAGAGTCCCGCCGTTGGCCTCCTCGAACCATCCGGCTTTGGCTGTCAGCGCGCCGGTGAAAGCGCCTTTTTCGTGACCGAACAGCTCGGCTTCCACCAGCGACTCGGAAAACGCTCCGCAGTTGACGGCCACGAACGGCTTGTTACGCCGCCCACTGAGGTTGTGGATATGGCGCGCGACCAACTCTTTGCCGGTGCCGGTTTCACCGATGATCAGCACGCTCGCCTCGCTGGGCGCGACTTGCTCCAGATGCGCCAGCAAGGCCCTGGACTTCGGGTCTTCGAACACCTGGGCAGTGGCGCGAATGGAGGTGGCGAGGGCGGGCGATGGGGGGAGTGTCAAAAGCTGCATGGCGACGCCTTCAAAGTGCAGAGTAAAAAGAATGAGTCGATCTAAAGCCACATCTGCGCTGCCTGGGCAGCCACTGCGACACTGAAGGGGATACTAAAGGATATAAAAAACGATCGTTAAATACCTTATGAGCATTAGCTTATGTCGTGACGTAAAAAACGTGACAGTCCGTCGATGCACCTGCTCGGCTTGCAAGGTCGTTGTCGGTAGAGCGCAACTGGTTAATTCTGCTGGAGAAATGAATATTTCTCGAATCAACCCGTTGTTGCCTGCGCAACAGCTAAGTTGTTCAGCTGTTCTGCAGTCAACAGTGAATTGCACGCGCTAAATCACAAACTTTCCCTTATGTCAGATAGGCAGTTTGGGATAACAAACAATTACTTTTCGAACCCGTCGAGTTTGACCATCATTCGCCCGCCGAAGAGGCCGATTGGACTTGTTTCTTCACGATCACCCGTCAACAGGAGTAACTGATGAATAACCTCAAGGCCGCCCTGGAGGTGCGGTGGCATCCGGTACCCGGCGATGTGCTCGACCTGGGCCGGGTGTTCCGCGAGCCCTTGGGCGAGCTGCGTCTGCAACGTGCGCCGAAGCGTATCCTCGGTCGTCGCGAGGGCGTGCTGCTGGGGGTGTTCGCGCTGGTGCTGCATGGGGCGGTGATCTATTGGATCAGTCAGACCCCGACACCGGCGCTGCCTACAGTGCCGCCGGAAATCCCACCCATGACGATCGAGTTTTCGCAGCCAGCGCCACCGCCGGTGGTGGAGACGCCGCCGCCACCGCCCGAGCCGGTCGCACCGGTTGTCGAACCGCCACCGCCTGTCGAGGATGAATTGGCGGCCAAGCCAGCACCACCGCCGCCCAAGCCAAAGCCTCAGCCCGTGGTCAAGAAGCCGGTGCCAAAGCCTGCGCCCAAACCGGTCGTGCAACCGCCTGCGCCGCCGCAATCCGTGGCCGCACCGACGCCGCCCACGCCGCCTGCACCCCCTGCGCCGCAACCGGTGACACCGGCCTCGGCCAATGCCGGCTACCTGCACAATCCGGCGCCCGAGTATCCGGCCCTGGCCATGCGTCGCAACTGGGAAGGGACCGTGCTATTGCGCGTTCACGTGCTGGCCAGCGGCAAGCCCAGCGAGGTTCAGGTACAGACCAGCAGTGGTCGCACCCAGTTGGACGACGCTGCGCTGGCAGCGGTGAAACGCTGGAGCTTCGTCCCGGCCAAACGGGGCTCCGACCCAGTCGACGGCTGGGTCAGTGTGCCGATCGATTTCAAACTGCGCTGAACAACTTTTCTTGCACCAAGCGGGCTACCTGACCAAAGGCGCGTCGCATTACTTATTGCCTTGCCACAGAGAGCCTCACCATGAATCTTCTGACAGAATCGCCATTCACTTCCGTCGAGCACTCGGTCATCTGGCTGCTCATCCTGTTCTCCGTTGCCACCTGGGGCCTGGCCTTGCTCAAAGGGCTGCAGTTCGCCCGGCTCAAGGGCCAGGATCGCAAGTTTCACAAGCAGTTCTGGGCCGCTTCCAGCCTCGATTCGGCCGCCCACCTGGCGCAGGAACAACCCGGTGCAGCGGCCCGTGTCGCACAGTCGGGCTATGCCGCCATTCAGGTCAACGAGCAGGCGCACACCGATCTGAGCCAGGCCATCAATCATCAGGATCGGCTGGAGCGTGCCCTGCGTCAGCAAATCGTGCGTGAGCGGCGCTCGCTGGAGACTGGCCTTGCGGTACTGGCCAGCATCGGCAGCACCTCGCCTTTCATCGGCTTGTTCGGCACGGTGTGGGGGATCATGTCGGCGCTCAAGGGCATCAGCGCAGCCGGTTCGGCCAGTCTGGAAACCGTGGCAGGTCCCATCGGCGCAGCCTTGGTGGCGACCGGCGTGGGGATTGCCGTCGCGGTGCCGGCGGTGCTGGTCTACAACTATTTCCTGCGGCGCCTGAAGCTGACCGCGGCAGACCTCGATGACTTCGCCCATGACTTCTACAGCCTGGCGCAGAAGCACTCCTTCCGCGTACTGCAACATCCGGCGTTGGCTCGCAGTGGTGCTGCGGCTTCCGGCCACAAAGTGAAGGAGGCATCCTGACATGGCCTTTTCGACTCAGGACACGGACGAAGTGCTCAGCGAGATCAACGTGACGCCGCTGGTGGATGTCATGCTGGTGTTGTTGGTGGTGTTCATCGTCACCGCGCCGTTGCTGACCAATTCGATCCCGATCAACCTGCCCAAGACCGAAGCGGTGGCGCCTGCCGAGCAGAAGGATCCGCTGGTGGTCAGCATCGACGGGCAGGGGAAGCTGTTCATCAACAAGGACGAAATCCAGCCGGACCTGCTTCAGGTCAACCTGCAGAACGCCCGGCAGAAGGATCCTGATGTGCGGGTGCAGCTGCAGGCCGATGATGGCGTCAACTACGGCGAAGTGGCCCGGGCCATGGCCTCCATCGAAAAGGCGGGCATCACCAAATTGGCGGTGATCACTGCCAAGTAGTGTTATCCCCCTGTACCTGACACACCGCAGCGTCTGTTCGCGGTCACTGACCGCTCCTACAAAGGTATTGGATCCCCCGTAGGAGCGGTCAGCGGCCGCGAAGGGCTGAATGCAGGATACCTGACACACCGCAGCGTCTGTTCGCGGCCACTGACCGCTCCTACGGAAGTGTCGGATCCCCCGTAGGAGCGGTCACCGGCCGCGAAGGGCTCACTGCGCAGTATCGGCAGGATTGCGGTAGGTTTTGCGGTCGATGGATGATCTTGGGGGAACCTGCCCAGGTAGATCACAGTCCAGATCCGCACAGCTCACCCAGGATATCGACAGTGAAAGTAGGCATCATTTCCGACACGCACGGCCTGTTGCGGCCCGAAGCGGTGGCGGCATTGCAGGGCTGCGAGCGCATCGTTCATGCCGGCGATATCGGCAAGGGCGACATCGTCCAGCAACTCTCCGCGATTGCCCCGGTGCAAGTGGTGTCGGGCAACAACGACGTCGGCATGACCTGGGCCGACTCGCTCGCCGAGGTACTGCATTTCGAGCTAGAAGGCTGGCCCACCTTGTTGGTACACGACATCGCCGATGTACCCGCGGCGCTGCGCGAAGACACACGCCTGGTCATCACCGGTCATTCGCACAAACCGCTGATCCAGTGGCGCGGCGAGTGCCTGTACATCAACCCCGGCAGTGCCGGCCGTCGCCGCTTCAAGCTGCCCGTCACGCTGATGGTGCTCGACGTCCAGCCCGACGCGGTGCACCCGCAACTGGTCCACCTGCTGCCGTGATGCCTATCGCTCAACGCACCAGCGAATCCGAACCGATCTCGCTGATCGACTTGGCCCCGGTCAGCACCATGGCCACCCGCATCTCCTTCTCGATCAATCCCAGCAGATTGCTCACACCCGCGCCCCCGGCCACCGCCAGGGCGTAGATGAATGCCCGACCCAGCAGCACCGTGTCGGCCCCCAGCGCGATCATCCGTACCACGTCCAGCCCGCTGCGAATCCCCGAATCGGCCAGGATTGCCAGATCGCCCTTCACCGCATCGGCAATCGCCGGCAAGGCCCGTGCGCTGGACAGCACGCCGTCGAGCTGACGCCCGCCATGGTTGGACACCACGATACCGTCGGCACCGAAGCTCACGGCGTCGCGTGCGTCCTCGGGATCCAGAATGCCCTTGATGATCATCGGCCCGTCCCAGAACTCACGAATCCACTCCAGATCCTTCCAGGAAATCGACGGATCGAAGTTGCTCCCCAGCCAACCGATGTAGTCGGCAAGCCCGGTGGGATTGCCGCGGTAGGTGGAAATATTGCCCAGATCGTGCGGACGACCGTGCAGGCCAACGTCCCAGGCCCACGCCGGGTGCGTGACGGCCTGCCACATGCGCCGCATCGGCCCGTTGGCGCCGCTCATGCCCGAGTGCGCATCGCGGTAGCGAGCGCCGGGCACCGGCATGTCCACGGTGAAGATCAGCGTCTTCACCCCGGCGGCGCGGGCGCGCTCCAGGGCGTTCTTCATGAAGCCGCGGTCCTTGAGCACATACAGCTGAAACCACATCGGCCGGGTAATGGCCGGTGCGACCTCTTCGATGGGGCAGACCGATACCGTCGACAGGGTGAACGGAATGCCCTTGGCATCCGCCGCCTTGGCCGCCTGCACCTCGCCACGACGGGCGAACATGCCGCACAGGCCGATGGGCGCAAGCGCCACCGGCATGGCCAGAGTCTCGCCGAACAGCTGGGTTTCCAGGCTCAGCTCGGACATGTTGCGCAGCACCCGCTGACGCAGGGCGATGTCCGCCAGGTCACTGACGTTGCGTCGCAAGGTGTGCTCGGCGTAAGCGCCGCCGTCGATATAGTGGAACAGGAACGGCGGCAAGCGGCGCTGCGCCGCGGCGCGATAATCGGTAGAGGCAGAAATGATCATGGGCGCGCCATCTCCCGGACGTGAAGAACGGCGCAGACTGAACTGTTCGTTGGCATGGGTCGGATTCCCTGATTGTTGTTGGAGATCTGCCAGGAGCAAGCTGAATTGGTAATACCAATTTACAATGTATTGGCTACAGATTAAGAGTGGCACAGGGCGTCTGTCAATTTGCCCGGCTGTGTAGCGGTAAGGAGAGAGGAACGCTGGCTGCGGTTGTCTATGACCTACCTACTTGAATGCCAGGCTCTTATTCGAATGAACACTCCCCGCATCGGCTTCGCCTGCCAATACCG
This sequence comes from Pseudomonas sp. CFBP 8771, assembly GCF_014841695.1. Taxonomy (NCBI): domain Bacteria; kingdom Pseudomonadati; phylum Pseudomonadota; class Gammaproteobacteria; order Pseudomonadales; family Pseudomonadaceae; genus Pseudomonas; species Pseudomonas sp. CFBP 8771. The sequence goes on along the minus strand of NZ_JACYUJ010000003.1, from coordinate 311,699 downwards.
ACACGCGATCCGCGCCCTGACCCTCGCCGAATTGAAGCTCATCGAGGGCGCCTACAACCCCCGCACCACCACCTTGCGCTGGATGAACAGCGTCGCCACGCAAGTGGCTCACGAAAAGCTTCAAGAGGTCGTCCGCCACAACCTGCAGGCGCAACTGCAACTGCTCGACTATGTGGCGCAACTGCCCGAAGCCATGCGCATGCTGCGCCTGAGCAGCGACCTGCTGCCGTTCTACAGCCACCCGCAGGTGGCGGCGTTCTACCAGCAGCCCGAGCGCCAGGCGTGGCTGGCCGAACGCTTCGCGGCCATGGGCCAGTTGGCACGCGATTCAGGCATCCGCCTGTCTTTCCATCCCGGCCAGTTCTGCGTGCTGGGCTCGGACAAGCCACCGGTGGTGGAAAACAGCCTGGCGGAATTCGAGTACCACGCCGACATGATCCGCATGATGGGTTACGGTGTGCAGTTCCAGGACTTCAAGTGCAACGTGCACATCGCCGGTCGCCTTGGCGCCGAAGGCATCCGCGCGATCTGGCCGCGCTTGTCCAGCGTGGCGCGCCACTGCATCACCTTCGAGAACGAAGAGAAAACCTACGGCGTCGACGACTGTTTGCAGCTCGCCGACTTGGCGCCCGTGGTGCTGGATATCCACCACTGCTGGATCAACGAGAACGACTACATCGACCCGAACGATCCCCGCGTGGACCGCATCATCGACAGCTGGCGCGGCGTGCGCCCGGTGATGCATTACTCGCAGCCCCAGGAGCGCCTGCAGGAACTGGGCTTCAGCGCCGAGCAGAAGCTGGAGATGCAAACGCTGCTGCAGGTGGTGTCCAAGCGCGACCTGTATGGCCACAGCGAGCTTATGTGGAACCACTGGACCAACCTCTACGCGCTGCAGTTTCTCGAGCGCTTCGACATCATGTTCGAGGCCAAGCACAAGAATCAGGCCACCCTGGAGTTCCATCGGCGTTACATGATGTAACCACTGCGCACCCCCCAAGAGGCCGAACCTAGAGCCTCGGCATGGGTCTGCATTGAGGACTATCGACGCCTGCACACTCGAGGAATCCTTGCATGACGCTTACGCCGGTTACCGCTCTCGCCCCGTTGCACGCTCGTGGGCAACGCCCATGAAGGATCGCCCGACCCATTCCCTGGCCTTCGACCATTTCGACCTCGACGACGAACAGCGCCGCGAAGCGCTGTTCACCCTGGCCAACGGCGTGATCTCGTGGCGCGCCTGTTCGCCCGAGGCCTGCGCCGTGCCACAGCCCGAAGGGCATTACCCCGGCCTGTACCGGGCGGGCTGGTACGACGATGCCGCACGCCAGGTCAACGGCACCACCACCCATACCGCGGCGTTGGTCAACCTGCCAGACCCCTTCGGCTTGACGCTGTCGCTCAATCACCAGCCGTGGTTAGAGCTTGGGCCGGACACCCTGCAGTCCTATCACCAGCATGTCGACATGCAGCGCGGTGTTCTGACCCGTCGGCTGTCGTTGCTGCTGGACGATGTTCCGGTCGAACTCGTCGAGACCCGTTTCGTCAGCCTCGCCAATGCACAACTGGCGGTGCTGCGCTGGGAGCTGCGTGCCCAGAAACCGCTGACCGGCCTGCGCGTGCGTACGACGCTGGACAACAGCCGCAGCAATTATCTGATCGAACGCGACCGTGACTACGAAGGGCGCCGTTTGCACAGCCATCGCTGGGAACACCTGGTAGATGGTCGGGCAGGGGTCGTGGCGACCCTCGATGACTCGTCGCGCAAGGTCGCCGTGGCCGTGCAGACCTGCGCCCCGTGCCAGTGGCAGGGGCAAGTGGCGGACGACCGTCTGGTGCAGGAAGCTGATGTCGAGTGGCCCGAGCACGGCCCGCTGGTACTGGAAAAGCGTGTCATCGTTCAAGTCGACGACGAGTTTCACGGACTGTCGAGCAGCATGGCGGCACTGCCCGACGCCAGCCATGCGCAATTGCTGGCTGCCCATGAGCAGGCGTGGCAGGACACGTGGGAATACGGGCGCATCCGCGTTGCCGATCCGGCTGTCGACCACCCCCTGCAGTTCGCCGGCTGGCATATCCAGCAGACGGTTTCTCCACTGAGCATGAGCCATGACCTGGGGTTTCCGGCGCGCGGCTGGCAGGAGGGCTACTTCGGCCAGGTGTTCTGGGACGAGCTGTTCGCCTTTCCGTTGTTCGCCACCCACCGTCCGCAGCTGGCCAGCTCGTTGCTCGACTATCGCCATGCGCGTCTGCCGGCAGCGCGGCGCCGGGCCGCTCGGCTGGGCTGTTCCGGCGCAATGTTTCCGTGGCGCAGCGCCCACGATGGCGAGGAACAGACCCCGCCGTTCCAGTACTACCCACTTTCCGGCCATTGGGTGCCCGACCCGACGCACCTGCAGCGTCACATCGGCTCGGCCGTGGCCTATGACGCCTGGACGCTGTACCTGGCCACCGGTGACGAACAGCAACTGGCCGGAAAGATCGGCGACCTGATCATCGAGGTCGCGCGCTACTGGGCCAGCGTGGCGCGCTTCGACGAATCCCGGCAGCGCTACGTCATCGAAGGCGTGATCGGCCCCGACGAATACCACAACGCCTATCCCCATGCCGAGCAACCGGGCCTGGACAACAACGCCTACACCAACCTGATGGCAGTGTGGACGCTGTGCCGTGCACTGGACGTGCTGCAGCGATTGCCGACGGCGCTGCGCGAAGACCTCGTCGAACGCCTGGCACTGCGTCCCGACGAGGCATCGCACTGGGAACATGTCAGCCGCAACATGTTCTTGCCATTCACTGCCGACGGTGTGCTCGACCAATTCGAGGGCTTCGAACGATTGCAGCCCGCCCCGGATGAGTGGAAAAGCGAGGACAACCCACGCCTGGACTGGATGCTCGAAGCCCGCGGTGATCATTGCGACCACTATCAGGTCAGCAAGCAGGCCGACACCCTCATGCTGTTCTACCTGTTGTCCAATGAGCAGTTGCACGCCCTGTTCGCCCGCTTGCGCTACCCGTTCGACGACGACATCGCGCGGCGCACCATGGACTATCACCTGGGCCACGTCTTTCATGAGTCGAGCCTGTCTAAAACCGTCTGCGCCGGTGCGCTGGCTCATACCGACAGTGATGCCTCGTGGATGTACTACCAGCACTGCCTGCGCACCGATCTGGACGCCAAGCCCGACAGCGGCGTGCGCGAAGGCGTCCACCTGGCAGCCATGTCCGGCGCCTTGGACGTCATGCAGCGACATTACCTGGGTGTGTGTCCGGCCGTGGAAGGGCTGCGGGTGTTCCCGGCGCCACCGCCCGGTCTGGGCGACGTCAGCCTGGCAGTGCAGTTTCATGGGCAGTGGGTGGATGTGACGCGTATCGATGAAGTGATCACCGTGCACTTGCGTGAGTTGTCGACCCGAGCAATCACCTTGATCCACGCGCTGGGCACGGAACAGCTCGACCCCGGCTCGTCGGTCAACGTCAGCGGCTGAGTTCAGCAGGCGGCGAGCACGGCATCAGGACGCCTCATCAATGGGCGCAATCAGCTCCGCACCCTGGTTGCGCACATTGCCAACGGCCTTGCTCACCGTATGCCATCGGAAGTCGGCCACCGGCCGGCCTTCATGCTGGGCGATCTCCAGACTGCGCTCGGCACTCACGTCGGCTTCCAGCCATTCCCGCGCCTGCTCCGGTGCCAGCACCACGGGGCGGCGATCGTGGATATCGACCATGCCTTCATTGCTGGCATCGGTGATGATCACGAAGCCATCACCTTCACCAGGCTCAAGCCCAGGCGTGACCTGCGCCAGGGCGGCGAAGAACATCGGCGTCTCGTCCGCAAGATGAATGAACCACGGCTGCTTCTTTTTCGGGTCGTCGGCATCCTTGACCCACTCGTACCAGCCGTTGGCCGGCACCAACACACGCCCATTGGGCCACAGTTGCTTGAAGAACTTGCCGGTGGCCACGGTTTCGACCCGGGCGTTGATCGGGGCAGGGCGCTTGCCCTGAGCCCAGAACGGCGCCCAGCCCCATTTCACCGAATCGATCAGCAAGCCTTGCTCAGTACCCTGCAGTACCAGGGCGCGCTGCGTCGGCGCAATGTTGTAGCGTGCCTGCGGCTGTGGGTCGACATAGCTGATGACCTGCTGACGCGGGGCCAACTCGCGCAGATAGACCTCCATCGCTTCGTACATCGAGTAGCGACCACACATGGTGTTCTCCGTCAGATTGTCGCGGTCTTTGGTTGACCTCGAGGTTCTTACAAAGTTAACTGTATATTCGTACAGTATCAATACCAGGCAATCCCATGATCACCATTCTTGGCCCGCTCGCCCAGGGCAGCACCGCGCATCCGCTGTATTCGTTCAAGGTCCCGGCCGGTTTTCCCTCGCCTGCGGCCGACCACATGGAACAGCGCATCTCGCTGGACGAGCTGCTTGAAATCCGCGCACCGCACATCTATTTGGTGCGCATCCAGGGCGACAGCATGCAGGGCGCCGGGATTTTCTGCGGCGACCTGGTGATCGTGGATCGCTCGATCGAGGCCGAGCACGGCCATGTCGTCATCGCGGCGGTGAACAGCGAACCGGTGTGCAAGCGCCTGCACAAGCGCGGTCGCGAGGTGATCCTCAAGTCGGCCAATCGCGATTACCCGCCGCGCTACATCATGGAAGGCGACGAATTGCTGATCTGGGGCGTGGTCACCTTCAGCGTACGCGCCCATGAAAAGGAATGAGCCGGTCTTCGCCCTGATCGACTGCAACAGCTTCTACGCCAGCTGCGAGCGGGTGTTTCGCCCGGACCTGGCGAAGACCCCGATCGTGGTCCTGTCCAACAACGATGGCTGCGTGATCGCTCGGTCCGCCGAAGCCAAGGCGCTGGTGAAAATGGCCTCGCCGTATTTCCAGATCAAGAACCTGCTGCGCCAGCATGGCATCGTGGCGTTTTCCTCCAATTACGCGCTATACGGTGATATCAGCGAACGGGTGATGTGCATCATCGAGTCCATGGTGCCGGCCCTTGAGGTCTACAGCATCGACGAAGCGTTCGCCGACCTCACCGGCATGCATCAGGACCTGGACGCCCTGGGCCGAGACATTCGCGAACAGGTCTACCGGCGCACTGGCATCCCGGTAGGCGTGGGTATCGCCGGTACCAAGACCCTGGCCAAGCTGGCCAATCATGCCGCGAAGAAATGGCATAAACAGCTGGGCGGCGTGCTCGACCTGCGCGAGGCGGGACGCCGCGATCGTCTGTTGAAAGTCACCCCGGTGAGTGATGTGTGGGGCATCGGGCGCAAGATGAGCGCACACCTGCAAGGCATGAACATCGCTACCGCCTGGGACCTGAGCTGCGCCGACCCTGCGCTGTTGCGCAGCCGGTTCAGCGTGGTGATCGAAAAGACCGCCCGTGAACTGGGCGGCACGCCCTGCCTGGCGCTCGAAGACCCCGATCCGCCCAAGCAGGAAATCTGCTGCAGCCGGATGTTCGGCAAGCGCCTGACCGAGATCGCGCCGATCCGCGAGGCGGTGGCCAGCTACGTGATGCGCGCTTCGGAAAAACTGCGGGCGCAGCATTCGTTGTGTCGGCAGCTGCGCGTAAGCGTGCGCACCGGCATGCTCAACCCGCTGGAAGCCAAGTACGCCAACGGCGTGGTGGTGCAGCTGCCATACCCCACCGACGATGTACGCCTGTTGACCAAGGCGGCGGTGCAGGGCTTGGAATTCATCTTTCGCAGCGGCTTCACCTACAGCAAAGCGGAAATACTCTTGCTGGGCCTGTGTCAGCGCGGCGAGTTCACCGACGACCTGTTCGCCAGCGCGCAACCGGCCGCCGCCGAGCGGCTGATGCAGGTGCTCGACCAGGTCAACGGTCGCTGGGGCAGGGGCACGCTGCGCCCAGCAGCGGTGCCGACCAACCCGGACTGGGGCATGCGTAGGGAGATGATGAGCCAGAGCTATACGACGCAGCTCGAGCAGCTGTGGACGGTCAGGGGGTGAGCGTTCCATCGCGCCTGTAGTTGGGCGCGGCAAACGATGAGGTGGCCGGTGTCGTTCCTAGACGCGCCGAACGCTGACACCCAGCCGAGCCGCAAGCCTTGCCAGATTGGCGCGATCCAGGCCGAGGCTCTTGGCAGCAGCGGTGATATTGCCTCGGTGCTGCATCAATGCGTTTTCCAGGAGCTCTTTCTTGTAGTCATCAACGGCGGCCTTGTAGTCGAGGGGCATCGACCGAACGGAATCGCTTGAACGCGCGGGCTCGGTTTCCAGGACTCTGGCGGTGGTCGGAAGGTCGAAATCGTCTGCCAGCAGAACGAGCATGTCTTTACGGGCTGAACCGGAACCCCGCTTTTTCGCCTTCAACACGGCCCTGGCGATCTGGTGCTCCAGCTCGCGAACATTCCCCGGCCAGGCGTATTGCCCGAGCGCCTGTTTGGCTGGGGCGGCGAACCGCACCGGAGGCAGTGCCATGCGGTACCGGTTTTCCTCGGCGAACGCGCCTGCCAGAAGAAGGATGTCCTCCTTGCGCTCTCGCAGTGGCGGCACGCGCAACGGGTACACGGTCAGACGATGATAGAGGTCGGCACGAAATCGACCTGTCCGAACCTCTTCGGCCAAGTCGCGGTTGCTCGCGGCCAGCAAACGAATATCCACCACGTGTGAACGGTCGGAGCCCACGCGCTGCACATCACCGCCTTGCAGCACCCGCAGCAGCTTGGCCTGCACCGACAGCGGCAGCTCGCCGATTTCATCGAGGAAGAGCGTGCCCCCACTGGCCATCTCGAATTTGCCGAGGCGGTTCTCGACGGCGCCTGAAAACGCGCCTTTGACGTGACCGAACAGTTCGCTTTCGACAAGGTGTTCCGGCAAGGCGGCGCAGTTGACGCTGATCATCGGCTTGTCGGCACGGTGAGAGTGGCTGTGGAGCCGACGCGCCACCAGTTCTTTGCCAACGCCCGTTTCACCAGTAATGAGTACGGTCAGCTCGCTGGGCGCCACCAGGTCGATTTCTCCCAGCAACTGTTTGAATGCCTCACTGGTACCGATCATCCGTTGAGGTCCGCCCTGGTGGGCCAGTCGGTAGGCATCGGCTCGCTTGCGTTCGCCCTCGAGAGTGCGCATCAGCTCGTCGAAATGCCCGGCGGCCACCACCGTAGCGGCGGCCAGGCGCGCGAAGGTTTCCACCGTCTGCAGATCGTCCTCGGAAAATTGACCCACGTTCAGCGCGTCCAGGGTCAGAACACCCCAGATTTTCTCGTTGATGCGCAGGGCGCAGCCCATGCAGTCGTGCACAGGCAACGCGCTGGCGCCGATCAGGCCGTCGTAGGGGTCCGGATAAGGACAGTCGGGCGCAAACAATATCGCTCCCGGTGCCTCGACGATCGCTTTCAAGCGCGGATGGCTGTCCACCGGGTACCGTCGCGCCATGGCATCCACCGCCAGCCCATGGGCGGCTTCGGGTATCAGAACGTGATCTTCGAGGCGCAGGATGGCGACGGCATCGGTGGGTACCAATTCGCGAAGCGCATCGAGCACACGCTGGTAACGGTATTCTGCGCTGATCTCCGCAGTGAGATCGCTCAGCAGCGGGAGAAGCGCCTGGAGAGCCCGTGATGACTGAGTCGAAATGACCTTGCCTTTCATATTTGGGTCTTTTTAACCGAGTCTAAAAGACTCTTAAGAATAGATGAAGGACTGATTTTATTGGATTTTCTGTATGGCATAGCGGTTGCTATGAAGATAGCACCCATCTGCATCCGGAGTTCACATGCTCACTCAAGCTCAGCGCGACATCATCAAAGCGACCATCCCCCTGCTGGAAACGGGGGGTGAGGCACTGGCTACGCATTTCTATAACATCATGCTGGATGGCCATCCAGAGGTCAGGCCTTTGTTCAATCAGGCGCATCAGGCAAACGGCTCGCAACCTCGGGCGCTCGCGAACGGTGTGCTGATGTATGCCCGCAACATCGATCGTCTGGAAAACCTGGGACCGCTGGCAAGCCAGATCGTCAACAAGCACGTTGCGCTGCAGATTCTTCCCGAGCACTACCCGATCGTGGGTGCTTGCCTGTTGCGCGCGATTCGTGAAGTGCTGGGTGAAGAAATCGCCACTGATGAAGTGATAGCAGCATGGGCGGCAGCCTATCAGCAGTTGGCCGACATTTTGATCAGTGCTGAAGAACAGGTGTACGAAAACGTCGCCGCCGCACCCGGTGGGTGGCGCGGCGGGCGCATGTTCCGGGTCGCCGGCAAGGTGCCTGAAAGCAGCGAGATCACCTCGTTCTACCTGGAACCGGTCGATGGCGAACCCGTCATTGCGCATGAACCGGGCCAGTACATCAGCCTGCGCCTGAACATCGATGGGAACGAGTGCCGGCGCAGTTACTCGCTGTCGGCGCCATCCTCGGGGGTGGGGCTGCGCATCAGTGTCAAGCGCGAGCCCAGTGGTGTGGCTTCCAATTATCTGCACGACCAGATTATCGCTGGGTCAGTGCTCGAGCTCTTTCCACCTTCCGGCAACTTCACGCTTGCAGAAGGTACCAAGCCATTGGTGCTGATCAGTGGCGGGGTGGGTATCACGCCGACGATCGCTATGGGTGAAACTGCGCTGCAGGCAGGTGATCGTCCTGTGGTATTCATCCACTATGCAAAAAATGCCCAGGCTCAAGCGTTCAGAGACCAGCTTCGTGAATGGCAGCAACGTTTCCCGCAGTTCAGGGCCTACATCGTTTACAACGAGGCCAGTACCGATGCAGGGGCGCAGCCTGATGCCGTCGGCATGCCTTCGATAGAGCAGCTGCAGCAATGGTTGCCCGCTGACCGCAACGTGGATGCCTACTTTCTCGGCCCCAAACCGTTCATGGCATTCATGAAGCGAACGCTTCGAGACATGGGCGTACCGGACGGTCAGGCGCATTATGAGTTTTTCGGACCTGCAGAGGCGTTGGTCTAGCACTGGTCAGGTCGGATCGCTAACCGGCACGACCAATCGAGAGGAGGGATGAGAAATGCCGAAACCCGACATGCTGTCCGAATGGGGGATCACGCATCCGATCGTTCAAGCGCCCATGGTAGGTGTCTCGACGCCGCAATTGGCAGCAGCTGTTTCCAATGCCGGTGCATTGGGCTCCATCGGTCTGGGGGCCAGTACGCCAGAGCAGGGGCGTGAGTTGATCCGGCAGACCAGGGCGCTCACCCACAAGCCCTTCAACGTCAACATGTTCTGCCATCGCCCGGCTGCGTTCGACCACGCCAGAAACGATGCGTGGCTGCAGTATCTTTCAAGTTTCTTTCCCGAGTTCGACGCTGCACCTCCGCCGGTCTTGAAAGAAATCTACAAAAGCTTCGTCGATGATCGAGCCATGCTCGAGATGCTCGTCGAAGAAAAACCGTCGGTCGTCAGCTTTCATTTCGGCGCGCCGCCTGTGCAGTGGATCGATGAGCTCAAGTCGGCGGGTATCTGCGTCATCGGTTGCGCAACGACGTTGGCCGAAGCACAGCAGCTGGAGCGCGCAGGCGTTCAGGCCATCATTGCCCAAGGGTACGAAGCCGGCGGGCATCGGGGGGTGTTCGATGATGGGTTCGGACAAGACCAGCAGATGGGCCTGTTCGCGCTGTTGCGCATCATCGTTGAAACCGTGGATCTGCCGGTCATTGCCGCCGGCGGGATCATGGATGGTGCCGGGATAAATGCAGCGCTGATGCTCGGCGCAAGTGCTTGTCAGCTGGGAACGGCTTTCATTTTGTGTCCGGAGTCGTGTGCAACCCCAGAGCACCGGCAGGCGCTGAAAAGCGCGAAGGCGAGTCAGACACGGGTTACCAGCTATGTATCGGGCCGACCGGCCCGCGGGATTCCGAATCGTCTGTACCTGGAGTCCGGAACCGACAGCGTCCCCATGCCAGCCGAGTACCCGTTGGCCTACGATGTTGCCAAAGCCCTGCATGCAGCGGCCAGCGCCAAGGGATGCCACGATTTTGCAGCCCAGTGGGCGGGTCAGGGCGCACCGCTGGCCAGGGAGCTGCCTGCGCAAAGGCTCGTTCAGGCCCTTGTCGAAGAAATGCAGGCGGCCTCTCGCTTCAGTCATTCATGAAAAAACCGGGCAAGTGCCCGGTTCTTTCACTGACGCTTCAAGCTTATCGAAACGCTGGCACCACCTCATTGATGAACAGCTCCAACGACTTCTTCTTTTCTGCATGGGGCAGGCTGTTGTCGCACCAGAAGCTGAACTCGTCGACGCCCAGTTCCTGGTAGTACTTGATGCGCGCGATGATTTGTTCGGGCGTGCCGATCATGGTGTTCTTGCGGATGTTCTCCAGTTCGAACTCGGGGCGCTCGGCGAACTTGGATTCCGGGCTGGGTTCCAGGAAGCCGTTGACCGGGGTGGTCTTGTTGCCGAACCAGGCGTCGAAGGTGCGGTAGAAGCGCGAGATCGCCGTGGCGCCGACCTTCCAGCCGTCGGGGTCGTCACTGGCGTGAACGTGGGTGTGACGCAGCACCATCAGTTGCGGGCGAGGTACGTCCGGGTTGTTCGCCAACGCCGTTTCGAACTTGTTCTTGAGATCGACCACTTCCTCGTCGCCCTTCATCAACGGCGTGACCATGACGTTGCAGCCGTTGGCGACGGCGAAGTTGTGCGAGTCGGGGTCGCGCGCGGCGATCCACATCGGTGGCGTCTTGATCGGCTTCGGCACGCTGGTTGAGGTGGGAAACTTCCAGATCTCGCCATCATGGGCGTAGTCGCCTTCCCACAGTTTACGCACCACCGGCACCATTTCGCGCAGGGCGTTGCCGCCACTGCTGGCCGGCATGCCACCGGCCATGCGGTCGAATTCGACCTGGTAGGCGCCGCGAGCCAGGCCGACTTCCATGCGCCCGTTGCTGATCACATCCAGCAGTGCGCATTCGCCTGCAACACGCAGCGGGTGCCAGAACGGCGCGATGATGGTACCGGCGCCCAGATGGATGGTGGTGGTCTTGCCGGCCAGATACGCCAGCAGCGGCATGGGGCTCGGGGAGATGGTGTACTCCATGGCGTGGTGCTCGCCGATCCATACCGTGCTGAACCCGCCTTTTTCGGCCATCAGGGTCAGTTCGGTCAGGTCTTCGAACAGTTGCCGGTGGCTGGTCTTGTCGTCCCAGCGCTCCATGTGTACGAACAGCGAAAATTTCATCTTGCCTACCTCGGATCTGTTGGCGGTGATTCGTCCCGGCCGGGGGCTTGCCGCAGCCTGGGTATGGGAGTGTCAGGCGAAAGCGGGAAGGGCGCCCATTTTGCCGCGGCAGTAGACCAGCGGGCTTTGCGGGGCGCTGGGTACCAGCAGATTCTTCACCGCGCCAACCATGATTGCGTGGTCACCACCCTCGTACTCGCGCCACAGTTCGCACTCGATGACCGCAATGGCATTCTTGAGTACCGGATTACCCAGAGCGCTCATGCTCCACTCGATCCCGTCGGCCTTGTTCTTGCCTTTGCTGGCGAAGGCGTAGGCTTCGGCCTGCTGGTCGCTGGAAAGCAGATGGATGGCGAAGCGCTTGCTGCGAATCAAGTGGGGGTAGGAGTCGGCTTTGTAGTTGGGGCAGAACAGCACGAGGGCCGGATCGATCGACAGCGAGCTGAAGGCACTGGCGGTCATGCCGACCAGTTGGCCTTCGTCGTCCAGCGTGGTGATCACGGTCACGCCAGAGGGAAACGAGCCCATGACTTGTTTGTAGATTTCGGCATCGATCATCAAAGGCACCTCTCGTTTATTCGAATATTTGTTGGTCTGATGGTATACCAAAGAAATGTTTGTGCAACCCTGAATTTCAGTCGCCAGATACACAACTGGCAACGGCTTGGGGTGGCGGGACTGAGCGATCCACTTGCCTTTTCTTGGTATACCGTAATATGGTCTGTCTATCAGAAGCGGGTCGTTGCATCGATCCGGATTCCTACAAGAACAACAACAGACTCGAGTGAAAGACTATGTCCGAGCGTACATCGCAAGACCCATTGATCGAGAGCTACACCGTCGAGCAGGTCCCTTCCACCGAGCGCCATGGGCGGGCTCGGGACCTGTTCACACTGTGGTTCAGCACCAACATTGCGCCCCTGCCGATCGTGACCGGCGCCATGGTGGTACAGGTGTTCAACCTCAACCTCGCCTGGGGGTTGCTGGCCATCGTGCTCGGGCACTGCCTGGGTGGGCTGGTCATCGCCTTGTCCTCGGCCCAGGGGCCGCGGCTGGGCATTCCGCAGATGGTCCAGAGCCGCGGACAGTTCGGCCGCTTCGGCGCGCTGCTGATCGTGTTTTTCGCCGCATTGATCTATGTCGGCTTCTTCATCTCCAACATCGTGCTGGCCGGCAAGTCGATCCACTCGATGGTCGAGCCGATCTCCCTGCCCGTAGGCAGCGTGATCGGCGCCTTGGCCGCCACCGCCATTGGTGTGCTGGGCTACCGGTTCATCCATACCTTGAACAAGATCGGTACCTGGGTGATGGGCGGCGCACTGCTCGCCGGATTCGCCTATGTGTTCAGCCAGCCGTTGCCGGTCGACTTCCTTACCCGTGGTGGCTTCACCCTGGCGGGGTTCATCGCCACGGTGTCGTTGGGAGTGATCTGGCAGGTCAGCTTTTCGCCCTACGTATCGGATTACTCGCGCTATCTGCCGACCGATATCGGCATCGCCAAACCGTTCTGGGCCACCTATGCCGGTGCCACCCTGGGGACCATCCTGTCGTTCAGTTTCGGCGCGGTGGTGGTGCTCGCAACGCCGCCGGGCACCGAAGCGATGACTGCTGTGGCGCAGGCCACCGGGGCGCTGGGCCCGCTGCTGATGCTGCTGTTCCTGCTCAACATCATCAGCCACAACGCCCTGAACCTGTACGGCGCGGTCCTGGCCATCGTCACCGCCGTGCAGACGTTCGTGGCCCACTGGACGCCCAGCGTGAAAGTACGCATCGTGCTGTCGGCGCTGGTGTTGAGTGGCTGCTGTCTGGTGGCGGTGGGCGCCTCGGGTGACTTCATCCAGGACTTCATCGGCTTGATCCTGGCACTGCTGCTGGTGTTGGTGCCCTGGGCGTCCATCAACCTGATCGACTTCTACCTGATCAAATACGGCAACTACGACATCGAGTCGATCTTCGCCGCCGACGGCGGGCAGTACGGGCGCTTCAACTGGCACGCGATCATCGCCTACGCCTGTGGCATTGCCGTGCAGCTGCCGTTCGCCAACACCGCCTTGTATGTCGGCCCCTACGCCCACCTGGTCGAAGGTGCCGACCTCTCCTGGCTGGTCGGCATCGTGGTGACCTGCCCACTGTTCTACTGCCTGGCCACGCGCAAGCAACAGCGCGCAGAGCGGGTACGCGCCGGATACGCCAAGTAGTTCGAACCGACAGAAACAGCACCTGCAAAAAGGCCCCGATCACTCGGGGCCTTTTGCGTTGCGGGGTAGAAGGCGCGTTGCAGGCTCAGTGCGCGCCAGCCGCCTTGTTGAGGTCAGCGTCTTCCCACTGGGTGTACACGCAGGCATCCGCCGCTGCCCAGCGCACCTGGACCTGCTCACCGGCCTGCAAGGGCATGCCGGCTGCAGACAAGGCCTTGACCGTCATCGGCGTGCCACCCTGGGTCACGACGCTGCAGGTCTGGCTCTCGCCGAGAAACAGCGTCTCGGTGACCGTGGCGGCGATCTGGTTCCAGCCCGGCAGCAGCGGTTGCTCTGCAGCCTGCGCGGCGCTCAATGCCTGGGCTTTCTCGGGACGTACCATCAGCAGTACCTGCTGGCCCGTATTGGCGCCGGGTGTCAGGCGCTTGCCCAGGCTGGCGCCTTCGAAGCTGCCGGAACCGTTGCTGGTGGTGGTCAGCTTGAGGAAGTTGGAGTTGCCCAGAAACGAGGCCACGAAGGCATTGGGCGGGTTCTGATAAAGGTCGTAGCCGCTGCCCAGCCCGACAATCTTGCCGTGGCTGAAAATCGCGATACGCTGCGACAGGCGCATGGCCTCTTCCTGGTCGTGGGTCACGTAGACGATGGTGATGCCCAGGCGCCGGTGCAGCTGGCGCAGCTCATCCTGCAGGTCTTCGCGCAGCTTCTTGTCCAGTGCGCCCAACGGCTCGTCCATGAGCAGAATGCGCGGCTCGTAGACCAGGGCGCGAGCGATGGCAACGCGCTGCTGCTGGCCACCGGACAGCTGCGAAGGGCGACGGTGTGCGAAGGCCTCGAGCTGCACCAGCTTGAGCATTGCGTCGACCTTGCGATCACGCTCGGCGCGGCCCAGCTTGCGGATGTCCAGGGGGAAGGCAATGTTGTCGCGCACCGACAGGTGCGGAAACAGCGAATAACGCTGGAACACCATGCCGATACCGCGCTTGTGCGGCGGCACGTTGACCAGCGACTGGCCGCTGACCAGGATCTCGCCGGAACTGGGTGTCTCGAAGCCTGCCAGCATCGACAGGGTGGTGCTCTTGCCCGAGCCACTGGAACCGAGGAAGGTCAGGAACTCGCCGTTCTTGATGTCCAGGTCGATATTGTCGACCGCAGCGAAGTCGCCGTAATGACGGTTCAGGCCGCGGAGGCTGACCAGGGTGTCGCCGGCCTGCACGGCCTGTTGTTTGATCACAGCACTCATGTCCAGCTCCTAGGCGTTGACGGGGTTACGGCGACGAATGATTTCGGCAGCCACCATGACCAGCACCGACAGGGCGATCAGCAGCGTCGAGGCGACGGCGATCACCGGCGTCAGGTCCTGGCGCAGGGTGGTCCACATTTTCACGGGAAGGGTCTGCAGGGTGGGGCTGGCCATCATTACGCTGAGGACCACTTCATCCCAGGAAACCAGGAACGCGAACAGGCCGCCGGCGACCATGCCCGGACGAATGGCCGGGAACGTGACCTTGAAGATTGCCTGCAGGCGGGACGCACCACAGATCACTGCGGCATCCTCGATGGACTGGTCGAACAGCTTCAGCGAGTTGATGATCGAAATGATGGTGAAGGGCAGGGCGACGATCACGTGGCTGACCACGAACGAGAACACCGTGCCGGTGTAGCCCAGCTTGAGGAACAGCGCATACACGGCCACCGCGATGATCACCACTGGCACGATCATCGGCAGGGTGAATAAGGCATACAGCAACTCGCGGCCCGGAAACTTGCCACGCACCAGCGCGAAGGCCGTCGGCAGGCCCAGCAGTACCGCGAACACAGTGGTCAGCGCAGCGACTTTCAAGCTCGACCAGGCCGCTGCCATCCACTCGGGGTTGGCGAAGAACTGCAGGTACCACTTGGTGGTCCAGCCCGGTGGTGGAAACACCAGCCACTGGGATGAGCCGAACGACAGCAGCACGATGAAGACGATCGGCAACAGCAGGAACAGGCCGATCGACCCCGTGGTGAGGTACAAGCCCACGCGCAGGCGTCGACTCATGGCATTGGGGGTAAGAAGCATGATGACTTACCTCGAATTGCTGGAGCCGACCGGGGATTCCGGTTGCAGCTTCAGATAGAAATAGAACAGCACCAGGGTGATCAGCACCAACAGTGCGGCAGCAGCGCTCGCCAGACCCCAGTTGAGGAAGGATTGCACCTGTTGCACGATGAACTCGGGCAGCATCATGTTCTGCGCGCCACCCAACAGCGCCGGAGTCACGTAATAGCCCAGCGACATGACGAACACCATCAAGGCACCGGAGAACAGTCCCGAGCGGCACAGCGGCAGGAATACCCGGAAGAAGTTGGTCCACGGACTGGCGCCGCAGATGGCGCCGGCCTGCAGCACCATCGGGTCGATGGCCTGCATGGTGGCCTGCAGCGGCAGAACGATGAACGGAATCATGATGTAGCTCATGCCGATCACCACCCCGGTCAGGTTGTGCACCATCTCCAATGGCTGGTCGATGATGCCCAGGGCCATGAGCAACTTGTTGACCACCCCCGACGCCTGCAGCAGCACCAGCCAGGAGTAGGTGCGCGCCAGCAGGCTGGTCCACATCGACAGCAGCACGATGCTGAAGATCCAGCGGCCCCAGCCCCGTGGCACCAGGGTGATAACCCAAGCCAGTGGAAAGCCCAGCAATACGCTGAACAGGGTCACCAGCCCGGCCACCGAAAAGGTGTTGAACAACACCCGCGCATAGGCCGAGTTGGCGAACAGTTCGCGGTAGTTGTCCAGCCCCGGTGTCGGCTCCAGCACGCCGCGCAGCAGCAGGCCAATGAGCGGGGCGAAGAAGAACAGGCCGAGAAACACCAGCGCCGGGATCAGGTTGCTCGACCCGCGCCAGCGCTGGATCAGGCTCGGGCGCGGCTGGGCGGCGTGCAGCGCACCAGGGCCGCCGGCGGCGCCCCCGGTGCTGCCGAGGGCGGAGGGCGAGGACAGCTTCACTTGACCAGCCATTCGTTCCACCGTGTCGCGATAGAGGGGCCATTCTTGGCCCAGTAGGCGAAGTCCAGAGTGATCTGGTCGTCAACGTGCGCGGTCGACAGGTTGGGCGCCAGAACCGAGTCCAGGCGCTGCACGCTTTCAGTGTTGACCGGGGCGTAGGCCGTCAGATTGGAGAAATCGGCCTGGCCCTTGGCACCGGTGGCGTTGGCCACGAAGCGCATGGCTGCCTCCTTGTTTTTCGAGCCCTTGGGCACGACCAGGAAGTCGGCCATCGCCAGGTTCTGCTTCCAGCTCACGCCCACCGGAGCGCCATCCTGTTGCAGGGCGTAGACCCGACCGTTCCAGAACTGACCCATGGTGACTTCGCCCGAGGCCAGCAGCTGCTGGGACTGGGCGCCGCCGCCCCACCAGACGATGTCCTTCTTGATCGAATCGAGCTTCTTGAAAGCGCGGTCGAGGTCCAGTGGATAGAGCTTGTCGGCAGCGACGCCGTCGGCCAGCAGGGCGATCTCCAACACGCCTGGGCTGGGCCACTTGTACAGTGCGCGTTTGCCGGGATAGGCCTTGGTGTCGAACAGTGCAGTCCAATCCTGGGGTTTGCCGGCGCCGACCTTGCCTTCGTTGAAGCCCAGCACGAATGAGAAGTAGAACGAGCCCACGCCGTAGTCGGAGACGAAGCGCGGGTCCAGCTTGGTGCGGTCGATGACCTTGAAGTCCATGGGTTCGAGCAGGCCTTCGCTGGCCGCACGCAAGGCGAAATCGGCTTCCACGTCGACCACGTCCCACTGCACGTTGCCGCTCTCGACCATGGCCTTGAGCTTGCCGTAGTCGGTGGGTCCATCCATGACCACCGCTGTGCCGCTGCTCTTGCTGAACGGATCGGCCCACGACGACTTCTGCGCGTCCTGGGTGGTGCCGCCCCAGCTGACGAAGCTCAGCGTCTCGGCTGCCACGGCAGTGCCTGCCGTGAACGCCAGCGTCGCTGCGGCCAACGCCGCTATCGCACGTTTTTTGAATACCATCTTGTACGCCCTCATTTGTCATTGTTTGAGCGGGCTGTTTCCACACCCGCGTATCGGGAGCAGTCAGGTCGTGGCGACCTGGGCGATCGTTTGTTTCAGATGCCGTTGCCGTCCATGGCGGATGCATCCGGTCCGGGTGCCTGGAATGCGATGCTTTCGACCACTTCGAGGTCGTAGCCCGTGAGACCTGCGTACTTGAGCGGCGGGCCCAGGTGACGCAGTTTGCCGACGCCCAGATCCTGGAGGATCTGCGCGCCGGTACCGACTTCCGAATAGATGCGTGTCTGCGTACTCGAATAAGGGCGCACCGGCTGGGTCAGGTGCGGTACGCGCTCGAGCAGGGCCTGGGAAGACTCGTGATTGGCCAGCACCACCACCACGCCCGTACCGTGCTCGGCGACTTTCTGCAGCGCCGCCCACAGCGTCCAGTTGGCGGGACCTGTGTACTCGGCGCCGACCAGGTCGCGCAGCGGGTCGATGACGTGCACCCGCACAAGAGTCGGATCTTCGCGGCGGATGTCGCCCATGACCATGGCCATGTGCACGCCGCCCTGGATGCGGTCTTCATAGCTGACCAGGCGGAACGTGCCGTGCACGGTAGGCAGCTCGCGCTCGCCCATGCGCGTCACCGTGTGCTCGGTGCTCAAGCGGTAGTGGATGAGGTCGGCGATGCTGCCGATCTTGATGCCGTGACGCGCAGCGAACAGCTCCAGATCCGGACGACGCGCCATGGTGCCGTCGTCTTTCATGACTTCGACGATCACCGCGGCAGGGGTGAAGCCGGCCAGCCGCGCCAGGTCGCAGCCGGCTTCGGTATGCCCGGCGCGGGTCAGCACACCGCCTTCGCGGGCGCGCAGGGGAAAGATGTGGCCCGGTTGCACCAGGTCGGCGGCAACCGCCTGAGGCGCCACTGCGGCGGCAACGGTGCGCGCCCGATCGGCGGCGGAGATACCGGTGGTGACCCCGCTGGCGGCTTCGATGGAAACCGTGAACGCGGTGCCGAACCCGCTGCCGTTGCTGGGTACCATCTGCTCCAGCCCCAGCCGCTGGCAGCGTTCCTCGGTGAGGGTGAGGCAGATCAATCCGCGTGCTTCGCGGGCCATGAAACTGATGGCCTCGGCCGTGCAGCGGTCGGCGGCGAGCAGCAGGTCACCTTCGTTTTCGCGGTCTTCGTCGTCCACCAGCAAGACCATCTTGCCTTGACGAAAGTCCTCGATGATTTCTTCGATGCTGTTGAACGCCATGCCTGCACTCTCTGGGATGACTGGTCTGGGATAACTGGCCTAATCGTGGTATACCATAATACGTACATTACCCCCTGTCGAGGTGAAAATGAAGGCTTATTGGATTGCTCATGTAGACGTTACCGATCCTGCGCAGTACGTGCTTTACACCCAGCGCGCGCCGGCGGTTTTCGCCCAGTTCGGGGGGCGCCTGCTGGCCCGTGGGGGGCGTTCGCAAGCCATGGAAGGCAGGGCCACGCCGCAGCGCAGCGTGGTGATCGAGTTCGATTCGTACGCCCAGGCGCAAGCCTGTTACGAGTCCAGGGAATACCAGGAAGCAGCCGCCCTGCGTGCGGGCGCCGCGAAGGCCGAAGTGATCATCGTCGAAGGTTGCGAGGCGGTCGCCGGCTAGCGCATGAAGTGGATGCGGCCGGTATCGTCGTTGCCCATGTAGATGCCGTAGGTACCGGTCGCGCGCTCCTGGATGTAGCGCTCCAGGATCTGCCGGATGGCGGGGTAGTAGATGCTGTCCCAGGGAATGTCCTGCGGCGCGAAGAACTGCCGTGCGGCAGTTTCCGGGCCGAATTCGTCGGTGATCTCCAGGGCCATCGCGCGAAAGATGATGTACACCTCGCTGATCCGCGGGACGCTGAAGATCGAGTACGGCGAGAGGATTTCGGCGCGCACTCCGGCTTCTTCCCACAGCTCGCGCAGGGCGCCTTCCTCGGTGGTTTCTCCGCTTTCCATGAAGCCTGCGGGCAGCGTCCAGGTGCCGGGGCGCGGCGGGATCGCGCGCTGGCACAGCAGGTACTTGCCGTCGGTTTCGACGATGCAGCCGGTGATGACCTTCGGATTGACGTAATGGATGTGGCCGCAACCGGAGCAAAAGGTCCGCTCATGGGTATCGCCCGCAGGGATTCCGAGGCTCAGGCCGCAGGCACCGCATTGGGGGCAAAACCGTGGAGTGGCCATGGCGGTCAGCGTCCGATGCGCGGTTCGTTGAGGGCTATGGGCGCGGCGATGTCGCGCACCTTGTGGTCGTCGTTGCGCTGCTGACGCAATGATTCCAGGGCCACCTTCGCAGCGGCGCGGACGTGATCGACGGACGCCTGGTGGGCCGCCATCGGATCGCCGCTCTTGATCGCGGTGACGATGCGTTCCATTTCGTCGCTACTGACGCCGCGGCGGTTTTCCTGCGACACCGAGGTGGCGCGCAGGTAGCTGATGCGGGCCTGCAACTGGCGCAACTGGGTAGCGGCGACCTGGTTGCCCGAGCCTTCGAAGAGCACGTCGTAGAAACCCTGGACCGAGCTCAGCACGTCGGACAATGCACGCTCTTCGAGCGCCTTGCGGTTGACCGCCAACGCTTTTTCCAGGGCACGGATGTCCCGGGCCTTGGCATTGAGGGTGAACAGCTGGACGATCAGGCCTTCGAGCACGCAACGCAGCTCATAGATGTCGCGAGCGTCTTCCAGGGTGATGATGGCCACGCGTGGACCCTTGGCGTCGGCGAATTCCACCAGGCCTTCGGATTCCAGGTGTCGCAGCGCCTCGCGCACCGAGGTACGGCTCACGCCCAGGCGCTCGCACAGATCACGCTCGACCAGGCGATCGCCCGGCAGGAGCTGGAAGTTCATGATGGCGCTGCGCAACTTGTCGAGCACGATTTCGCGCAGGGTGACGGGGTTGCGATTGACCTTGAAGCTGTCGTCGAGGGGCAGGCGTTTCATCGGGTCCGCTCTGTTGAAAAGGCAAAAAAACAGCGGCGAGTCTAGCACGCCACCCGGCCTTGCTGCCCAACGGCGACAGGCCAGGTGCCCAGGTGCGGCTGGCCGAATGGGTCAGCGCAGGTCGATCATCCCAGGGTCGGCAATGCGCCCAGTTTGCCGCGGTGGTAAAGCATGGGCGTCAACGGCTCGCTGGGCAGGATCAGGTTCTTCACTGCACCGACGATGATCGCGTGATCGCCACCGTCGTACTCGCGCCACAGTTCGCACTCGATGATGGCCGTGGCTTTCTCCAGCAGCGGGTTGCCCAGCTCGCTGAGGTGCCAGGCGATGGCCTGCGCCTTGTCCTTGCCCTTGCTGGCAAAGGCGTAGGCCTCCGCCTGCTGGTCTGCGGACAGCAAGTGAATCGCGAAGCGCTTGCTGTCACGCAGGACAGGGTAGGTGTCCGACTCGTAGTTGGGGCAGAACAATACCAGCGCCGGGTCGATCGACAGCGCACTGAATGCACTGGCAGTGATGCCGACGATGCCGCCTTCCGGGTCCAGCGTGGTAACCACCGTCACGCCGGATGGGAACGAAGCCATCACTTCTTTGTAGATGCCGGGTTCGATCATTTCAAATTACCTCAACGCATCACGAATGGGTCGGGCATGGGGGCCTGGGACAGGTTGATCCATACCGTCTTGAGTTCTGTGTAGGCCAGTACCGAATCGATGCCGCTCTCGCGGCCATAGCCACTGTTCTTGAAGCCGCCGATCGGCGCCATGGCCGATACCGCGCGGTAGGTGTTGACCCAGATGATACCGGAACGCACGTCACGGGCCAGGCGGTGGGCACGGCCCAGGTCGCGGGTCCAGATGCCGGCGGCGAGGCCGAACTGGGAGTCGTTGGCCATGGCCAGCGCTTCTGCTTCGGTGGAGAAGCGGATGACCGACGCCACCGGACCGAAGACTTCCTCCTGCATGATCTTCATGGAGTGGTTGTCGCATTCGAACAGGGTCGGCTGGTAGTACCAACCGTCGCTGTCGGTCTGTGCGCGCTGACCGCCCATGCGCAGGGTAGCGCCTTCTTCCAGCGCCTGCGCGACCAGGCTTTCGACCACGGCCAATTGCTGGGCGGTGGCCATAGGGCCCATTTCGCTGGCTTCGTCCTGGGGGTTGCCGATCTTGATGCGCTTGGCGCGCTCGACCAGACGCTCGACGAACTCGTCGTAGATCTCGTCCTGCACCAGCAGGCGCGAGCCGGCCACGCAGCTCTGCCCCGAGGCGGCGTAGATGCCGGCCACCACGCCGTTGATGGCGCTGTCCAGGTCGGCATCGGCGAAAATGATGTTCGGCGACTTGCCGCCCAGCTCCAGGGACAGCTTGGCGAAGTTTTCGGCGCTGCTGCGTACCACATGGCGCGCGGTGGCGGCACCGCCGGTGAAGGCGATCTTGCGCACCAACGGGTGGCGGGTGAGGGCAGCGCCGGTGCTCGGGCCGTAGCCGGTGACGACGTTGACCACGCCCGGCGGAATGCCGGCTTCCAGAGCCAGGCGCGCCAATTCCAGCAAGGTGGCGCTGGCATGCTCGGAGGGCTTGAGAACGATGGTGTTGCCGGCCGCCAGGGCCGGCGCCAGCTTGATCGCCGTCAGGTACAGCGGGCTGTTCCAGGGAATGATCCCGGCAACCACGCCGATCGGTTCGTGCACCGTGTAGGCGAACAGGTCGGGCTTGTCGAGCGGCAGTGTGCCGCCCTCCAGCTTGTCTGCCAGGCCTGCGGTGTAGTGGAAAAATTCGGGCAGGTAGCCCACCTGGCCGCGGGTTTCGCGGATCAGCTTGCCGTTGTCACGGCTTTCGAGCTGAGCCAGCGCTTCCTTGTTCTCGCCGATCAAGTCGCCCAGTCGGCGCAGCAGCTTGCCCCGGGCGGTGGCGGTAAGCCCGCGCCATGCCGGCGCCTCGAACGCCCGCTGTGCGGCCTGCACGGCGCGGTCGACGTCGGCCTCGTCGGCGTCGGGCAACAGCGCCCAGGGTTGGGCCAGGGCCGGGTTGTGACTCTCGAAGGTCTTGCCGGACAGCGCATCGACCCACTGGCCGTCGATGCACATCTGAAAGCGTGAAAGGGTCATGCGACGATCCCCTGTGCCTGGTTGTCCAGGCGCTGGGCCCGGGTGAGAAAATCCAACAACATCTGGTTGACCAGCCGGGGTGATTCCACCGGCATCATATGCCTTTGCTCGTGGAGTATCGCTACCTCGGCGTGGGGAATGCGCTCGGCCATTTCCCGGGCCATCTGTGGCGTGGAGCCCGGGTCGAGCTCACCCGTGGCGATCAGCGCCGGCGCCGCGATGCTGCCGAGGTCATCGGCGCGGTACATGTCCTGGGTGGCGAACAGCTCATAGGTGGTTAAGTAGCCCTGAGGATCATTGCTGGCCAGGGTCTCGCGCAGCGCGGCGATCTGCGCCGGGTTGGCCGCCTGATACTCGCGGCTGAACCAGCGCGACAACGCCGCCTCGGCGTTCGCGTTCGGGCCATGCTCGGCAGCCTGCCCGGTGCGCGCTATCACCCCGGCGCGCTGTTCGGCGCTGCGGTTGAACACGCTGTTGAGCACCACCAGGGCCTGCAGGCGTTCGGGGTAGTGCAGGGCGAACGCCCGTGCCACCAGCCCGCCCATGGAAAAACCGATGACCGTCGCTGCGGGCACCTGCAAGTGGTCCAGCAGTTCGAGCAATTGGTCGGCATAACCGAGCAACGCCGTGCCTGGCGCAGGCAACGCACTGGCGCCATGCCCGAGCATGTCGTAGGCGATGACCCGATAGTGCGGCAGCAGCCCGACGAACTGGCCTCCCCACATTTCCTTGTTCAAGCCCACTCCATGGATGAACACCACGGGCGGGCCGTCACCCGCGGCCAGGTAACTGGTACCGGCCGCAGTGCGTTCAGCGGTAAGCCGAATCATGGAGCGCTCCTGAGTCAAGTGGGTCACTGGGCCTTTTCGGCAGCCAGCTCTTCCAGGTCGATGTAACGGTTGCCGATCCGCGGGTGCAGGCGCCCGCCGTTGGCGCAGCCCAGGACGACGACGATCTCGTCGGCGCGCGGCGAATCCTCGATCTGCATTTCCAGGGTGACGTAGTGGGAGCGCAGGCCTTCGTCGTCCTTGTGCATCATCGGGATCTGGATCGAGGTGCCAGGGCCGCCGCGCTTGTTGGTGAAGCTCAGGTAGCTCTTGGCTTGCACCGCTTCACGGTAATGGTTGCCGAAGCGCAGGGTGTGGATGACGGCCGAAGCGTGCTCGATTTCGCCGTCGGCACCGACCACCGCCGCCTTGCCGTAGGCCTCGATCTTGTCCGCGCCACCGATGCTGGCCACCAGGCGCTCGACCATCAGGGCTCCGAGGTCCGAACAGTTGGCCTTGATCTCCGGTTTCAGGTCATCGACGAAGCCGCGGCCCAGCCACGGGTTCTTCATGACCACCGCGAGGCCAACCATGGTCACGGGAGTGTCGGTGGCCTTGCCGCCTTCGATGAGGGTCTCTTCGGAGTAAGTGACGATTTTGCGGATCTCGAAGCTCATGCCTGTTTCCTTCTTGGAGGGTTTGTATCTGGTATTATGGTATACCAAGAACGAGCTTCGGCAAGTGTTTTTTTGTGGCACGGGCGGTCTCGTCTGACTGCCCGTAGAACTGGGGATAGAACCCGGCCGAAAAGCCAACCATGCTCGGCGCGCGTGGCGCAGGTGATCGGATTCAACCTCGCGTTGTTGTCGGGAAGCACGGTTGGCGGTGCATCGGCGTGAACGACGCGGGCACACTTGTGCGCCGTGTCATGCCAATAGAGAATGAATGAATGTGCTTATTTATCGCTTTTTCTATTTCGCGCAGCTGGCCAAGATTGACCATCGAACAAACATAATAAAGGAACGCTCATGGTCGAATTAGCCCACACCGAGGCCGCCGCTCGGTCGGCCAGGTCGAAGTATCGCTGGATAGTGCTGTCGGTGATCGTCGTGGTGTACATGCTGGCCGCTGCCGATCGCGCTAATATCGGCATCGCTCTGCCGTATATTCAGAAGGAATTTGGCGCCAGCAACGCGCAGGCTGGCATGCTCGTCAGTGCGTTTTTCCTGTTCTATTCACTGGGTCAGATTCCGGCAGGCTTCATCATTAGCCGGTTTGGCGTGCGGCTCGTCGCGCCGGTGTCGATCACGCTGACGTCGATCGTCACCCTGTTGATCGGAACCGCGCATAACTTCGGCATGATCAAGCTCTATCGGTCCGCCTTGGGCATCGCCGAAGCCGCACTCCCGCTGTCCATGCTCAGCACCATCAATCGCTGGTTTCCAGCGGGTGAGAAGGGCTTGGCCACGGGCGCATTCCTTTCTGCCGCCAAGATGGGCGCCGTCATAGCCCCACCCGTGGGCGCCGCCATCATCATGCTTTACGACTGGCGCACCATGTTCATCGTCTTCGCCATCCCCGGCCTGCTGCTGGCATTGATCTGGTGGTGGGTAGTGCCAAACGATCCCCGTGCCTGCAAGCGGGTCAACGGTGCCGAAGCCGATCATATCGAAGATCAGACCCCGGCCGAGAGCGGGCCCAAGCGCCGTCAGCGAGATTTCGGCGCGTTGGACAAAGTGCTGCGCTACCAGCGAGTGGCACCCCTGGCTTCCTCTAAATCGGTATTTGCCTCCTGGAACATCTGGGGCTGTGGCCTGGGTTATTTGCTGATGACAGGCGTGGTCAATGTGCTGCTGGCCTGGCTACCCAAGTACCTGAGCGAAGTGAAGCACTTCGAACTGATGCAGGTTGGCTTCATCGCCGCACTGCCGTTTGCCGGTGGAGTACTGGGTAACATCGTCGGCGGCTGGTTCTCGGACCGGATTCTGGACCGTCGTCGCAAGCCCACCATGATGATCAGCGCGGTGGCCACTTGCGTGATGATGGTGGCCTTGGTTTATGCTCCCAACGGGCTGTTGGCAGTAAGCTTGCTGTTGTTCGGCACGGGCTTCCTGCTGAACATCGGTTACTCGTCGTTTTCGGTCTATTCCATGGGCCTGACCAGCCGCTCCACTTACCCGGTTGCGGCCTCGTTGGTCAACAGCGCAGGGCAGGCGGGCGGAGCAATAGCACCCCTGGTCACCGGCTTTCTGCTGGACAGCTACAGTTGGACAGCGGTCTTCATTTTCCTGGGGATCTGCTCGCTGGCGGCCCTGGCCTTCGTGCTGACCATTGCCGAACCGGCTGATCAGGTCGAGCCCGCCGCGCAATGACAACGTTGCGTTGATCCTGGTAATACGCAATGGGGCGCCGAATGCACGGTGCCCCGGGCTCATCGTTGCAACTGGCGAGTGAAGTCGCACAGCTCTACTGCCAGCCCCGACACCTCGGTCATGAACGCTGAAGGGCGATCGTTTCGATACATCGCCTTGTAGGGCACTGGGGGTAATGTGGGGGTTGTGCGGATGATGTTAAGTTTGCCCTCGTCCACCAATGGCCGAAAGCATTCCAACGGCAGATAAGTCACACCCAAGCCTGCGGCTGTCAGTCCGAGCATGGCGGTCAGACTGTCCGAGGACAGCGTCTTGGGCAGGTCGACGCCCAAGGTACGCAACCATTTGTTCACGAACAGTCCCGAGCCCGATTTCTTGCCTTGAACCAGCATTGGGTATTTCGCCAGTTCCGCGAGGTCCAGCACCTCATCGTGGCCTATCAGGCCCGGTGCGGCCATCCAGGCATTCTCGACCTCGCCCAAGGCGACAGAGGTCACTTCCGGCGCGGTAAAGGTGTCGGGAATGATGATCAGGTCGATCATGTCGTCCATGAGCTTTTCATGGAGGTTGCGGCTCATGTCGACCTCTGGCTCGATAATGAGTCCCGGATAATCGGTTACCAGCCGCGTCACCAATCGCGGCAGCCAAGTCCATGCGGTCAGTTCGGTCACACCCAACCTGAGCCGGCGCTTCACCACTTGGGTACCGTCCTTGAGGGAGTCGATGCGCTCGGCGAGCCCGAGCATTTCCCGCGCTATCACTAACAGTTCCTCGCCAGCGCTGGTCAACCGGGCGCCGCGTTGCGAACGGTCGAACAGCTGCATGCCGGTCGACGCCTCGAGTTCCTGAACGCGTTTGGATATGGCGGACTGAGTGGTGCTCAGGTGCTCTGCAGCGCGCTCGAAAGTTCCGAGCCGCTCTATCCAGTGTAAAGCAAGCAATTGGCGCAGGGTGATCATGTCCATTCCTTAATAGAATGATTGGATATTGAATAATATCGCTTTTTCTATTTCATAGCCTGTTTATGCTGGTGTTATCTGCCATCGGAGAACTGTCTATGACTGCCGTACTCGCCTCATCCGAACGTGACGAACTGGTAACCGCATTTGCCCGCACCTCCACTTCGATCATCAGTGACTGTCTGGATCGTTTGCCGGGCGCAGCGTTGCGCCCCTTTCACAAGATCGAAGGGACCATGGCTGGTATCGCTTTGACGGTAAAAGTCGCCAATGGCGATAACCGAGCCATTCATCAGGCCCTTGAACTGCTCGAACCTGGCCACGTACTGGTGGTCGATGGCGGCGGCGATGTCAGCCGTGCATTGATGGGCGACATCATGGCGGCGATTGCTGAAAAACGTGGCGCGGCGGGTGTGGTGATTGACGGCGCGATTCGCGATCTGGCAACCATTGGCAAGGGTATGTTTCCGATGTTCGCGCGGGCCGGCATTCATCTGGGCCCCTACAAGAACGGACCTGGTGAGATAAACGTTCCAGTGAGCATCGATGGGATGATCGTGTCGCCGGGCGACTTCGTCGTCGGTGACCACGATGGCATCGTCGCCTTCGCCGCATCGCGCGCGGCCGAGCTGTTGAGCGCCTGTCATGCGACCGAACAAAAGGAAGCGGAAATGATGGCGCAGATCGCCGCAGGCACTTACAAGGGCGCCTACGCCGCTCACTGATTGCAGGAGATACAGCATGAAAATCGGAATTATCGGTGCAGGCGAAGTCGGACTGACCTATGCAAGACCCTGGGCGGCAGCTGGGCACGAAGTCGTTTTGTGCGATCTGAAGCCGTCCGCTGCTGCGGCGGCCTTCGCTGCGCAGGCAGGCAGCGATATCTGTACATCGGTTGCAGATATCGCGCCAAGCTGTGACGTACTGGTATCGTGCGTGTTTGGTACGGTGTCGCTGTCCGTCGCCGAGCAGGCGCTCGCGCATATGGCCAAGGACGCTTTATATGTGGACATGACCACTGCCGATCCCGCATTGATCAGGACGGCGGCGCAACGTGCCGCAGAATTCGACGTGAGTTATGTCGATGTGGCCATCCTCGGTGCGATTGCGCTGACGCACGAAAAAACCAACTTGCTGGGCGCCGGCACTGGTATCGAGCGCGCCCTGACGTTGTTCGCCTTCGCCGGCGCGCCGCTCAAACCAGTGGAGCACGGCGCAGCCGGTGATGCGGCGGCCCTGAAGATCCTCAGAAGCGTATTCACCAAAGGCTTGGAAGCCCTGACTATCGAATGTTTCATGGCCGCGGAGAAGCAAGGCGTCAGTGACAAGTTGCACGACGCTTTGAGCGACATCGATCAGGCAAGCCTGCGCGATTTTCTCGGTGCCCTGATCCGCACCCATGTACTGCATGCGCCGCGTCGCTTGAAGGAAGTCGAAGAAGCTGAGCGGCAGTTGCGTGCCGCTGACATGCCGGTCGCGGTGCTGCCGGGGGTCAGGGATCTCTTCCAGCGCACGACCGACCAGATCGCCGCGAATCCGATCGATGTGGCAACACCCACGCTGCCGCAGGCATTCGAGTGGTTGTTCAAGGTCAACGAAGTATCCAGATGACTGCGCGGTGACGTAGCTTGTGTTCCCTGTGGGAGCGGTCATCGGCCGCGAAAAGGGCCCCGTAGTTTGCCTGATGCTCCGTGGCGTCTGGTTCGCGGCCGCGGACCGCTCCTACAGGGCATTTGCGCGTTTTGAAGGGGGGTGGGGGTATCATGGCCTGATCACAGGCGAGGTATCCATGTTCGATTGGGAAGATCTGAGGCACTTTGCGGCATTCGTGCGGGCGGGCTCGTTGACGGCGGCGGCCAGGGCGCTGGCGGTGGACCATGCCACCGTGGCGCGGCGCATTGCGTCACTGGAAACCGCGCTCAACCTCAAGCTGGTCGATCGCCGCTCGCGTGCCTACGTGCTGACCCACCAGGGGCTGCGGATTGCCGAGTTCGCCGAGCAGATGAGCACCTCTTCGTTCGCTCTCGAGCATTACGCGGGCGCCGATCAGCCGGACGTGCAGGGCGAAGTGGTGCTGTCGGCGCCGCCCGTATTGCTGGGCAGCCTGATCGCGCCCCACGCCGGTACCCTGCTGGCGCAGCATCCGGCGTTGTCGCTGCGCCTGGTGGGCACCAAATCGCGCACCTCGCTGGCGCGCCGGGAGGCAGACGTCGCCATCAGTCTGGCCCGGCCGCTGGAGTCGACATTGGTGGCGAGTCTGCTCGGGCACCTGGACTATGCGCTGTACGCCAGCCCTGCCTACCTGGCGCAGTTAGCGAAGCCGCGTTTCATTGGCTACGACGCTTCGCAGGCCAAATCCCTTCAGCATCGCTGGCTGGTCGAGCAGGCCGAGGACGGCGAATTCGTGCTGTGCAGCAACGACCTGCGCGTGCAGGCACTGGCTGCCGCCGGCGCCGCGGGTATCGTCTGCCTGCCGGCGTTCATTGCCGCCGAACATGGCCTGCAACGGGTCGACCCTGAAGCGGCCACCTTGAACATCGAGGTCTGGATGGCGTTCCACGAAGACGTGCGCGCAACGCCACGCATCCAGGCGGTCAGCGAATTCGTGCGGCATTGCATGGCAGTGCTGCCACGCTTGTGAATTTCTGCATAGCTCAGGTGCGACGCCTGGGGGTTATGTCCGATAGGAGTGGGCGCTAAGGTAAAGGCATCGGATCGGCA
Organism: Pseudomonas sp. CFBP 8771; assembly: GCF_014841695.1. NCBI lineage: Bacteria > Pseudomonadati > Pseudomonadota > Gammaproteobacteria > Pseudomonadales > Pseudomonadaceae > Pseudomonas > Pseudomonas sp. CFBP 8771. The sequence goes on along the minus strand of NZ_JACYUJ010000003.1, from coordinate 282,437 downwards.
TGTGGCGCGGTCCCCCCGCAGGAGCCTCTCCATGAACTACGTCAAGCTGGGCAACACCGGCCTGGACATTTCCCGCCTGTGCCTGGGCTGCATGACCTTCGGCGAGCCCGATGCCGGCACCCACCCCTGGACCTTGGGCGAGGATGCCAGTCGGCCGATCATCAAGCATGCGGTGGAGCAGGGCATCAACTTCTTCGACACGGCCAACAGTTACTCGGCCGGCACTTCCGAAGTCATCATCGGCAAATTGCTCAAGGAGTTCACCCGTCGCGAGGAAACCGTGATCGCCACCAAGGTGTTCTTTCCGGCCAACATGTGGGAAGGCTCGAAAAAGCCCAATGAGCAAGGCCTGTCGCGCAAGGCGATCATGGCCAGCATCGATGCCAGCCTGCAGCGGCTGGGCACCGACTACGTCGATCTCTATCAGATCCATCGCTGGGACTATCACACGCCCATCGAAGAAACCATGGAAGCCCTGCACGACGTGGTGAAAGCGGGCAAGGCTCGTTACATCGGGGCCTCGTCGATGTACGCCTGGCAGTTCGCCAAGGCCCAACAGGTCGCGGCCAGCCATGGTTGGAGCCGGTTCGTCTCGATGCAGAACTACCTCAACCTCATCTATCGCGAAGAAGAGCGCGAAATGATTCCCCTGTGCCTGAATCAGGGTGTCGGCCTGATGCCCTGGAGCCCGATGGCCCGCGGCCGGCTGACGCGCCCGCACGGCATGCAGACCGAACGCACCCGCACCGACATTTCCGGGCAGTCGTTCTATGCTGCCACCGAGGTCGAGGATGGCAAGGTGATCGACGTGGTCGAGCAGATCGCCAAGGAACGCGGCGTGCCCATGGCGCAGGTGGCGCTGGCGTGGGTGTTGAACAAGCGCGGCGTGTCGGCGCCCATCGTCGGTGCTTCCAAGGCCGTGCAGTTGGACGATGCCCTGGCTGCACTGCAACTGTCGTTGAGCGAAGAGGAAACGGCGCGGCTCGAAGGCCCCTACGTGCCACACGTGGTGACCGGTTTTGCCTGACAGCGCTGGGCGCAGGTGGGTCGCCGAAGAATCGCGCGGATGCTATCGTTGCTGGGCGATCCACTGCCCGAGTTGAACATGACCCACCCGTTTCCCTTTTCCCGAGAGGGCATGAGCGAGAAAGTACGCTGCCACGACTGGGCCGCGACGCCGCTGGGGCCGATCCACAGTTGGCCTGCCGTGTTGCGCATTGCCGTCGATATGCTGCTGGCATCGCGGTTCCCCGGCTGTCTGGCCTGGGGGGACGAGCGCATCACCCTGTACAACGATGCGTTCGAGCCCTTGCTGGCGGGCAAGCCGCCGGCGCTCGGGGTGCCGATGCACATCGTCTGGAACGAAGTGTGGGACGACATCGAGCCGATAATGACGCGCGCCTTCCAGGGCGAAGCGACTTTCATCGAGGACTTCCCGCTGGTCATCCAGCGCAACGGCAGAGCCGAGCAGGCGTATTTCACCTTCTGCTACAGCCCGGTACGCGACGAACATGGCACCATCGTGGGCATGCTCGACACGGTCATCGAAACCACTGCAACATTGCAGGCCAGGGACAGGGCCGAGCAGGCAGCCGAAGGCTTCGAGCGCGAAGCGGTGGCGCGTACGGCCGAACGTAACCGGTTCTGGGACCTTTCATCCGACATCATGTTGGTGGCCAGCCGCAGGCTCGAAATCACAGCCATCAATCCGGCCTGGTCGCGGGTGCTGGGCTGGAGCGCCGAGGACCTGGTTGGCCGGCACGCCATCGACCTGATCCACCCCGACGATCATGAAGCGGTAGCGATCGCGATGGTGCCGCTGTTTCGCAGCGAGCGGCTGCATGACATGACCTGCCGCCTGCGCCACCGCGACGGCAGCTACCGTTGGATTGCCTGGGCAGCGGTGCCTGCCGAAGACTCGTTCCACTCCGTAGGCCGCGACGTGACCGAAGAGCGCGAGCGTGCGCTGCTGCTGCAGCAGGTCGAAGAGCAACTGCGCCACAGCCTCAAAATGGAAGCGGTCGGGCAGTTGACCGGCGGGCTTGCCCACGACTTCAACAACCTGCTGACCGGCATCAGTGCCAGCCTGGAACTGCTGCGTCAACGTGTCGAGCAGGGCCGCATCGGCGAGCTCAAACGTTACATCGACGCTGCACAGGGGGCCTCGGCCCGGGCCGCCACCCTGACTCATCGGCTGCTGGCGTTCTCGCGTCGTCAAACCCTGGCGCCACGGGCTGTCGAGCCCAACGCCCTGATCGCCGACCTCGAAGACCTGGTACGCCAGACGCTGGGCCCGAGCATCGAGTTCAGTGCCCAGAGTGACGACGATGTCTGGTGGGTGCGCGTGGACGCCAACCAGTTGGAAAGCGCATTGCTCAACCTCTGCATCAACGCCCGTGATGCAATGCCGGGGGGCGGCAGCCTGTGGTTGCGCGCGCGCAATCACCATCAGTTCGCCCGAGCCCGCACCGAGAACGATCTGCAGCCGGGCCAGTACGTGTGCCTGAGTGTGACCGACAGCGGCACCGGCATGGATCCACAGACCATCGCACGGGTATTCGATCCGTTCTTCACCACCAAGCCATTGGGTCAGGGCACCGGCCTGGGCCTGTCGATGGTGTACGGCTTCGTACGCCAGTCGGGCGGGCAGATTCGCGTCGATTCCTCACTGGGGCAGGGCACCGCAATGCACCTGTTCCTGCCGCGACACACCGGCGAGATCGGTGCGACGCTGCCGGTACTGACCGGAGCCCTGATAGACACCGAAGCCACCGGTGAAACCATCGTTTTGATCGACGACGAAGGAACGTTGCGGCAGATGGTGGGCGAGGCGTTGCGGGAGAAGGGCTATCGAGTGCTGGAAGCGGCCAATGGCGTAGAGGGCCTGTCACTGGTGCAAGGCGGCTTGAAGGCCGACCTGTTGATCACCGACATCGGCCTGCCGGGTGGGCTCGATGGTCGTCAGGTGGCGGATGCTGCCTGGGCGATGGAGCCGGGTCTGAAGGTACTGTTCATTACCGGCTATGTGGATCAGACCGCAGCCATGGACGAGTTGCCCGAAGCTGTTGCTCATGTGCTGACCAAGCCGTTCAGCCTGGACCACCTGACCCACACCGTGCGCTCGATGTTGGTCAGGCGTTAGCTCATACCGCTATCCGGCGCCGCTGCTGGCGCCCGACTCGCGGTTTTTCTCGATGGTTCGGGTGCGTTTCTCCAGCACCAGGTACACCACGCAGGCAATAGCCAGCGGCAGCAGGAAATACAGCGCCCGGTAGGCGATCAATGCGGCCAGTAGCGCACCTTTGGAGTATTGCCCTTGCAGCAGGGTGATGAAGATGGTTTCCAGCACACCGAGGCCGGCTGGGATATGGGTGATCACACCGGCAATGCTGCTGATCAGCAGGATCGCCAGAATGGTCGGGTAGCCGACCTTCTCGGGCAGCAACGACCACACCAGCAAGCCCATCAGGCTCCAGTTCAACGCGCCCAGACAGGCTTGGGTCAGCGCCATCTTGAACGACGGCAGAAGAATCTCCTGCTTGCGTATCGTCCAGGTGCGTTTCTTCGAGAAGCGGCAGGCCGCCAGGTACGCCAGCCCAAGCAGGATGATCACTACGCCGATGATCTGCAGCCCGGTACTGCCGATCTTGAAACCTTCGGGAAGCGCCGGCAGGCCCATGGCGAACAGTGTACCGGCCACGAACAGGTAGCCCAGCCAGTTGGTGATCAGACACAGGCTGAGAATCTTGGTAATGGCCGGCACATCCAGACCCAGCTTGGAGTACAGGCGATAACGCAGGGCAATCCCACCGACCCACGAGCCCAGGTTGAGGTTGAACGCATAGCACACGAAGGCCAATGGCAGTACCTGCCGACTGGGCACTTCGTGGCCGATATAACGCTTGGCCAGCAAGTCATAGCTGGCGAACGTCAGGTAGCTGGCTGCGACGATGCCGGCACCGATCAACAAGGTACTCATCTTGTAGGAGCTCAGCGCATGCTTGACCTCCTGCCAGTCGAGGTTTTTCACCAGCATGAACACCAGCACCGGGACCAGGATGAAGCACAGCACGGTCATGATGCGCTTGGCCCATACCCACTTGCTGGATTTCGGCGAGGCCTTCGGCGCGCTCTGCGATGAAGTCGTCATACCGTCTCCTTGTGATCCAGCGACGGCGCCTGGCAATGCTGCGGTTCGACATCGATCAACGGCACCAGCTTGGGCGAGTGCGCCGGAATGAACCCCACCATGGCCGGAAAGTGGCGCAGGAAGTGGAAGGTGAGGAAGATGATCGGCGCGCGCCACCAGTACCCACGCAGAACCCGTTGCAGGCTGATCGACTTGCAGGTGCTTTCGGCCAGTTCCTGCAGGTGATCGTGCAGCCGCTGGTTGAAACGGCGGTCCTTGATGATCAGGTTGCCTTCCAGGTTGAGCGACAGGCTCAGCGGGTCGAGGTTGCTGGAACCCACGGTCGACCATTTCCGGTCCACCACCGCGACCTTGCCATGCAGCGGACGCTGGCAGTACTCGCGGATGACCACGCCGTCACGCAGCAGATAGTTGTAGAGCAGGCGCGAGCACAGGCGCACCAGCGGCATGTCGGGCATGCCCTGCAGAATCAGGGTCACGTCGACGCCGCGCCGAGCCGCGTTGCGCAGTTCGCGCAGAAAACGGTAGCCGGGGAAGAAGTAGGCGTTGGCGATGATGATCCGTTCACGCGCACCACGAATCGCCTTGAGGTAGTGGTCCTCGATATCGGTGGTGTGTTCGTTGTTGTCGCGAATGGTCAGCAGCAGCCGCGCGCTGGCGCTGTCGGCATCGGGCGACGGGCTGCGCGAGCGCCATGGCGCACGGTCGCGCACGACCTTGCTGGTGCGGTCGAGCAGTGCCAGGGTGGCTCGGTGCAGGTCGGCCACGATGGGGCCTCGTACACGCACGGCATAGTCCTGCTTGGCCATCGGATCGCCGGAGTCGGCCAAGTGGTCGGAACTGTAGTTGATGCCACCGACGAATCCGATTTCGCCGTCAATGACCGCAATCTTGCGGTGCAACCGACGAAACAGGTTGGTGCGTACGCCCATTACCCGCGGCTGCGGGTCGAAGGCCAGCAGTTTCACGCCCGCATCGGACAGTTCGCGCAGGAACTGCGTGCTCAGCTCCGCCGTGCCGTAACCGTCCACCAGCACTTCCACACGCACGCCACGTTGCGCCGCTTCGATCAGCACCCGCTGCAAATCCTTGCCTACTTCATCTTCATAGATGATGAAGGTCTCGATCAACACTTCCTCTCGAGCCTGGCCGATAGCCTCGAACACCGCCGGGAAGAACTCCTCGCCGTTGATCAGCAGCTGGATTTCATTGTTGTCACGCCATTGCTCGCTCATAAGCGAACCTCCACTGCGAGGGGCACATGATCGGAAAGATGGGACCAGGGTTTGCGCGACAGCACCTTGGGCAGGTGGGCTGTCGCGTTGCGAATGTAGATGCGGTCGAGCCTGAGCAGTGGCAGCCGGGCCGGGAACGTCTTCGCCGCACTGCCGAAGGCTTCGACGAACACTTCGGTCATGTGGCAGCTCGCCAGGGCTTCGTCGGCACGCACGCGCCAGTCGTTGAAATCGCCCGCGACGATTACGGCAGCTTTTGGATCAAGGCTGTCGAGCAACTGGCAGAGCAACTTCAGTTGCTGCTGGCGCTGGCCTTCGCGCAGCCCCAGGTGCACGCAGACGGTGTGCACCTCTCCATGCCCCGGCACGGCCAGCACCGAATGCAGCAGGCCACGCTCCTCGGTGCCATTGACGCTGACATCGAGGTTTTCGTGACGCACGATCGGAAACTTGGACAGCAGCGCGTTGCCGTGGTCGCCGTCCGGGTATACCGCGTTGCGGCCGTAGGCGTACACCGGCCACATGCTGTCGGCGAGAAATTCGTATTGGGGAACGTCCGACCAGTTGTCGTAGCGCTGGCCATGGGAGCGATGCATCCCGAGCACTTCCTGCAGGAACACCACGTCGGCGCCCAGCGTGCGTACAGCCTCGCGCAACTCGGGGAGCACGAAGCGCCGGTTCAGCGGGCTGAAGCCCTTGTGGGTATTGACCGTCAGAACATGCAGGGAAGTTACCGCCACAGCGTCCTGGGGTAACGGCTGAGGATTGGGGGTGGTCATTCTGAAGCTCCTGAGGGGACGACAGGGGCACTTTGGCCCCTATGGTCCGACTCGGAAGCGATTGTGAAGGTTCAACGGTGCCATCATTGGAGACCAGGCCCATGCCGGAGCGACCTGATGCTGTAGAAAATGCGTTTCACAGACGTGCTCAGGTCCGCTCAGGGTGCTGGTGCGAGGCGAGGTCATGTGGACTGTATGTGACCTGAAAAATCATAAATCCAATAAGTTGTGGCATAAGTCGATAAAATTGATATAACCAACAGCATAAGGGATTTAAATTTTACCTTGGATGCATGCCCATCCTATAATGTGGGTCACTACGCCAGACAGTCCCCGAGGTTTCGCAATGTTGGATTTATATTTCAACAAGCCAGCCGAGATCGCCAAGCGCCTTTGCGGGCGCTTGCGCACCGAGCGGCTGGCACTGAACATGACCCAGGCCGATCTGGCGGCCCGCGCCGGCATAGGCACCAACACCGTTTCCAACCTTGAAGCCGGACGCAATGTCGGGTTCGAGAACCTGGTCAGGGTGGCGATGGCATTGGGTCGAGCCCAAGAGCTCGATGGCTTGTTCATGCCCAGGCTGGAAAGCATCGATGACATCCAGCGCTATGAAAACAGTGCCAAACGTCTTCGCTCTAAAAGGAAGACTGGCAATGCCTAAGCAGGTGAACGTTTTTTACGAGGGCTGGGGCGAGCGATGGCAGTGGGGCACGCTGGTGTCTACCACTGCCCTGACGGGTCGTCCGGTGATCGTGTTCGAGTACAGCAATGAAGCCAGGGAAAAGGGCTTTGAGCTGTCGTCTTACAGGCTGCCGTTGAAAGGTGCTCGATTGCGACGGGATTTTCCAGACCACCAATGGCATCTGCCAGGACCCGTCTACGACGCGTTACCAGACGGCTGGGGCATGTTGCTGATGGATCGCATGTTCAGGCGTCGTGGGCTCGGCACGGCGCGAATCGGTACGCTGCAACGGCTGGCCTACATCGGTAGCAATGCGATGGGCGCCATGACGTTCGAGCCGGTGGTACCCGAGGGGCAGGAGTCCGATGTTCATATTCCTTTGGAACAACTTGCAACCGAAGTGCAGGAAGTGCTCCAGGGAGACGGCGGTGAGTTCTTGCAGACCCTGCTTCTGGTGGGCGGCTCGCCTCAGGGTGCGAGGCCCAAAGCGCTTGTTCATCGCGACCCGGCAACGGGCGGATTCACCACGGCGGTGATGCCGGGTTTCGAGGCCTGGCTGGTGAAGTTTCCAGCCAAGGACGAACATGCGGAGGTGTGCGCCATTGAAATGGTCTATGCCGAGTGCCTGCGCATGTGCGGGATCGAAACGCCCGAGACCCAGTACTTCGGTCTGCCGGGCGGGTTGGCTGCGTTTGCCAGCAAGCGTTTTGACCGCCGGGGTGGCCTGCGCATCTCGATGCAAAGCCTCGCAGCCTTTACCGGGGCCGACTATAGATCACCGGGCGTATTGGACTACGTCAACTTCCTGCGGGCGACGCATATGTGTACCAACGACGTGCGAGCGATGGCAACGGCGTTCGAGCGTGCGGTCTTCAATGTCGCGTTTAACAACCGGGACGATCACCCGAAGAACTTTGCCTACATCATGACGCGCGACGGTCAGTGGCGATTGTCGCCGGCCTACGACGTGACGTTCTGCGAAGGACCAGGCGGATACCACCAGATGGATGTGATGGGTGAGGCGCTGGCGATTTCACGTACGCAAATGCTGCGGCTTGCCGAGGAAGCAGAGCTCGCCCCGGCTGCCGCAAGCAAAATGATCGAGGGTATTTGTGATGTGGCCAGCCGGTTCGCGACTATTGCTCAGGACCTGTATCCGCAGCTCATTACTCAAGACACCTTGCGCATGATCCAGAACCGTATTGATGAGAACGTTGCTCGGCTGCGAGCAACAGTCAGCTGAATCACTTGGCAAACAGCTGGCTCATGTCCTTGAAGGCCTTGAACTCCAGCGCATTGCCACAGGGGTCGAACAGGAACATGGTGGCCTGCTCGCCGACCTGGCCCTGGAAGCGGATGTAGGGTTCGATCACGAACTCGGTTCCGCGCGCCCTCAAGCGCTCTGCCAGGGCCTCCCACTGCGCCCATTCCAGAATGATGCCGAAGTGCGGGACCGGTACGTTGTGGCCGTCCACCGCGTTGCTGTGCACACTTTCCTGCGAAGCCGTCTTGGGGTGCTCATGGATGACCAATTGATGGCCGTAGAAATCGAAGTCTACCCACTGTGCGCTCGAGCGGCCTTCGGCAAGACCGAACACCTCACCGTAGAAGTGACGGGTGGCGGCCAGGTCGTACACGGGGATTGCAAGGTGGAAGGGCGAAAGGCTCACGGTGATTTCCTTTGGACTGGTTTTGATTTTTATCAATTCTTATCCGGAAATACCCCGAGTAAAAGCGCAAATCTTGGGTTCCGAGCTCCAATTATTCTGATGAATCAAGCGTTCGTTAAGCTTTATACCGCCTGCAGAACGCAGTCTCGAAACAGATTGAACAGCGGCGAATGCTTCTGTCGGTACTTGGCTACCAGCACGATTTCTCTGAAAAACGTCAGCTCACGCAGCTCCAGCACTCTCACGTTCTCCGAATGTTCGAGCCACAGGCCCGCTTTGGGTACCAATGAAACACCCAGCCCACTGCGCACCATCTTTACAATTGCATCCAGCTCATCCAGTTCCAGGGTTTGGCGAACGTGGATCTTTTGCTCCTTGAGAAACTGGGTGACCAGGCGGCCGCCGAACGATCCGCGGTCATACCGCACGAAGGGCTGTTCTGCGAGAAGCTTGAGCGGATCATCGCCTGCTACATCCTTGGCGGTGATCAGCACGAACGCCTCGCGCGCGATCACCTCGGCCTGCAGATCCTTGGGTAGCGAGAAGGGCGGCTTGATCATGATGGCCAGGTCCAGCTCACCTGCATCCACCTGACTGAGCAGGTTCAACGAAACACCCGGCACCAGGTGGGTTTCGATGAACGGCGCCTGTGATTTCAAGGTCACCAATGCCTGCGGCAGGATCCCGGTCTGAACCGTGCCGATGGCGCCGATGCGCAACGAGCCCTGGAAACCATTGGCACTGTCGGCCGCGCCCATTTGCTCGAACAGGCGCAGGATTTCTTCGGCCATTGGTATGGCGCGTTGGCCTGCCGAATTGAGGGTGGCCGAACGGCCTGTGCGGTCGAACAGCTTGACGCCGAGTGTTTCCTCGAGACCTTTGATCTGCGCGCTGACGGCGGACTGGGTCAGCCCGACCTGCTGGCCGGCGGCGGCAAAGGTGCCTCGCTGGGCTACGCAGATGAAGGTCTTCAGTTCTCGGATCATGGGGTGCCTTGGTGTGTTGACGGATAGGTGCGCAATGACGGGATATCCAGAAGCTGTCCGGATCCTCGAAAAGCACTTTACTTCTGGTCGGCGATTACAGCCTGAAAAACACCCTGTTGCTCCCAGTTTCGTCCCTCGCTTTCAACGGGTGTACCAGCGTTCGCGAGTGGCTACTTCTGTTGCTTCCACTACCTGCGTTCGGCTTGCCTCACCTTGCGGCTCAGTCCAGGCGTTTTGCCGGTAATGCGTTTGAACGCGCGGCTGAACGCGGCCTGGGAGGTGTATCCCAAGCGCTGCGCCACCTCTTCGATCGGCAGCCTGTCCAAGGTTAGCCACTGGCTTGCAAGGCGCATTCGCAGCTCGGTCACGTAGCGCAGCGGCGTCATGCCAACCGTCACCTGGAAGCGCTCCGCGAAGGCTGAACGCGAGGTATTGCAGTGCTCGGCCAACTGCGCGACGGTCCAGTCCCGACCCGGTTTTTGATGAAGCGCCAGCAGTGCACCGGCCAGGCGTGGGTCGCGCAAGGCCGCGACGAGCCCAGAGGCATTGCCGCAGGCGCACTCGACCCAGCCTCGAACGACCATGGCAGCTACCACGTCGGCCAACCGCGCAAGGATACCGGCGAAACCGATACGGGCGGCGCTGACCTCGCGCTCCATGGTGGCCAGAATCGGCACCAGCCCCGGGTAACGCTGGCCGCCGGCATCGATCAGCATCAGCCCCGGCATCAGCCGGCCAAGGCCATGGAGGCTGCCCAGTTCAAACTCCATGCAAGCGCTGAACATTATTGTGCTTGGCGTGGCGCTGGCATCGGTTCCGGTATCCACTTCGCTGACGGTATCACCGAGCGGTGCGCTGTCCAGACGGTCGATGTCTTGAACAGGCGCGTGCGGATGAGAAAACAGTTGATGGGCTGCCCCATGGGAGATGAACACGGCATTGCCGGCAGATAGCGCGTAGGTGCTGCCATCCTCCATTTGCAGCACCGCATCGCCGACGGCGATGAAGTGGAACCAGGCGTGCCCGGACTTTTCCGCGAAACCCAAACCGAAAGTGGGGCCCGCCTGGATACGCCGGTACTCGACGCCACGCAATCGCATGCCGCGCAACAGTTCGTTGATGAGATCCGAGGAAAGAGCAAACTGATCTGCAGACATCGTTCAGGTGTTTCGGTCAAAAACCAGAGATTCTAGATCATAGATCATCCAGATCTCGGCGCCTAGACTTCCGCTCGTAATCAAGATTGGGAGATCTGAGCAATGACTGAAGGTGTATGCAACACCGTATCCGACCGCCATACCGGTATCGACGCGGACGTAGAGCCTGCGACGCCGGCGTGGATGGCCGTCTTCTCGTTGGCAATGGGGGTGTTCGGATTGCTGACCGCCGAGTACCTTCCGGCCAGTTTGCTGACGCTGATGGCTACCGACCTGGGCGTATCCGAAGCGCTGGCTGGCCAGGCAGTAACAGTGACCGCAGTGGTGGCACTGTTCGCTGGCTTGCTGGTGCCTGGCCTGACCCGCAGCATCGACCGGCGCTGGGTATTGCTGGGTTTTTCTACCTTGATGGTCGCCTCCAATCTACTGGTCGCCGTGTCCTCCAGCTTCGCGGTGCTGTTGTCGATGCGCATCCTGTTGGGCGTCGCCCTGGGCGGGTTCTGGAGCATGGCAGCGGCGGTAGCGATGCGCCTGGTGCCAACTGCCTTGTTGCCCCGGGCGCTGTCGATCATTTTCAGCGGCATCGCTATCGGCACGGTCGTTGCGGTGCCGCTGGGCAGCTATCTGGGCGGGCTGTATGGCTGGCGCAGCGCGTTCTTTGCAGCGGCGGCGGTGGGCATGGTGACCCTGGCTTTCCAGTCGTTCACTTTGCCGCGCCTGGCGCCGCGGCGGCCGGCAAGACTGCGTACCATTTTAGAGGTGTTGCAGCGTCCGGGCATTGCCATGGGGATGTTCGGTTGCGTGCTGGTGCACAGCGGCCACTTCGCGATGTTCACCTATGTTCGGCCGTTCCTTGAAGGCACGACCGGCATCGGCGCTCAAGGGCTGTCGCTGATGCTGCTGGGCTTTGGTGCGGCGAACTTCGTCGGCACGCTGTTGGCCGGCAAGCTGCTGGAACGAAACCCGCTGGCCACCCTGGTGCTCATGCCCGCACTGGTCGGCCTTGCAGCACTGGCATTGGTGTCGTTGCCAGCCTCGGTGCCGGGGCAGGCGGTACTGCTGGCAATCTGGGGCTTGGCCTTCGGTGGTGTGCCGGTAGCGTGGTCGAACTGGGTCGCCAGCGCGATCCCTGATCAGGCGGAAAGCGCCGGAGGCATGGTCGTGGCTTCCGTGCAATCAGCCATCGCCACCGGCGCCGCCGCTGGCGGTGCGATGTTCAGCCTTGGCGGCAGCTCAGGCGTATTCGTAGCGGCGGCTGTGGTGATGCTGCTGGCTGCGTTGCTGATTGCGCTGCGGGTGCGCGTTCCTTCTCGCCGCGGGGTTGGCCAGCGGGAGTCTGCGCTGCATCTGTGATTCTGATCAGTCGTCCAGCAAATGCAACTGCACTTCCATGGCGTCATGAAGGAGTCTGACGACCTCGATCACATGGTCGTTTGCCACACGATAGAACACGATATGGCGAGGGCTTTTCACCGTTCCGTGGGTTTGTTTGGCCTGCTGACGCGAATAGATGAGGTGATAGCTTCGAAGGCCCGGTGCAAGCTCATCGCGGTCGCGGTCGCGGTCGCGGTCGCGGCTGCCAATGCGATGAGGCGTGTCGGCAAGCGCTTGCAGCGCCGCGAGGATCAGCGCTTGGTAACGCTGGCGTGCTTGATCGCCGAACTGCGTCTGGGAGAGCCTGAGGATGTCGACAATGTCGGCGCGCGCCGCGTTGGAAATTCGATACTGCGGCATGCTCAGCGTTTCTCACGCGCGGGGAGGGTGGCCTCCAGGCTCAAGTCCTCGAGGTAGTGATCCAGTTCCCCTTCGTTCACCTGAGTGAAGCGACCGTGCTCAAGGTCCATGATGCCGATCGAAGTCGCCTGACGCAGGGCCTCGATTTTGGCGGTGTCTTCGGCGACGCGCTGTTCCAATAGACGCAAACCTTCTCGCATCACTTCGCTGGCATTCTGATAACGGCCGGACTGCACCAGGTCATGGATAACCTGTTCCTGGTGAGGGGTGAGCACAACGTTTCGCGTCGCCATGATGAGCTCCAGCTTTCGATAAGAAGTTTTTTCCGCTCATTGGCATATTATGCCATTCTTCTTGCGAACACATGGCTTGAGGTTTGGAACTGACGAGCTGCGACGTATGAAGTCACGCGTTGCTTCATGCGCACGACCTCAAAAAAGGGTGGCGTAGGGGGCAAGGGCGATACCTGTCATTGGCAGTAGGCTGATCCTACTCACTCCACAATTCTTCGTAGTTGTTCCTGGCCAGGCCGGTACTTTCGATCGCCTGTTCAACCAGGACAGCAGTACTCTTTGTACGTTGTTGTCGCTATCGCCAAGCAGGCCGACAATATGCTTCAACAGCCCCATGTTCTTCTTGCAGAAGCTGCTGAACACTCGGTGGCCGAATGATCAAATAAACAGCCTGCCCGACGACACCTAAAGACTGTCCGGATCCTCAAGAAGCATTTTGACAGGGTTCTAGAACGACAGCGCTTCCCTTATTTGGGCGCTGCACCAAGGGCGGCACTTGCTTCAAATGCCACCGGTCATGCATCGAACGTGAAAATCTCTTGAAAGGTATGGTTCCAGACGCCATTCCTCTAGAATGGAGGCTGGCAGAAGTAGCTTTCGCCCTGTCACAAACAGGTTCACGTAGCTAAGATTCTGATTAAGTGCAGATTCTGCACGCTCTGAGAACGTGGAGCGCGATATGAAAGCCAAACGAGTGTTGAGTGACGATCTGGTGAGTCGACTGGAGGATAAGATCCCGGTCATGGCTGAAGGCGCCATCAATACCGCCTATATCAACGCCCTGGCTGCCGGGCGCAGTGTGATGGAAGTCATGAACGGCATGCTTGTTGAAACGACTGCTGACGGTAAGCACAAAGTCATTCGGGTGGCCAAGCCCAAGCACAAAGTGACTCTGGGTGGCGTCATCAAGGTGCGCCGTTGCTCATGACTGTCCCTCGGTTGAGGGTCTTTGCTGGACCCAACGGCTCCGGCAAGAGCACGATGAAAAGTGCCATCCCTTCCCATCTGATCGGTATCTACATTAACCCGGATGAAATCGAGAAGGCTGCCAAAGACAGCGGTCGTCTGGAGTTCAGTGATTTTCAACTGGAAGTTGAGGGTGATGAGGTTCTCGGTTTCATTAGGGAGCATCGGCTGGTCAGGTCTGCCCGTCTCGATGAGGAGGCGACCAACATAGGCTTTAGCAGCAACGGCCTGAATTTCCAGACGGTCGCGATGAACTCCTATTTTGCCTCCGTGCTCTCTGACTTCATCCGGAACAAGCTCCTCGAAGACCAGTTGTCTTTCACCTTCGAAACGGTGATGTCTAGCGACGACAAAATCGCTTTTATGCTCAAGGCAAGAGAGTCTGGATACCGAACCTACCTGTACTTTGTGGCAACTGAAGACCCTGACATCAATATCAACAGGGTCAGGAACCGTGTCGCGGCAGGTGGGCACCCAGTTCCCACAGAAAAAATTGTACAGCGCTACGGCCGTTGCCTCAGCCTGCTGCCTGTGGCTATTGCTGCTTCGGACCGGGCCTACATCTTCGATAACTCCGGTGCCGATCTGGTGCTGCTGGCCGAAGTTACGGATGGGACGGACCTTGAGTTCAAGGTTGATGAGGTCCCTGACTGGTTCATGGATGCCTATGTTGAAAAGGTCTCCAACGGCTAGCTGCCGGATTGGCCAAAGCTGGGAGCGCCACACCTCCCTTATATGGGCTCTATTCCTCGTGCGCTATCGATCCGTTCAGCTACCCGGTAAGCCGTTTCCAACTCCGAACAGCCATTCTCCTGCATCAGTGTCCAGCGTTCGGCTTTTTCCTCGGGCTCTGTCATGGCCAAGGCGAGGTAAAGACTGGGTGGCACGGCTCGAAACAGCGTCTCGAGCTTTTTCGACAGCACCACCCCCTCGGTGTATTTCCCCGGCTCTTTGCTGGCGGAGAGCAACAGGGCTTTCTGCGCAGGTGAAAGCTTCTTGAACCGTGCGATTTCTTCGATTTCCGCGGGCGGCATATTCAAACAAATCCACCATTCGATCATGTTGAGCATGGTCTGCGCAGCCGTGGGAAAATCAGCAAGGTTCTGCGTCGCCAGCCAGAACCAAGCGCCGAGCTTGCGCCACATCTTCGTCCCCTTGACCACGAACAGCGCCAGCAACGGGTTCTTGGTGATGATATGACCCTCGTCGGTGACCATGATGATCGGTCAGCCCAGGTACTGGTCGCGCTCGGCGAGGTTGTTCACGGGTTCATCAAGCTGATGTGGCTGATGGACATCTGTTCTGCGCCGCATCGAGAATGCACTCGCGGATCAAGCTGCGATCGGCTCGACTCAGGCGCGCCTCTTCTTCGGCCTCGCCGCCGGTGATCATCAGGCGGGCAGTGATTTCCAGTTCGCCGAGAACATCGCGCTGGTCTTCGTGACTGGTTACCACCTCATCGTCCAGCTCATCGATCGACAGACTCGCCACCTGATCCGGCTGCTCGACCAGGCGCGAAGCATCGGTGAACGGGGCGAGACTGACCGAGGCGCCAGGTTTCAAAGCCTTCGCCCTTGACCAACCCAGCGTCCATGCAACGATGCAGCACCTCTGAACAGCCAGCGAAAGAGATCGCTGCCCCGAGAGCCAGAGATACGCCAGGTTCAAATGGGCCTCTTGCCGCAGGCCAGATAGGGGAGCTACCTTTTCAACAGAATCGGCCAGCAGCGGACGTTGAAGTGCTAGCTCTGATGAGGCTGCAACTCAGCACTCACCACCAGCACTCACTTGTCCACAGCGGGTGCCTTGCCCTTTTGCACAACCGGCATTGCGAGGCCTGCTTAGAAAATCATCCCGCCTGCCACATCCAGCGTGCTGCCCGTCACCCAGGCGGAATCGTTGGAAACCGCAAACGCCACGGCACCGGCAATGTCTGCAGGTTTGCCGACACGCCCCACCGGCGTTTTGGCGATGAAAAACTCATCCATTCCTTGTGCGGATTCTGCATTACCTTCGGTGTGAACGAAGCCCGGCGCGATGCCTATCACGCGAATGCCACGGGGGCCCAGTTCCATTGCCAGTGAGCGGGTCAGGGTGTTGACCGCGCCTTTGGTGGCGTAATACACATGGACTTGGGGGTAAGGGCTGTGGGCCATTCCTGAACTGATATTGACTATGGCTGAACCGGCTTCCATCACCCGGGCAGCTGCTTGCGTAGTTAACAAAGGCATCGCTGAGTTTTCGTCTGAAAACAACCCCATTATATGGGGGCATCGGTGGGGGCATCCTTTTTAAGGAACCGAAATTTGCCCCCAATTATGCCCTCATAAGTCGTAGAATCCATTGGATTTAGACAGGCGGCAGTGGGCTAAAAATCTCAATAAGGAGTTGTTATAAAAGGACTTTATGGAATTCAGTGGAATTCCATTACAGACTATCCGGATCCCCAAAAAACATCTGAATCCGCGACCTCAACCAACGCTCCCCAGGATCATTATCCTGTGACCCGCGCCAAGCCAGGTGCAGCTCGAACGACGGCGTGTCCAGCGGCAGCGGCTCGGCGCGCACGCCGCCGGCGGCAGTCAGCGAATCGGCGGTGTAGTCGGGCACGGTGGCGACGATGTCGGTGCCGGCGAGCAGGGTGCTGAGGCCGTTGAACTGGGGCACGGCGAGCACCACGTGCCGTGTGCGGCCGTGCTTCTTCAACTCTTCGTCAATGAAGCCGCTCAGGTCGCCGGCGAACGACACCAGCGCATGGGGGCGGGCGCAGAACTCGTCGAGGGTCAGGTTGCCCGGCTTGGTGTCGGCGCGCAGCAGCATAGGGCGGTTGCGTCGCAGCACCTTGCGCTTGGCGTTGGCTGGCAGGTCATCGGTGTAGCTGACGCCGATGGAGATTTCCCCGGAGGCGAGCAGGGCGGGCATGAGGATGTAGTTGGCGCGACGGATCACCAGCACGATGCCGGGTGCTTCGGCGCGGATGCGCTTGAGCAGCATGGGCAGCAGGGCGAATTCGACGTCGTCGGACAAGCCGATGCGAAATACCGCGTTGCTGGTGGCGGGGTCGAAGTCGGCGGCGCGGCTGACGGCGGTGGAGATGGAGTCCAGTGCCGGCGACAGCAGGGCGAAGATCTCCATGGCCCGCGCCGACGGTTCCATGCTGCGCCCGGTGCGCACGAACAGCGGGTCGTCGAACAGGCCGCGCAGGCGTGAAAGGGCGGCACTGATGGCCGGCTGGCCGAGAAAGAGCTTCTCGGCCGCGCGGGTGACGCTGCGTTCATGCATCAAGGTTTCGAACACGATCAACAGGTTCAGGTCGACGCGACGCAGGTCGTTACGGTTCATCTATGGGCCCGCTGGAACATGAAGAAGAGGTGCAGGCGTGAATCTTAAGGGCAAAGGCTGCTACCCTGCACCGGAAAATTTCGGTTTGCGTCATCCGCGTGCCTGCCCCGCAGAGCGGCCGCAGGGTCGAATCAATGGCAAGCATGTCGACTATTAACAGGCGCTGATAGCTTAAGCGCGAATGCCCAGATAAAGTTCATGGCATTAGAGGTTTACAAGGCGAGGTTTGCGATGTCCCGCACGATCCGTTTTCATAAATTTGGTCCGGCGCAGGTCTTGACGTGCGAAGAGCATGCAGTGGCATCGCCCGCTCCGGGCGAAGTTCAGGTACGTGTCGAGGCGATCGGTATCAGCTGGTACGACGTGCTCTGGCGGCAGAACCTGGCGCCCTCGCAAGCGCGCCTGCCGGCGGGCCTCGGTCAGGAAATGGCCGGCGTGGTCACGGCGCTGGGTGAAGGGGTCGAGGGTTTCGCGGTGGGCGACAAGGTCGCCAGCTTTCCCGCAGAAAGCCCCAACGAGTACCCGGTCTACGGCGAAATGGTTCTGCTGCCGGCCACGGCCCTTACCCGTTACCCCGACATTCTCTCGCCGCTGGAGGCAGCGGTGCACTACACGCCGTTGCTGATCGCCTACTTCGCCTACGCCGAACTGGCCCGTGCCAAGCCAGGGCAGACTGCATTGGTAACCGACGCCAGCCACTGCGCGGGACCTTCGTTCGTGCAGTTGGGCAAGGCCTTGGGCTTGAAGGTGGTCGCCGCCACGCGCAATCCGGCCGAGCGCGATTACCTGCTGTCGCTGGGCGCCGAGAAAGTCGTGGTGACCGAGGAGCAGGACCTGCTCATGCAGATCGACAAGTTCACCGGCAATCGCGGCGTGGACATGGTTCTGGATGGTTTGGGCGGGCCGCAGATGTCGGTACTCGGCGACGTCCTGGCACCGCGTGGCAGTTTGATCCTGTATGGCCTGCAGGGCGGCAACCAGACGCCGTTTCCCGCGTGTGCCGCGTTCCAGAAGAACATCCAGTTCCATGTGCATTGCCTGGGCAACTTTCTCGGCAAGCCGGAACTGGGGATCGTCCAGGATGCCGAGGCCTTGCAGCGCGCGCTGCGTGATATCAACCAGATGACGGCTGACCGCGTGCTGGTGCCACAGATCGCCAAGGTGTATCCATTCGACCAGTTCGTCGAGGCGCACAAGGCCATGGATGAATGCCCCTGCGGCGGTCGCATCGCGCTGCAGCTGTAACCGGCCGACACGGCAGACCAGGCGTTCCTGCGCGGGACGCCTGGTTTTCAAAGCATCTGCATCGCTGATTCGCGCAGATTTGTAAGACCTTTCCACTCTTTTCTCAGACCTGTCCGATTGCGCCCGGCGTCGGCATGGGCGCCTCATGGTGCTCGTGCGGATTCGCCGTACGCCCGCCAATCTGCATTGTCCGTTGCCTGCTTTCTGTATCTTTTAATCGGAAAACGGCCCTTCATAATGCGCGCTCCATGCCCGTCTCCGGGGCTTTGCAAGCACGTTTCGAAGTGTGGCAGTCGTCCGGCGGGTTCTCGGCCAGTACTCGGAAAGCAGCCATGAGCGCAATGCACCAGCAAGCCATGAATCGCGTCTACCAGCAGGTGCTGTCGCGTTTGCTCGGTTCCTTTTCGCCAGCGCGGCGGGTGGCGGTACAGCCACTGATCCAGCGCTTGATGACCGCCGCCGGCGGCGCCCAGCGGCTGGGCGGCTATCGAGTCGTCTACAGGCTCTGCGGCAGCACGGCCGGCCATGCCGGTCTGGCGTTGCTGCGGGCAGCGCAACTGACCTTGGCTGCCCGTCATCAACCGACGTTTTTCATCCGTGCGGCGGTGAGCAGCCAGGCCCTGCTCGACGATGTCCGCAACGGCAATGTGCAGCGGGCCTGCAATGCGCTGTTTCTGCACGACGATCCGCGCATCGAACTGTTGACGTTCGCCGACGATGCCTTGCGGCCGTACGAGTATCGCCTTGCAGGCGTCGACGCCCAGCGCTCGAGTTGTCGCAGCGAATTGTTGAATGCTGCCCACGAATTCGCCCCCTCTGGATCCGCCGAGCTGCAGCATCGGGGCTATCGAACGATCGCGCGGGTTTATCAGCGACTGCTGGGCTACTCGGCCCCGGCCGATGCCATCGTGCTCGACCAACCGGTGTTGCAGCGGCGACGTTTCGTTGCCTGGGCAATGCGTGAGCGACGCCGGGCGGGCGCATCGCCCGCGACTCGCGACCATTGGCAGGGCAGTGGCTGTCTGCAAGGGCTGGGTGCTGCTGTCGTGGGTATGCCACGCGGCCAGCGCGTCGATCCTCTCGACAGGGCGCGATTGCTGGGTATGCATGATCTGCTCGGCGATCCGTCGGCGTCCGATGACGCCATGTGGCAGTTTCTGGGCTGCCAACCCGTGCGCCCGCTATTCGATCCACACGAAATCCGCCATCCGCAACTGGCCTGGCTGGCTTACCTGCACGGCCTGCGCAGCCAGTGCTTGCACGGGGGTAGCTTCGAGCAGGGGTTGGAGGCCTTCCGCAACACCGTGGGCCGAACGGCGGCGAACCAGGTCCGGCCTGCTACGCACCTGCCCAGAGCACTTGTGCAAGACGCCGCCGAGCAGATGCAGGCCCGCTTGACCACGTGGTACGGGATGACTCCAGCGGAGCTGAACTGTGCGGTGTACGCCCCGTTCAGCGATCGTGGGGCACGCCTGGAGGCATTCCTGACAGCGTGCCATCCGGGCATGCAGGTGGCTCTGCCCCACCTGCACCGCGCGCTGCGTGGTTCCAGGGTTGCAGCGCAGGTCTCGCAGTGGCTGGAATCGGTCAGCGGGCTGTCTTTGCCAATTCTGCAAGGGCTCTACCAGCGACCCAGGTTGCCATGAACGGCGCTGCCAGTGACAAGGCCGGCGCATTCGCTTACCAAGGTGTGTACCGCTACCTATTGCGTCTGATCGACGGGATCGAGCCAGGGCTGCGCGTCAAGCTCCCATCCCTCCGTGCGCTGGGGCGAACCCTGGATGTTTCGGTTTCGACCGTGCAGGCCGCCTACGGGCTGCTCGAAGCCGAAGGGCGAATCGAGCCGATCGCCAAGTCCGGTTACTACGCACGGGGCTCCACAGCCTTCGGGCCGGCGCTGGTCAGCCCCGATCTGCTCCAGCAGGTACTCGCCAGCGCCTGCCAGTCCAGTGTGGACGTATTCAGTGGCGCCGCACCACCGCCGCGTACCGATGCCCTGAAGACCCTGCTCAGGTTGGAAGTCGAACTGGCCAGGCGCTACCCGGCAGGGCTGGGGAGCATCGCCCAGCCGTGCGGTGAACTGGAGCTGCGCCATGCGCTGGCGGCGCGCTACACCCGCTGCCTGGACCACCACTGGTGCGCCGACGATGTCTACATCGGCGGTGACCTGCTCAGTGTGCTGCACATGACCTGGACCGCCATGCAGCTGCAAGGCGCGGTGGTGGTGGTATTGGTGCCGTGCGGCTGGCGCATTCTGCGCACCTTGCAGCAGGCCGGGGCGCGGGTGGTCGAGCTGGCGCTCGATGAGCGCGGCCGGGTGCCGATGCAGCGCCTGCGCGAAGTGCTTGCCAGGCGCCAGGTGCGTCTGATGGTGCTGGGCGCGTCTTTCCATGGCCCACACGGCACCTGCATCGGTGACGCCGACAAGCGCACGATTGCCAGCCTGCTGGAGCGGCACGGGGTGTGGGTGGCCGAGGACGACACCGAGGGCGACCTGTGCTTCGAAGCGGTGCTGCGTTTTCGCGAACTGGTAGCGCCGCAACGCTTGCTGATCTTCGGCTCGCTGCAACCCCTCTTTGGTGCCGAGGCGGCTTTCGCCTACCTGCTGTCGCGGCATTGGCCCAGCAGCCTGCAGCAGTACTGCCTGCAACGCGTGACTGCGGCGCCACCCTTGCGCCACAAGGCGCTCGCTCGGTTCATCGGCAGTGGCGCCTACGACGCTCACTTGAACCTGCAACGTGAAGCCCTGCAGCAACAGGTGACAGCCTTCACCACGCTCCTGCACACGCGGCTGAACGAACGATTGCAACTGACACGCAGCGCCGGTGGCGCCTGCGTGTGGGCGCGGGCGCGCTACCCGGTGGACATGCGCGGCGTCCACGAGGACCTGCGCAGGCAGCGTCTGCTGATCGCCCCGGGTGACATCTTCAGCCTGCAGGGCCATTGCCATCAACACCTGCGCCTCAATGGTTGCGGGCACTCGGCGATGCAGTGGGAGCGCTGCGCCGCAGCGCTGGCAGTGGCCCTGAAAGTGCACGAGGTGTAGTCCACCATCGGTCCATTTCCGATTGCCTTGGCTTTTTTCTGTATGTATAAACAGTGGCTTTCATGACACTGGTTTGGCGAAAACGTGGCATTTGCAGCGCTCGAAGACCCTTTCTATTACTTGGCCAATTTCCGTCGCGTACTGGCGTGGCTGGAGCAACGCTACCTGGACGTGCTGGATACCGAGGAGCTGAGCTTCATCCAGCGTTTCGACGCGCTGCCGCAGCCGTCCCAGGCGCTGTTGGTGCGCATGATCATGCGCAAGGGCGAGATGTTCCGCGCCAGTCGCCTCGAGTACGCCGAGATCGGTTGTCCAGACGAAGCAGCGCGACCGCTGCTGGCCAGCGGTTATCTCACCGATCAAGCCCCGCTGACGCTGCAGCAGGTGGGCGAGGTGCTGCTCAAGCCGGAAATCGTCAGCTGTTTCGCGACCCACCTCGCCAAGCCATCGTTGCCCAAGCCGCAACTGCTGCTGGCCCTTGCCGAACACGACTGGCCCGTGCAGCCGTTTCGGGGCTGGTGTCCAACGTTGGCCGACACGCTCTACTGCCTGACGGTGCAAGCGCTCTGTGACCGTCTGCGGTTGCTGTTCTTCGGCAATCTGCATCAAGGCTGGACCGAGTTCGTGCTGGCCGACCTGGGGGTGTATCGCTACGAGGCAGTACAGCTGGCGCCCGAGTCACGGGGGCTGACCCATCGCGACGACGTGGCGGCCGGGCTGGCGCTGCATGCATGCAGCGAAGCGATCGAAGCCGGGCTGCCGTGCGAAGACATTCACCGTCAACTGCTGGCGGTGACCACGGACAAATCCTGGTTGCAGAGCCGTCGGCAGAAGCTGCTGTTCCGCCTGGGCTATGCCTGCGAGCGTCAGCAGGATCTGCAGCAGGCCCTGGTGGTGTACCGCAGCTGCGCGTTTGCCCAGGCTCGTGCGCGGATCATTCGCGTGCTCGAATTGCGCGGTGAATACAGCCAGGCGCTGGAATTGGCCGAGCAGGCCAGCCTGGCCCCGCTCAATCCGGCCGAGGCGCAGCAACTGCCGCGCATGCTGCCGCGCCTGCGTCGGCATCTGGGTTTGCCTGCTCAACCCAAGCGCCAGGCCGCAAAAGTCGCGCGCCTGGACCTGACTCTGGTGCTCTGCGAACAGCGCCTGAGCGTCGAGCGGCGGGTGGCCGCGTCGCTGCATAGCGAAGATGCGCCGGTGCATTATGTCGAGAACACCTTGTTCAACGCCTTGTTCGGCCTGCTGTGCTGGAAGGCGATTTTCGCACCGTTGCCCGGCGCCTTTTTTCACCCGTTCCAGAACGGTCCGGCCGACTTGCATCAGCCCGACTTCCGCCAGCGTCGCAGTGCGCTGTTCGACGCATGCCTGGGCGAGCTCGACGATGGGCGCTACAAGCACACCATCCGCCAGACCTGGCGGGACAAGCAGGGCGTGCAATCGCCTTTCGTGCACTGGGGCATGCTCGACGAAACCCTGCTCGAACTCGCATTGGGCTGTATTCCCGCGCAGCACCTCAAACACTGTTTCGACCGGGTGCTGGAAGACGTCAAGGCCAACCGCACCGGTATGCCCGACCTCATCCAGTTCTGGCCCGCCGAAGGTCGCTACCTGATGATCGAGGTCAAGGGGCCCGGCGACCGCTTGCAGGATAACCAACTGCGCTGGCTGGAGTTCTGTGCCCGCCATGCACTGCCGGTGCAGGTCTGCTACGTGGAGTGGGCAGGACAGCCCGCGTGAGCTACACCGTGGCCGTACGGGCCTTGTGCGAGTTCACGGCCAAGGTGGGTGACCTCGACCTGCGCTTCACACCTTCGCCGTCGGCTCAGGAGGGCATGCTCGGCCATCGCCGGGTGACTCAGGGCCGCGAGGCCGGCTACCAGAGCGAAGTCACCCTCAGCGGCCAATACCATGAGTTGCAGGTACGCGGCCGCGCCGACGGCTATGACCCGGCGCTGAACCGCCTGGAAGAGATCAAGACCCACCGCGGCGACCTCGATCTGCAGCCCGACAATCATCGCCAATTGCACTGGGCCCAGGCCAAGGTTTATGCCTGGCTGATGTGTAAGCAACTGCAGCTGACGCGCATGGACGTTGCCTTGGTGTATTTCGATGTCGATTACGACAAGCAGACGGTGTTCAGCCAGCAGTGCCAGGCGCAGGATCTGGAAGCACATTTCGAACGGCTGTGTTCGCGCTTCCTGCAATGGGCGCGTCAGGAACTGGCCCGTAGCGCCGAGCGCGACGCGGCGCTGCGTGCACTGACCTTCCCCCATGCGGCATTTCGCGTCGGTCAGCGCGAATTGGCGGAAACCGTCTACAAGGCGGTCAGCACCGGGCGCTGCCTGATGGCCCAGGCCACCACCGGTATCGGCAAGACCCTGGCGACGCTGTTTCCGTTGCTCAAGGCGATGGTCCCGCAGCAACTGGACAAGATTTTCTTTCTCAGCGCCAAAAGCCCCGGTCGTGCCTTGGCGCTGGAGGCCGTGGCGCAATTGCATCGCCAGCCGGGGCTGCCCCTGCGTACATTGGAAATGGTCGCGCGGGACAAGGCCTGTGAGCACCCGGACAAGGCCTGTCACGGTGAATCCTGCCCATTGGCCAAGGGCTTCTACGACCGCCTGCCGGCAGCTCGCGAAGACGCCGTGCGCTTGCAGATCCTGGATCAGGCACAGGTGCGCCAGACCGCCCTGGCGCACCGGATCTGCCCCTACTACCTGAGCCAGGAACTGGCCCGTTGGGCAGACGTGGTCATCGGCGACTACAACTATTATTTCGACCTCAATGCCCTGCTGTTCGGTCTGGCTCAAGAGCGGCAGTGGCGTGTGGCAGTGCTGGTCGACGAGTCGCACAATCTGGTCGAGCGGGCGCGCGGCATGTACAGCGCCACCCTCGACCAGCGCACGCTGCAGGCGGTACGCGCGGCGCCGCCAAGCAAGCTCAAGAGTCCGCTGCAACGTGTGAATCGGGAGTGGAACGCGCTGCACGCCGAGCAATCGGGGCCATACCAGGCGCACGCGCGCCTGCCGGACAAGTTGATCCTCGCGCTGCTGCGCTGCATCAGTCTGATTGGCGACGAGATGAATGCGCAGCCCCAGGGCATCGACCCGCAACTGCTGGACTTCTATTTCCAGGCGTTGCAGTTCACCCGTGTCGCCGAGCTGTTCGATGAGCACTATGTATTCGACGTGACTCGCCGCGACGGTTCGGTCAAGCGCGTGCAGTCGCAGCTGTGCCTGCGCAATATCGTCCCCGCGCCCTTGCTGGGGCCGCGCATCGCCGCAGCGCGCAGTGCCATTCTGTTTTCCGCCACGCTCAGCCCGCGACGCTACTATGCCGACCTGCTCGGGCTACCCAAGGACCATGCGTGGATCGACGTGCAGTCGCCGTTCAGTGCCGAGCAGTTGGAGGTGCGCATCGTCGATGACATCTCCACGCGCTTCAACCATCGGCAGGCGTCGCTGGGGCCCATTGTGGAACTGATTGCCAAGCAGTACCTGGCGCAGCCGGGTAACTACCTTGCGTTCTTCAGCAGTTTCGATTACCTGCAGCAGGTCGAAGCACTGTTGGCCGAGCGCTACCCGAACATCGAGCAGTGGGCACAGGCACGCAAGATGGATGAAGGCGCACGGCGTGACTTTCTTGCCCGCTTCACCTCGGCCAGTCAGGGCGTCGGTTTTGCGGTGCTTGGCGGTGCGTTTGGCGAGGGCATCGATTTGCCCGGCAAGCGCTTGATCGGCGCCTTTATCGCTACCCTTGGATTGGCCCAGTTCAACCCGGTCAACGAGCAGATCAAGGGGCGCATGAATACCCTGTTCGGTTCGGGGTACGACTACACCTACCTGTATCCCGGTTTGTGCAAGGTAGTGCAGGCGGCAGGACGGGTGATCCGTGGTCAGGACGACAGGGGGGTGGTAGTGCTTATCGACGACCGCTTTGCCGAGGCGCGGGTCAAGAGCCTGTTTCCGCGATGGTGGGCGGTTTAGTTTTCGGCTATGTGGGAGCGGGCTCTGCCGCGAAGAGGCCGCCAAGGACACATAAAAAAACCCGCCGAAGCGGGTTTTTTCATGCAGCCGATCTTCAGCCTTTCACAACCACCGAACCCAACTGGAACCCGGCATGCTGCACCAGCTCCAGCAGCGGTTGTGGGTACACGCCCAGGAGGAAGGCGAGGGCGGCGATGGCCAGCAGCATCACGCCACCAGTGCGCTGTTCCCACTTGAGCGGGGCATCGGTGCGACGCAGGTTCTTTTCCATCAGGAACAAGGTCACCATCACGCGCAGGTAGTAGAAGACGCCGATGGCGCTACCGATCACCAGCGCACCGGTCAGCCACCACAGTTGCGATTCGACGCCCGTGGCGATGATGTAGAACTTGCCGATGAAACCGGCGGTCAGCGGAATGCCCGCCAGCGACAGCATCATCACGGTTAGCACCGCCGTCAGGTACGGACGGCGCCAGAACAGGCCACGGTACTCGTACAGTGCATCGGCGTCGCGGCCGTTGTACGGCGAGGACATCAGGGTGATCACGCCGAACGCACCCAGGCTGGTGATCACGTAGGTCACCAGGTAGACGCCGATGGCTTCCAGGGCCAGGCCCTTGCTCGCTACCAGCGCGATCAGCAGGTAACCGAAGTGGGCGATGGACGAATAACCCAGCAGGCGCTTGAGGTTGCTCTGGGTCACCGCCAGCAAGTTGCCGATCAGGATCGACGCCACCGCAATCACCGCCAGCACATCGCTGAGTACACCGCTGCTGGCTGCCGGCGACAGCTGGAACAAGCGCACCACCACGGCGAACACCGCGACCTTGCTGGCAGTGGCCAGGAACGCAGCGACAGGCGCCGGGGCGCCTTCGTACACGTCGGGTGTCCACAAGTGGAAGGGCACCAGCGACAGCTTGAACGCCAGGCCCACCAGCATCATCGCCAGGCCCAGTTGCGCCAGCGCACTCGGCACGCCGGTGGCGGCCAGGGCCAGGCCGATGCCCGAGAAGCTCAGGCTGCCGGCATCGGCGTACAACAGCGCCATGCCGAACAGCAGGAACGCGGAGCCTGCGGCGGACAGCACCATGTACTTGATGCCGCCTTCCAGCGAGCGCTTGTTGAAGAAGGCGTAGGCGATCAGTCCGTACGTGGGTACCGAGAGCAGTTCCAGGCCGATGAACAGGCCGGCCAGGTGCTGCGCGCAGACCAGTACCAGGCCACCCAGCGCGGCCATCAGGATCAGCAGGTAAAGCTCTTCACGGTTGCCGGGATAGCCGGTGGCGCCATCACCCAGGTAGGCGTGCGCCAGGGTCACGCAGGCCAGCGTGGCAACCAGGATCAGCGCCATGTACAGCGCGGCGAAGTTGTCCACCTGCAGCAACGGCGTCACGGTCATGGGCGTGAGCTTGAGCACCGGCAGGATCGACAGCAGCGCCAGGTTCAAGCCCGCACACGAGAGCAGGAAGGTTTGCGAATGGTTGCGCCGCCAGGCGATCGCCAGCATCACCGCAACGACGGTGACGGTGGTGATCAGCAGCGGCGCAAGCGCAATAAAGTGTTGAATCGTCAGGTCCATAGCGCTCTTACCGGGCCGAAGCGAGTTGAGTGAAGGCGGTGCCGAACCACTGCTGCACACCGGTCATGGTGGCGGCGGAGGTGTCGAGGAAAGGCTGCGGGTAGACGCCAAGCAGAATCAGCAGGCCCGCAAGGCCCAGCACCATGATCAGTTCGCGGTTGTCCATGCCGGCCAGTACCGCGTCCGACTTGGAGGGGCCGAAGTAGGCTCGGTGGATCATGATCAGCGAGTACACCGAACCGAACACCAGCCCGGAGGTGGCGATGGCGGTGATCCACGGGGCGACGGTGAAGCTGCCCAGCAGGATCAGGAACTCACCGACGAAGTTGCCCGTGCCCGGCAGGCCCAGCGAGGCAGCGGCAAAGAACAGGCTGATGGCCGGCAGGTAGGCAATGCGCGACCATAGCCCGCCCATTTCACGCATGTCGCGGGTGTGCAGGCGCTCGTACAACTGGCCGCTGAGGATGAACAGCGCCGCTGCCGACAAGCCGTGGGCGAGCATCTGGATCACCGCGCCCTGCAGGGCCTGCTGGGTGCCGGAGTAGATACCGATCAGCACGAAGCCCATGTGCGAGACGCTGGAGAAGGCGATCAGGCGCTTGATGTCGCTTTGGGCGAACGCCAGGAAGGCGCCGTAGAAAATACCCACCAGACCGAGGGTCATGGCGATCGGTGCGAACTCTGCCGAGGCATTGGGGAACAGCGGCAGGGCGAAACGCAGGATACCGTAGGCGGCGGTTTTCAGCAGGATACCGGCTAGGTCCACGGAACCTGCGGTAGGCGCCTGGGCGTGAGCATCGGGCAGCCAGGAGTGGAACGGCACCACCGGCAGCTTCACCGCGAAGGCGATGAAGAAGCCGAGCATCAGCAGGTATTCGACATGTTCCGGCAACTGCGCCTTGAGCAGGTCGCTGTAGTTGAACGTCATCACGCCGGTGTTGCTGTAGTTGAACAGCACCAGGCCCAGGATCGCCACCAGCATGATCAGGCCGCTGGCCTGAGTGAAGATGAAGAACTTGGTGGCGGCGTAGATCCGGGTCTTCTTGCCATCCGAGGAACTGTGACCCCAGAGCGCGATGAGGAAATACATCGGCACCAGCATCATTTCCCAGAAGAAGAAGAACAGGAACAGGTCCAGCGCCAGGAACACACCGACCACACCGCCCAGAATCCACATCAGGTTGAGGTGGAAGAAGCCGACGTGGCGCTGGATCTCTTTCCACGAGCACAGTACCGAGAGAATACCCAGCAGGCCGGTGAGCAGGATCATCAGCAGCGACAGGCCGTCCAGCGCCAGGTGCACGCTGATGCCGAAGCGCTGGATCCAGTTGAGCTTGAACTCGTAGGCCCAGACAGGTTCCGCGCCGGGTGCAGGCGCCAGGGTGTAGTCGCCATTGGCCCACAGCCAGAGGCCGAGCGCGAGTTCCAGGGACATGGTCAGCAATGCGATCCAGCGGGGCAGGGTAGCGCTGCTGCGCTCCGCTACCCAGCACAGAAGGCCGCCGATGAAGGGGATCAGGATCAGCCAGGGCAAAATCATGACGGGCTCGTTTCCTTTCGCAAAGTCACAGGATTCATATCAGACCGCCGCCAGCACGACGGCGCCTAGCACCAGCACGGCGCCAGCGGCCATCGAAGCGGCATACCAGCGCAACTGACCGGTCTCGGTACGGCTCATGGCGTTGTTGCCGCCCTTGGCCGTACGCGGGATCAAGCCAATCACCTGGTCAACCGGGTCCTTGCGCAACAGGTGGCTGATCAGCAGGTAGGGTTTGACGAACAGCTTGTCGTAGATCCAGTCGAAGCCCCAGGCGGCGAACCACCAGGCCGACAGCACCCGGCCGATGCCGCTGTTGGCCACGGCCGTGGCAACGCGGCGCTTGCCGAGGAACAGCATGGCTGCCAGCAGGATACCGGC
Organism: Pseudomonas sp. CFBP 8771; assembly: GCF_014841695.1. NCBI lineage: Bacteria > Pseudomonadati > Pseudomonadota > Gammaproteobacteria > Pseudomonadales > Pseudomonadaceae > Pseudomonas > Pseudomonas sp. CFBP 8771. Next base: position 253,669 of record NZ_JACYUJ010000003.1, on the reverse strand, counting down.
CAGGGCAATGGCGCCCGAGGCGATCTCCAGGCTGTGCTTGGCCTCGCCGCCGGCATGACCGACGCTCTGCGGCAGCACGCCCGCCAATGGCGGATGGATCCAGGCACCGATGAAGGTCGACAGCACGATCAGCACGCCCAACGGCAGCCAGTGGGCAACGCCGTGGCCGGCGTGCGCTTCGGTCTTGGCTTCGCCATGGAAGGTGATGAAGATCAGGCGGAAGGTGTACAGCGAGGTCATGAACGCACCGACCAGGCCGGCGTACAGCAAGCCGTTGTTGCCGCTGGCGAAGGCTTCCCAAAGGATCTCGTCCTTGGAATAGAAGCCGGCCGTCAGCAATGGCAGGGCCGCGAGGGCAGAGCCGCCGACGATGAAGCTGGCGTAGGCTAACGGCAGCTTCTTCCACAGACCACCCATCTTGAAGATGTTCTGCTCGTGATGGCAGGCGACGATCACCGCACCCGAGGCAAGGAACAGCAGCGCCTTGAAGAAGGCATGGGTCATCAGGTGGAAGATCGCGCCGTCCCAGGCACCGACGCCCAGGGCCAGGAACATATAGCCGATCTGGCTCATGGTCGAGTAGGCCAGGATACGCTTGATGTCGGTCTGCACCAGCGCAGCGAAGCCGGCCAGGACCAGCGTGACCCCACCGACCACACCGACCAGATGCAGGATGTCCGGGGCCAGGGCGAACAGCCCATGGGTCCGGGCGATCAGGTAGACACCGGCGGTCACCATGGTGGCGGCGTGGATCAGTGCCGACACCGGGGTAGGGCCGGCCATGGCGTCTGCCAGCCAGGTCTGCAGGGGCAGCTGCGCGGACTTGCCCACGGCGCCGCCAAGCAGCATCAGCGTGGCCAGCACGATCCAGAAGTCACCGACCTTGAAATGTTCCGGCGCCCGCACCAGCAGTTCCTGGATGTTCAGGGTACCCAGTTGCTGGAACAGGATGAACAGGCCGATGGCCATGAACACGTCGCCGATGCGGGTGACGATGAACGCCTTGAGCGCTGCGTTGCCGTTGTTGCGGTTGCCATAGTAGAAACCGATCAACAGGTACGAGCACAGGCCCACGCCTTCCCAACCGAAGTAGATGAACAGCAGGTTGTCGCCCAGGATCAGGAACAGCATGCTGGCAATGAACAGGTTGGTGTAGGCGAAGAAGCGCGAGTAGCCTTCTTCACCGCGCATGTACCAGGAGGCGAACAGGTGGATCAGGAAACCCACGCCTACCACCACGCCGAGCATGGTGATCGACAGGCCGTCCAGGTACAGGGTGAAGTTGGGTTCGAACCCATCCACCGCCATCCAGCGCCACAGCAGTTGGGTGTACACGCCACCCTCGGGCGGCGCGACGTTGAACTGCCAGATAACGTAGGCGGCAACCACCGCCGACAGGCCGATGGAGCCGACGCCGATCAGCGCCGAGAGGTTTTCCGAGAAGCGCCCGCGCGAGAACGACAGCAGCAGGAAGCCGATCAGCGGGAATACGAAGGTCAGAAAGATCAGGTTCATCCGCGCATCTCACTGGCAGCGTCGATGTCGAGCGTGTGGAAGCGGCGATACAGCTGCATCAGGATCGCCAGGCCAATGGAGGCCTCGGCCGCGGCCAGGGTGATCACCAGGATGAACATGATCTGTCCATCGGGCTGGCCCCAGCGTGCGCCCGCCACGATGAACGCCAGGGCAGAGGCGTTCATCATGATTTCCAGACTCATCAACACGAAAAGAATGTTACGGCGGACCATCAGGCCGACCAGACCAAGGGTGAACAGGATGCCGGCGACAGCCAGGCCATGCTCGAGAGGGATAGCGGGCATCTGTTTACTCCTTTTCCGTACGGCCGAGGTGGAACGCCGTCACGGCTGCAGCCAGCAGCAGCATCGACGCCAGTTCAACCACCAGCAGGTAGGGACCGAACAGACTGATGCCGACCGCCTTGGCATCGACTGTGGTCTGGCCGATACCGGCAGCGCTGGGGTTGGCGAACAGCACGTACAGCAATTCGAGCAGCAACAAGGCGCCGAGGAATACCGGGCCAGCCCAGATACCCGGCTTGAGCCACACGCGTTCCTGCTGCACCGAGGCCGGGCCCAGGTTGAGCATCATCACCACGAAGACGAACAGCACCATGATGGCGCCGGCGTAGGCGATCACTTCGAGTACACCGGCGAACGGCGCACCCAGGGCGAAGAAGGTCATCGCCACGGCGATCAACGAGATGATCAGATAGAGCAGGGCGTGTACGGGGTTGGTATTGGTGATCACCCTGAGGGTGGACACCACCGCGATACCCGACGCGAAATAGAAAGCGAATTCCATCTTTCTTCCTTAAGGGAGCAAGCTCTTCACGTTGATCGGCTGGGCTTCGTTCTGCGCGGCGCCCTTGGGCTTGCCGGCTACGGCCATGCCGGCTACGCGGTAGAAGTTGTAGTCAGGGTTCTTGCCGGGGCCGGAGATCAGCAGATCTTCCTTTTCGTAGACCAGATCCTGACGCTTGAACTCGGCCATCTCGAAGTCCGGCGTGAGCTGGATCGCGGTCGTCGGGCAGGCTTCCTCGCACAGGCCACAGAAAATGCAGCGCGAGAAGTTGATCCGGAAGAAGTCGGGGTACCAGCGACCGTCCTCGGTTTCTGCCTTCTGCAACGAGATGCAACCCACCGGGCAGGCCACGGCGCACAGGTTGCAGGCCACGCAGCGTTCCTCGCCGTCGGGGTCGCGGGTCAATACGATGCGGCCGCGATAGCGCGGCGGCAGGTACACCGCCTCCTCGGGGTATTGCAGGGTGTCGCGCTTACGGAAACCGTGGCCGAACACCATGATCAGGCTTCGCAGCTGCGTGCCCGTTCCTTTTACGATGTCACCGATATATTTGAACATGGGTCAATTCCTCACTGAACCGTGCCGGCGGGCGTGTTCAACAACACGATCGCGGCGGTCACCAGCATGTTGATCAGGGTCAGTGGCAGGCAGAACTTCCAGCTGAAATCCATTACCTGGTCGTAGCGAGGGCGCGGGATGGATGCGCGCAGCAGTACGAACAGCATGATGAAGAACGCGGTTTTCAGTGCGAACCAGACGAACGACAGTTGCGGCAGAATTCCGAACGGACCGTGCCAGCCGCCGAAGAACAGCGTCACCAGCAAGGCCGAGATCAGGATGATGCCGATGTATTCACCGACGAAGAACATGCCCCATTTCATGCCGGCGTATTCGATGTGGTAGCCGTCGGCCAGTTCCTGTTCCGCTTCCGGCTGGTCGAACGGATGACGGTGAGTCACCGCCACGCCGGCGACGAAGAAGGTACAGAAGCCGAAGAACTGCGGAATGATGAACCACAGGTTCTGCGCCTGGTACTCGACGATGTCGCGCATGTTGAAGGAACCGGCCTGGATCACGATGCCCATCAGCGACAGGCCCATGAACACTTCGTACGACACGGTCTGCGCGGAGGCCCGCAAGCTGCCCAGCAGGGCGTACTTGTTGTTGCTGGCCCAGCCGGCGAACAGCACGGCATACACCGACAGGCCGGCCATGGCGAAGAAGAACAGCAGCCCGATGTTCAGGTCCGCCACGCCCCAGGTGGGGGTGATCGGAATGATCGCGAAGGCGATCAGCAAGGCACTCATGGCCACCACCGGCGCCAGGGTGAAGATCACCTTGTCGACGAAGGGCGGGTTCCAGTCTTCCTTGAAGAACATCTTCAGCATGTCGGCGGCAATCTGGAACATACCGAACGGACCGACTCGGTTCGGGCCGTAGCGATCCTGCCACCAGCCCAGCAGGCGACGCTCGACGAAGCTGAGCAACGCGCCGCAGACGACCACCGCCAGCATGATGACCAAGGCCTTGACCACACCGATGATGATGTCGATCACTTCAGGGGTGAACCAGGTCATTGTGCTGCCTCCTGCAGGCCTTCGACGGATGCGCCGGCAAACGCCGGCGGGATGCCCGCCAGGCCAGCGGGCAGACCCACCAGGCCTGCGCCCAGTTCTTCACTGATGCGCAGCGGCAGGCGCAAGGCCCGGCCGGCGACGGTGAGGCTCAGCAGCGCGCCATCGTTGACGCCCAGACGATCCGCCTCGGATTTGGCCAACGCGACGTAGGGAGCCGGAATCCGCTCCTGCACCGGTGCGGAGCGGGAAGAGTTTTCTTCGCTGCCGAACAGGTGATAGAACGGCACTGCCTGCCAGGTGCCGCGAGCGGGCGAGAAGGCCGCCGGTACGCTGGCGAACCAGCCCAGGCCGTCGCCCTGGCTTTCGATCAGGCGTGTGCCTGGGTCACCGGCACGCAGATGGCCGCCCACTTCGTCCTGGAACTTGTTCCAGGCTTGTGGCGAGTTCCAGCCTGGCGACCAGGCGAATGGCACCTGCTGACGCGGCTCGGCCGAGCCCGAGTAGCCTTCCATGGAGAACGAGAAGGCGGTATCGGTATCCTGCGATGTCCGTGGCTCGTGCACGCTGATGTTGGCGCGCATGGCCGTGCGGCCGCTGTAGCGCAACGGCTCACGGGCCAGCTTCAGGCCCTTGATGCGGAACGAGGCCGAAGGCGCGGCATCGACGATGCGCGCCAGTGATGCAGCGCTGTTGGCCACCGCAGCGGTTACGTGGTCGAGCTGGGTCCAGTCCACCGGCTGGTTCAGCAGCGTGCTGCGCAGCGCGTGCAGCCAGCGCCAGCCTTCGTGGATCAGAATGCTGGCATCCAGGTAGACCGGATCGAACACCTGGAAGAACCGCTGGGCGCGGCCTTCCTGGCTGACCAGGGTGCCATCGCCTTCGGCGAAGCTGGCCGCCGGCAAGACCAGATGGGCGCGCTCGACGGTGCGGGTGTGCTGATGATCGGCAACGATGACCACCTTGGCAGCGTTCAGCGCGGCGTCCACCTTGGCGGCATCGACACGGGTGTACAAATCGTTTTCCAGGATCACCAATGCGTCGGCATGACCGTCGATCACGGCTTGCAGCGCGTCGTCCACCGACTCGCCGCCGAGCATTGCCAGGCCCATGCTGTTGGCTTCCGGCACGATCAGGCTCAGCGAGCCGGCCTTGTCGCGACCCTTCAAGGCCTTGGCGATGTTGCCTGCCGCCTCGATTAGGGCGTTGCAGCCCAGCGAAGTGCCGCTGATGACCAGCGGACGCTTGGCGGCCACCAGCGCATCGGCAATGCGCTGGGCCAGCTCGAGGGCTTCGGTGTCCAGGCCGCTGACGGCGGGTGCGCTGGGATCGATCGCATGGGCAACGGCGAAGCCGATGCGCGCCAGGTCTTCGGGCGCGGCGTGCACGCATTCTTCGGCGACGTCGTCCAGCTTGGTGTCGGTCAGGCTGGCGATGAACAATGGATGCAGCTCATGTTGACCGATGTTCTTAACGGCAGCGTCGAGCCACGGTTGAACGCGCATGGCCTCGGCCATAGCCTCTGCCTTGCCCTTCACCGATTGACGCAGTGCCAGCGCCATGCGCGCGGCGGTCTGGGTCAAGTCTTCGCCCAACACGAACACCGCGTCGTGGTCTTCGACCTCGCGCAGGCTCGGGATCGGCAACGGGCTGTTCTGCAGCACCTGCAAGGCCAGGCGGATGCGCGACAGCTCGCCGGCTTCGATACCGCTGTAGAAGTGCTTGGCACCGACCAGTTCCAGCAGGGCGTAGTTGCTTTCCAGGCTGGCCCGCGGCGAGCCGATGCCGACGATGTTGCGGCCGCGCAACAGCTCGGCAGCCTTGTCCAGCGCCTCGTCGAGGCTCAGCTTGCGGTTGCCTTCGGCCAGCAGCGGTTGCCGTGGGCGGTCGGTGCGGTTGACGTAGCCGTAGCCGAAGCGGCCACGGTCGCACAGGAAATAGTGGTTCACCGAACCGTTGTAGCGGTTCTCGATGCGGCGCAACTCACCGTAGCGCTCGCCCGGGCTGATGTTGCAACCGCTCGAGCAGCCATGGCAGATGCTCGGGGCAAACTGCATGTCCCACTTGCGGTTATAGCGCTCGGAGTGCGTCTTGTCGGTGAACACACCGGTCGGGCAGACCTCGGTGAGGTTGCCGGAAAACTCGCTTTCCAGGGTGCCGTCCTCGACCCGTCCGAAGTAGACGTTGTCGTGGGCGCCGAACACGCCCAGGTCGGTGCCGCCGGCGTAGTCCTTGTAGAAACGCACGCAGCGATAGCAGGCGATGCAGCGGTTCATCTCATGCGCGATGAACGGGCCCAGTTCCTGATTCTGGTGGGTGCGCTTGCTGAAACGATAGCGACGCTCGTTGTGACCGGTCATCACGGTCATGTCTTGCAGATGGCAGTGACCGCCTTCCTCGCAGACCGGGCAGTCGTGCGGGTGGTTGGTCATCAGCCATTCGACGACACTGGCGCGGAACGCCTTGGATTCGTCGTCTTCGATGGAGATCCAGGTGTTGTCGGTGGCGGGTGTCATGCACGACATGACGATGCGACCACGGGTGTCGTTCTCGTCGGTGTATTGCTTGACTGCGCACTGGCGGCAGGCGCCGACGCTGCCCAGCGCCGGGTGCCAGCAGAAATACGGGATGTCGAGGCCCAGCGACAGACAGGCCTGCAACAGGTTGTCTGCGCCATCGACCTCGAGCGCTTTGCCGTCTACGTGGATAGTGGCCATGGTTCAAGTTCTTCGTTGGCCCGTTGTCAGCGGGCGTGGCTAATGGAAATCTTGTCGTTCGCCCGGCGCAGCCGGAAAGGGCGCGTCAACGGGCGATACCGGCGGCACGGGCCGCCGGACGTGCTGTTGGTCAGGCGCCGGCCATGGTGGGTGTGGCCACCTGGGTCAGGCTGCCCGGCGTGACGGGCTTGATGCCCGCCTCGAACTCGGCACGGAAATATTTGATCGCGCTGCCCAAGGGCTCCACGGCGCCGGGCGCGTGCGCACAGAACGTCTTGCCGGGGCCGAGAAAACCGACCAGGCCCAGCAGGGTTTCGATATCCCCCGGCTGGCCGTTGCCGGTCTCGATGGCGCGCAGCAGCTTGACGCTCCACGGCAGGCCGTCGCGGCAAGGGGTACAGAAGCCACAGGACTCGCGCGAAAAGAACTCTTCCATGTTGCGCAGCAGGGACACCATGTTGACGCTGTCGTCCACGGCCATGGCCAGGCCGGTGCCCATGCGGGTACCGACCTTGCCGATGCCGCCGGCGTACATCTGCGCGTCGAGGTGCTCGGGCAGCAGGAAACCGGTGCCGGCGCCGCCTGGCTGCCAGCACTTGAGCGTGAAACCGTCGCGCATGCCGCCGGCATAGTCTTCGAACAACTCGCGGGCGGTGATGCCGAACGGCAGTTCCCACAGACCGGGGTTCTTGACCTTGCCGGAGAAGCCCATCAGCTTGGTGCCGTGGTCTTCACTGCCCGGCATGGCCAGGGCCTTGTACCAGTCGATGCCGTTGCCGACGATGGCCGGCACGTTGCACAGGGTTTCGACGTTGTTCACGCAAGTCGGCTTGCCCCACACGCCCACGGCGGCGGGGAAGGGCGGCTTGGACCGCGGGTTGGCGCGGCGGCCTTCCAGCGAATTGATCAGCGCGGTTTCTTCACCGCAGATGTAGCGGCCGGCACCGGTGTGCACGAACAGTTCGAAGTCGAAGCCCGAGCCCAGGATGTTCTTGCCCAGCAGGCCGGCGGCTTTCGCTTCCTGTACGGCACGATTCAGGTGCTTGGCAGCGGTGGTGTATTCGCCGCGCAGGAAGATGTAGCCACGGTAGGCCTTCAGCGCGCGCGCGGAAATCAGCATGCCTTCGATCAGCAGATGAGGCTGCTGCTCCATCAGCATGCGGTCCTTCCAGGTGTTGGGCTCCATTTCATCCGCGTTGCACAGCAGGTAGCGGATGTCCATGGATTCGTCTTTGGGCATCAGGCCCCATTTGACGCCGGTGGGGAAGCCCGCACCGCCGCGGCCCTTGAGGCCGGAATCCTTCACCGTCTGCACGATGTCGTCCTGCGACATGTCGGCAAATGCCTTGCGCGCGGCGCTGTAGCCGTCCTTGGCCTGGTACTCGTCGAGCCAGATCGGCTCGCCGTCGTCACGCAGGCGCCAGGTCAGCGGATGGGTTTCAGCGGCGCGGGCAATGGTATTGGCCGGGCCGAACGAGGTGAGCTTCATACGTAGCCCTCCAGCAGTTGGGCCACGCCAGCGGGCTGGACATCGCCAAAGGTATCGTCGTCGATCATCAGCGCCGGGGCCTTGTCGCAGTTGCCCAGGCAGCACACCGGCAGCAGGGTGAAGCGGCCGTCGGCGGTGGTCTGGCCCAAGCCGATGCCCAGCTTGCTCTGGATTTCGCTGACCACCGATTCATGCCCGCCGATGTAGCAGACCATCGAGTCGCAGACGCGAATGATGTGGCGGCCCACCGGCTGGCGGAAAATCTGGCTATAAAAGGTGGCCACGCCTTCGACGTCGCTGGCCGGAATGCCGAGCAGTTCGCCGATCGCGTACAGCGCGCCATCAGGCACCCAGCCGCGTTCCTTCTGGACGATCTTGAGGGCTTCGATAGACGCCGCGCGCGGGTCCTCGTAGTGGTGCAGCTCGTGCTCGATGGCCGAGCGCTCGGTTTCGCTCAGGGCGAAACGGTCTGTCTGGATGAGCGTGCTGTTCATGCTTAACGGTCCACGTCGGCCATAACGAAATCGATGCTACCCAGGTACGCGATCAAGTCCGCGACCATGCTGCCCTTGATCACCGAAGGGATCTGCTGCAGGTGCGGGTAGCTCGGGGTGCGTATGCGGGTACGGTAGCTCATGGTGCCGCCGTCGCTCGTCAGGTAATAGCTGTTGATGCCCTTGGTCGCTTCGATCATCTGGAAGGATTCGTTGGCCGGCATCACCGGGCCCCACGAAACCTGCAGGAAGTGCGTGATCAAGGTTTCGATGTGCTGCAGCGTGCGCTCCTTGGGCGGCGGCGTGGTCAGCGGGTGATCCGCCTTGTACGGGCCTTCGGGCATGTTGCGCATGCATTGGTCGATGATGCGGATGCTCTGGCGCATCTCTTCGACGCGGACCATGCAGCGGTCATAGGCATCGCCGTTGTGCGCGAGCGGCACTTCGAACTCGAAGTTCTCGTAGCCCGAATACGGACGCGCCTTGCGCAGGTCGAAATCGCAACCGGTGGAGCGCAGCCCGGCACCGGTGACGCCCCACTCCAGGGCTTCCTTGGTGTTGTAGGCGGCGACGCCAATGGTACGGCCCTTGAGGATGCTGTTCTGCAGCGCAGCCTTGGTGTATTCGTCGAGGCGCTTGGGCAGCCATTCGACGAAGTCCTTGACCAGCTTCTCCCAGCCGCGCGGCAGGTCGTGAGCCACGCCACCGATGCGGTACCAGGCCGGGTGCAGGCGGAAACCGGTGATGGCTTCGATCACCGTGTAGGCCTTCTGGCGGTCGGTGAAGGTGAAGAACACCGGGGTCATGGCGCCGACGTCCTGGATGTAGGTACCCAGGAACAGCAGGTGGCTGGTGATGCGGAAGAACTCGGCCATCATGATGCGGATGGTGTCGACCTTCTGCGGCACCTTGATGCCGGCCAGCTTCTCGACGGCCAGCACGTAGGGCAGGTTGTTCATCACCCCGCCCAGGTAGTCGATGCGGTCGGTGTAGGGGATGAAGCTGTGCCACGACTGGCGCTCGGCCATCTTCTCGGCACCACGGTGGTGGTAGCCGATGTCGGGCACGCAGTCGACGATTTCTTCGCCGTCCAGCTGCAGGATGATGCGGAATGCACCGTGCGCGGAAGGGTGGTTGGGGCCCAGGTTGAGGAACATGTAGTCCTCGTTGGTCCCGGAGCGTTTCATGCCCCAGTCCTCGGGCTTGAAGCGCGCGGCTTCCTCTTCCAGCTGCTGCTTGGCCAGGGTCAGGCTGTAGGGGTCGAACTCGGTCGCGCGCGCCGGGTAGTCCTTGCGCAGCGGGTGACCTTCCCAGGTCGGCGGCATCATGATGCGCGACAGGTGAGGGTGACCGGCGAAGTCGATGCCGAACATGTCCCAGACTTCACGCTCGTACCAGTTGGCGTTGGGCCAGATACCGGTGATGGTCGGCAGGTTCAGGTCGCCTTCGTTCAAGGCCACCTTGAGCATGACGTCGCTGTTACGCTCGACCGACAGCAGGTGGTAGAACACCGTGAAGTCGCCCGCGCCGGGGATGGCGCGGCGATGGGTGCGCAGGCGCTCGTCCACGCCGTGCAGGTCGTAGAGCATGCTGTACGGCTTGGACACGTTGCGCAGGAACGTGAGGATCTCGACCAGCTTGGCACGGGCCACCCACAGCACCGGCATGCCGGTACGGGTTTCCTGGGCGAGGAACGCCTCGGGGCCAAAGCGCTGGTTCAGTTCGACGACCACATCTTGGTCGTCAGCCTTGTAGGGCGGGATATACAGAGCGGTGTCCGCTGTTGTCATGGTCTCGGTCGCTATCGGTCAACTACGGTGTGAAGCCAGGGGTTCTCGGCCTGCATCGGCAGGCGTGACAAACGCTGGATCAGACTTCGTCGGGGCTGCGCAGGTGGGTTACCGCAATACGCTGTTCGCGGCGCTGTTCCTTCTGCGACGGCATCTCGGCGCGGTAGACGCCTTGATCACCGACGACCCAGGACAACGGGCGACGCTCCTGGCCAATCGACTCCTGCAACAGCATCAGGCCTTGCAGGAATGCTTCAGGGCGCGGCGGGCAGCCAGGCACGTAGACGTCCACGGGGAGGAACTTGTCGACCCCCTGGACCACCGAGTAGATGTCGTACATGCCACCGGAGTTGGCGCACGAACCCATGGAGATGACCCACTTGGGCTCGAGCATCTGCTCGTAGAGGCGCTGGATGATCGGCGCCATCTTGATGAAGCAGGTGCCGGCGATGACCATGAAGTCGGCCTGACGCGGCGAGGCCCGAATGACTTCGGCGCCGAAGCGGGCGATGTCATGGGGTGCCGTGAAGGCCGTGGTCATTTCCACGTAGCAGCACGAAAGACCGAAGTTGTACGGCCACAGGGAGTTCTTGCGACCCCAGTTGACCGCGCCGCTGAGGACGTCTTCGAGTTTGCCCATGAAGATGTTCTTGTGAACCTGATCTTCTAGGGGGTCGGAAACAGTTTCCCTGGTGCCGATGGGATACTGCTCGTTGGGAGCATCGGGGTCGATCCGGGTGAGATTGTATTGCATTGCCAAAGCCTCATTGTTTCAGCTTCGCCTGCCGCTTGCGACGAGCTTCCGGTGCCCAGTCAAGGGCGCCCACTCGGAACAGGTAGACAAGACCTGCCAACAGAATTGCTATGAAAACGAGAGCTTCGACGAATCCGGTCCAGCCGCTTTCGCGGACGGACACAGACCAGGCAAAGAGAAAAAGGGCTTCGATATCGAAGATCACGAACAGCATCGCGACCAGATAGAATTTGGCGGAAAGGCGCAGGCGGGCGCTGCCGACCGGCAGCATGCCGGATTCGAAAGGTTCGTTCTTGCTGCGTCCGAAGGCTTTGCTGCCCAGCAGGCTGGAGAGCCCGAGCATGAACGCACACAGACCGGCAACACCGAGAAGGAAGATGGCAAAGCCCCAGTTGTGGGCGATGAGTCCTGTCGAATCGGGCATGCTGGTTTCCTTGGCAGGGGCCGGGGCCTCTGGGTTGAATGAAGTGTCGCAGTGACGATATGTCGCAGCAGAATCAATCGCGATGATTTTATGGGTAAAAGCCGGGCAAGTAAATTTCGGATCGCAAATTAATTCGTATCATCACGCACATAGGCTTATTCAATGTAGCTCACTGAGAGGATTTAGGTGGGTGAAACACGAAAATATCAAGCAGGCCAAGCTTTTACCGTGAGTACGCGAATATCTTAATGATAACTAATATCATTTAGCGTCTTGGATTGACCATGCAAGTTGGCTCAATTAACTGTGCGCAGTGTTTTACCCGCTTATTCGGTTGCTGGCATTGCGCTGGATCAATCGGACGCATAAAAAAGCCGCCGGCAACTGCATGCGGCGGCTTTGGATTCAACACCCATCCCTGTGGAAGCGACGATGACCCTGTGGGAGCGGGTTCTACCCGCGAAGGTGACGCTGCGGTCTGGCGGGTACACCGCACCGAATTCTTCGCGGGCAGAGCCCGCTCCCACATTTACCTTGCCGCACAGGCACCTCGTCCCACAGACGCTGCGCCCTCGCGAGAGCAGCTTGCCTGTGGGATCAGTGGAACTGCTCTTCCTCGGTCGAGCCGGTCAGGGCGGTGACCGACGAGGCGCCGCCCTGGATCACGGTGGTCATGTCGTCGAAGTACCCGGTACCCACCTCCTGTTGGTGAGCGACGAAGGTGTAGCCCTTTTCGGCATCGGCGAATTCCTGCTCCTGCAGCTTCACATAGGCCGTCATGTCGTTGCGCGCGTAGTCGTGCGCCAGGCTGAACATGCCATGCCACATGTTGTGGATCCCGGCGAGGGTGATGAACTGATGCTTGTAGCCCATCGCCGACAGCTCGCGCTGGAATTTGGCGATGGTCGCGTCGTCCAGGTTCTTCTTCCAGTTGAAGGAAGGGGAGCAGTTGTAGGAAAGCAGCTGGTCCGGGTACTCGCGCTTTATGGCTTCGGCGAAGCGGCGCGCCTCATCAAGGTCCGGCTTGGCGGTTTCGCACCAGATGAGATCGGCATAGGGCGCGTAGGCCAGGCCGCGGGCGATTGCCTGATCGAGACCGGCACGTACCTTGTAGAAGCCTTCGGGTGTGCGGGTGCCGGTCACGAACGGCTGGTCGTAAGGGTCGCAGTCCGACGTCAGCAGGTCCGCTGCGTTCGCATCGGTGCGCGCCAGGATGATCGTCGGCACACCAGCGACATCGGCGGCCAGGCGCGCAGCGGTGAGTTTCTGAACGGCTTCCTGGGTCGGCACCAATACCTTGCCGCCCATGTGCCCGCATTTCTTCACCGAGGCCAACTGGTCCTCGAAGTGAACGCCGGCGGCGCCCGCTTCGATCATGTTCTTCATCAGTTCATAGGCATTGAGCACGCCGCCGAAGCCGGCTTCGGCATCGGCCACGATTGGCGCGAAGTAGTCGATATAGCCTTGGTCGCCCGGATTCTTGCCAGCCTTCCATTGGATCTGGTCGGCACGTCGGAACGAGTTGTTGATGCGCTTGACTACGGTCGGCACCGAGTCCACCGGGTACAGCGACTGGTCGGGGTACATCGATTCGGCCGAGTTGTTGTCTGCTGCAACCTGCCAGCCGGACAGGTAGATGGCCTGGATGCCGGCCTTGACCTGCTGCACGGCTTGGCCGCCGGTAAGTGCGCCCATGCAGTTGACGAAATCCTTGTCGGGGCGGAATGAAGGCTTGGCGCCCTGGGTCACCAGGTCCCACAGTTTTTCTGCGCCCAGGCGGGCCAGCGTGTGTTCGGGTTGGACCGAGCCGCGCAGGCGCACCACATCGGCGGGCGAGTAGTTGCGCGTCACACCTTTCCAGCGCGGATTTTCGGACCAGTCTTTTGCAAGGGCCGCTTCTTGTTGTTCGCGTGTCAGTGCCATGGAGATAAACCTCGTGCATAGGTTCGATGATGGGGTTGCTGCGCCAGGCGCTGCTTGTGCCGAACTGCCGGTCGGCCCTGACCGTGCGCCGCGCTTGCCTGGTTGGCAGAGACGCAGACCGGTGAGGGCGAGGCCATCATGCCCCATGGATTTTCTGCACGTCAAACGTTTTGTAGTGAAAATTATAAAGCACTACATATTTGCCGATTCCGCGACTGTAGAGTCAGTTTTCGAGGCGGCGGTCGCCGATTCGCGACAGGGGCAGCGCTGTCGCGACTCAGGCTCAGTCAAGGGTGTCGACCTTGACTCGAACGGTAGTGTCGTTACGCCCTTGGGTGCTGTATTGCCGGGCGATGCCCTGTTGGTTGATGCTCGAATGCTCGTTCATGCCGGCAACCGTGATCCACTCGCCGAGCCGGCCGCTGAGGGTCGATTGCGTACTTTGCACGTTAACCACGTCGGCCCTTTCCTGGCTCAGTCGGTCGTTGTTTGTAGCGATGTTGAGGTGCACTACATCGCCGGTCAGGCTGGCTGTCACGTAGAAACCCTGGGTGACATCGCGGTACTCGGTCTGCGCTTGCAGGCGACCGTAGGCGTCGGTGCCTGCAGTGGTCAGGGGTACGCTTTGGCCGATCTGGATGAGTGCCGGGCTGCCTTCGCTGGCCTGAACCTGCTGCACTCCGCCGCTGCGGTTGTCGGTGCCGTACTGGATGATGCGCGTAGTGCCACCTCCGTTGATGCGATAGCCGCGCTGGTTGGCGGTGTTGCTGTCGCTGGTGTCGACGCTGATCAGCAGGCGTCGCGCCGGCTTGTCCAATTGCTCGAGCAGTGCCGTGAGCTCGTCGAGCTTGTCGGGCTCGGCGTTGACCACCAGTTGGTTGCCGTAGGCTGCGACGCTGCCGTCTCGTCCCACCAGTTGTTGGGCGATGGGCAGGATATCGGCACTGGTGCGATAGTGAAGGGGCATGACCTGGGTAGCCGCCTGGGCACTGGGCATCAGGCACAACAGCAGGCTGGCGAGCAGAAGGTGCAGCGGCATGTCCGTGATCTCCGCATTGGATGTGCGGACAAGTATGGCATGCGCGCTGAATGTACAGGATGCAGCGTATCAGCCGAACCACGTCGCCGCTTTCGCGGCCGCTGACCGCCCAAAGGCGGATGCGAGCCTCCGTAGGAGCGGTCAGCGGCCGCGAAAGGGTCCCCGCAGTCCAGTAGGCGTATCACGATGCGCCGTTCGCGGCCGACGACCACGCTCACACGTGTCAGCTTGGACTGCGAACCATGTCCACATGGGGCAGGCCGGCTTCGAGAAACTCACCGCTGACGACGCGAAAGCCATGGTGTTCGTAGAACGTCGTGGCATGCACCTGAGCGCTGAGTTTCTGCTCGTGCAGGCCCAGTGCATTGGCATGGGCGATGACCGCTTGCAGCAACTTGTCGCCCACCCTCAGGCCGCGCCAGTCCTTGAGCACGGACACCCGGCCGATTTCACCGTCGGCGAGCAGGCGGGCAGTGCCCACCGCATAGTCGCCTTCGACGGCCAGGAAATGCACCGCGCTCAGATCGTCCTCGTCCCATTCCAGCTCGGCCGGAATCGCCTGCTCGGCGATGAACACCGCCTCGCGAATGCGCCGGATGTCGCGATTGTCCTTGTGCCAGTCAGCCACGCGCACGCCAATGCTATTCATCGATGGCGAACCCCAGGCTCCCTTGCTTCACCAGTTCGCAGAGCAGCGCGCGACCCTGTTCGTCGTGCATCCAGGGGCCCAGGTTGTCGATGTGCAAGGCGTCGGCCGCGCAGATCAGCTTCAACAGATCGCGCAGTTCGCCGGGCAACAAGCGGCTTTGGCCACTGGCGAACAACAACAGGTCTGCGTCGACTTCCGACCAGGCCAGGCGGGCGCTCGGGTTACGCACCAGCAGCGCACCCTGTTCCAGTTCGGCAAGCAGATCGGCCTCGGCCATGTCTTCGCCGGCGACCAGCTCCGGATAGCGCGGCTCGGTCATGAACTGGCCAAACCAGGTCAGCAACAGGCGCTCGTCGCTCATGTGCTCGGCCAGCAGGCGCTTGAGCCGATCCAGGGCGTCGTGCTGGATCTGGTGCGGGTCGGCCGCAGGCACGGCATCGGCGTCGCTGTAGCGCTCTTCGTCCGGCAGGAACTGGCTGAGGAAGTCGGTGAAGTGAGTCAGCACTTCGGCAGCGCTCGGTGCACGGAAACCGACCGAATAGGTCATGCAATCGTCCACGGCAACGCCGCAATGGGCCAGGCGCGGCGGCAGATAGAGCATGTCGCCGGGCTCCAGGGTCCACTCTTCGCTCTGCTGGAAGTCGGCCAGGATGCGCAGATCCGGATGATCGAGCAGCGGGCTCTGCGAATCGCACATCTGCCCGACCTTCCAGTTGCGCTTGCCCAGGCCCTGCAGCAGAAACACGTCGTAGTTGTCGAAGTGCGGACCCACACCGCCGCCCGGCGCGGCAAAGCTGATCATGACGTCATCGATGCGCCAGCTCGGCAGAAAGCGGAAGTGCTCCAGCAGCTCGGCAACTTCCGGGACGAACTGGTCCACGGCCTGGACCAGCAGGGTCCACTCGGTTTCCGGCAGCTTGCTGAATTCATCTTCGGCGAAGGGGCCGCGGCGCATTTCCCATGGCTGGGCGCCGTGCTCGATGACGATCCGCGACTCGACTTCTTCCTCGAGCGCCAGGCCGGCGAGTTCATCGGCGCTCAGCGGATTTTCGAAATCGGTGAAGGCCTGGCGTACCAGCAGGGGTTTCTTCTGCCAGTAGTCGCGCAGGAATTCAGCGGCAGTCAGGCCGCCCAGTATTTGAAGTGGGGTATTAGCTTTCATGTGTAACCTGCTGAATTATATTGCTTTTATAACTGGAATAAAAACGCCCGGCGAGGCCGGGCGTCAAAGCGTCGGTAGCGAATGTCAGACGCGCTTGGCCTGCGCTGCTGCATTGCCTATGTAATTCGCCGGGGTCAGTTGTTTGAGTTCGGCCTTGGCTTCTTCAGGCATGTCCAGCCCGTCGATGAAGGTCTGCAGAGCTTGTGGGCCGATGCCCTTGCCGCGGGTCAGTTCCTTGAGCTTCTCGTACGGATTCTCGATGTCGTAGCGGCGCATGACCGTCTGAATGGGCTCGGCCAGCACTTCCCAGCAAGCGTCCAGATCTTCAGCTATTTTCTGAGTATTGATCTCTAACTTGCTGATTCCCTTGAGACTTGCTTCGTAGGCGATCACGCTGTGGGCGAAACCGACACCGAGGTTGCGCAGCACGGTGGAGTCGGTCAAATCGCGCTGCCAGCGCGAGATCGGCAGCTTGCTGGCCAGGTGCTGGAACAGCGCGTTGGCGATACCCAGGTTGCCTTCGGAGTTCTCGAAGTCGATCGGATTGACCTTGTGCGGCATCGTCGAGGAACCGATTTCGCCAGCGATGGTGCGCTGCTTGAAATAGCCCAGGGAGATGTAGCCCCAGATATCACGATCGAAATCGATGAGGATGGTGTTGAAGCGGGCGATCGCGTCGAACAGCTCGGCAATGTAGTCATGCGGCTCGATCTGCGTGGTGTAGGGATTGAAGCCCAGGCCCAGTTCGTCTTCGATGAAGGCGCGGGCATTGGCTTCCCAGTCGATCTGCGGGTAGGCCGACAGGTGCGCGTTGTAGTTGCCTACCGCGCCGTTGATCTTGCCCAGCAGGGGCACGGCTGCCACCTGCGCGATCTGCCGCTCCAGGCGGTACACCACGTTCGCCAGCTCCTTGCCCAGGGTCGTCGGCGAAGCCGGCTGGCCATGGGTGCGCGACAGCATCGGCACGTCGGCGAAGCGATGGGCCAGCTCGCGGATCGACCCGGCGATCTGGCGCATCAGCGGCAGCATCACATCGTCGCGGCCTTCGCGCAGCATCAGCGCGTGGGACAGGTTGTTGATGTCCTCGCTGGTGCAGGCGAAATGGATGAACTCGCTGACCTTGGCCAGTTCCGGCAGCTTGGCAGCCTGCTCCTTGAGCAGGTACTCGATGGCCTTGACGTCGTGGTTGGTGGTGCGCTCGATTTCCTTGACGCGCTCGGCGTGCTCCAGGGCGAAATCACTGGCAAGCACATCCAGTACGGCGTTGGCCTCTGCCGAGAAAGCCGGTACTTCGGCGATTTGCGGGTGCGCGGCCAGGCGCTGCAACCAGCGCACTTCGACCAGAGCGCGGAAGCGAATCAGGCCGTACTCGCTGAAAATGGTGCGAAGGGCCTGGGTTTTGCCGGCGTAGCGGCCGTCTACAGGGGAAACCGCAGTGAGCGAAGAAAGCTGCATGGGTATTCTCGGACAGTCGGGCTTTGAAAAGGGCGCGAATTATACATGAAAAAAGCCGGTTGGGCGGCCCGGGCCAACCCTCCGGTCGTTCATCCGCGCATCAGGGGGTACAGCTCTCGCAACAGCTTGCGGCGGCTGATCACCAGCTGCCAGCGATGCCCGCCCAATTGTCGCCACAGGCGTGCGGCACGGATGCCGGCCAGCAGCAGGGCACGAATCTTGGAAGCGTTGTTGGGCTGCTGCAGGTGGCGCGTATCGCCATGCACCTGGATGCGTTGGCGCAGCGTGCTCAGGGTGTCCTGGTACAGCGCACCAGTGGCGGCGATGACGTTTTCATGACCCTGGCCGAAGTGCTCGACCTGGTTCTGGATCTGCGGAATGCGTTTGCCGATGATCTCCAGCATCTCGCCGCGCTTGGCCAGCTGCCGCTCCAGGCCCAGCATCGACAGCGCGTAGCGCAGCGGCTCGCGCTGCAGGCTGCCGGGGTCTCGCTCCAGCGCGCTGGACAGCGCGCCATAACCTTCGCGCAGATGGCTGTCGTCGCCACCGAACACTTCAAGCGTGTTCTGCGGATCGACCACCAGCAGGCTGCCCAGCAGGCAGGCGACGTCAGCCTCGGCGGCGGAACCGGTCTTGGCGATACGGTCGACCAGCACCGCCGCCTGGAACACCGCGCCCAGGGCTACCAATTGTTCCTGCAGGTTGTTCATGGCTGGCTCCAGGGCTCGGCGACTTCGATGACGCCGCCACCCAGGCAGATTTCGCCGTCGTAGAACACCACCGACTGACCTGGGGTGACAGCCCGTTGCGGCTCGTCGAATACCGCGCGATAGCCCTCGGCGGTGCGTTCCAGGGTGCATGCCTGGTCGCTTTGACGATAGCGAACCTTGGCCGTCAGGCGCCGCGGCTCGGCCAGGTCCACCGGGTTCACCCAGTAGATTTCCGAAGCGAGCAGGGCGCCGGAAAACAGCAGCGGATGCTCGTTGCCCTGGCCCACGATCAATTCGTTGGCGACCAGGTCCTTGGCCAGCACGTACCACGGGTCGTCACCGGCGTCCTTGAGGCCGCCGATACCCAGCCCCTGGCGCTGGCCGATGGTGTGGTACATCAAGCCGTGGTGACGGCCGATGACCTCGCCGCTGGTGGTCTTGATCTCGCCTGGCTGCGCTGGCAGGTACTGCTTGAGAAAGTCGCTGAAGCGGCGTTCGCCGATGAAGCAGATGCCGGTGGAATCCTTTTTCTTAGCGGTCGCCAGGCCGTGCATTTCCGCGATGGCGCGCACTTCGGGCTTTTCCAGTTCGCCCACGGGAAACAGCGTGCGGGCGATCTGCTCACCGCCGACGGCGTGCAGGAAGTAGCTCTGGTCCTTGTTCGGGTCCAGGCCCTTGAGCAGTTGCGTCTGCCCGTCGCTGTCGCGGCGACGCACGTAGTGGCCGGTGGCAATCAGGTCGGCGCCCAGCATCAGTGCGTAGTCCAGGAACGCCTTGAACTTGATCTCGCGGTTGCACAGGATGTCCGGGTTTGGCGTACGGCCGGCCTTGTACTCCTCGAGGAAGTGCTCGAAGACGTTGTCCCAGTATTCAGCCGCGAAGTTGGCGGTGTGCAGCTTGATGCCCAGCTTGTCGCAAACGGCCTGGGCATCCGCCAGGTCCTCACGCGCCGTGCAGTATTCGGTTCCGTCGTCTTCCTCCCAGTTCTTCATGAACAGGCCTTCCACGTGGTAGCCCTGCTCCATCAGCAGTAGGGCGGAAACGGAAGAGTCGACGCCGCCGGACATGCCGACGATGACGCGCTGTTTTGCGCAGTGGCGGGGAGCTGGCTCACGCATGGGATTCGATGGGGTCTCTGAAAAGGACGCGATTCTAACAGGGTAAGCTGCAAAACGCTCAGGTGCGAATCAGCCCCAGGCTGTGCAGCGGTCCGTTCAGGTAGTCGTCCAGGCATTGCATGACCAGCTCGCTGCGCAGTCGATGGCCCTGTGCGGCCAGCTCGTCGCGGGTCAGCCAGGTGGTGCCGCTGATGTCCGGATCCAGTTCGAGCTCGGGGTTGAGGTGCAGGGGGCGTGCACTGAAGCAGATGCGCTGGTAGGTCACGCCGTTGCTGGGCGCCGTGTACAGGTAGATGCCGACCACGCCGGTCAGCTCGACGTCCCAGGCAGTTTCTTCGAGGGTCTCGCGCAGGGCGGCTTGCATGAGGTTTTCGTCAGGCTCGAGATGGCCGGCAGGCTGGTTGAGCACCAAACGTCCGCCTTTCATTTCCTCGACGAACAGAAAACGCCCGCTGTCCTCGATGATAGTGGCGACAGTGATATGCGGTTGCCAGGTCATGATGGAATCTCCCATTGATGGACCCCTCGTAGGAGCGGTCCGTGGCCGCGAACCCGGCACCGCGGTGCATCGGTCGATTCGCGTTGCTCCTTTCGCGGCCGATGACCGCTCCTACGGGCGCATGCGATCTTCCGTAGGAGCGGTCCGTGGCCGCGAACCAGGCGCCGCGGTGCATCAGACAGTTCGCGTTGCTCCTTTCGGGGCCGATGACCGCTCCTACGGGCGCATGCGATCTTCCGTAGGAGCGGTCCGTGGCCGCGAACCAGAGGCGCCGCGGTGCATCAGACAATTCGCGTTGCTCCTTTCGGGGCCGATGACCGCTCCTACGGGAGATCGCCTGCGCTGAAAAAGTCAGCCCCGGCACAGGGCCAGGGCTGGGGGTGTTACCGGTTCAAACCTTACACCAGCGAAGCGATCGCGGCGTTCAGGGTTTCGCTGGGGCGCATGGCCTTGCGGGTCAGTTCGGCATCGGCATGGTAGTAGCCGCCGATGTCCACTGGCTTGCCCTGCACGGCGTTGAGCTCGGCGACGATCTTCGCCTCGTTCTCGGCCAGGGTCTTGGCCAGCGGCGCGAACTGTGCCTGCAAGGCAGCGTCCTCGTTCTGCTCGGCCAGGGCCTGGGCCCAGTACAGTGCCAGGTAGAAGTGGCTGCCACGGTTGTCGATGTTGCCGACCTTGCGCGATGGCGACTTGTTGTTGTCGAGGAATTGGCCGGTGGCCTTGTCCAGGGTTGCCGCCAGTACCAGCGCCTTGGGGTTGTCGTAGGTGCTGCCCAGGTGCTCCAGCGAAGCGGCCAGGGCCAGGAACTCACCCAGGGAATCCCAGCGCAGGAAGTTTTCTTCGACCAGTTGCTGCACGTGCTTGGGCGCCGAACCGCCAGCGCCGGTTTCGAACAGGCCGCCGCCATTCATCAGCGGCACGATCGAAAGCATCTTGGCGCTAGTGCCCAGCTCCATGATCGGGAACAGGTCGGTCAGGTAGTCGCGCAGCACGTTGCCGGTCACTGAAATGGTGTCTTGCCCGGCACGAATGCGCTTGAGCGAGAAGGCCATGGCATCGACCGGCGACATGATCTGGATGTCCAGGCCATTGGTGTCGTGGTCTTTCAGGTATTTCTGCACCTTGTCGATCATCACCGCGTCGTGGGCGCGTGCCGGGTCGAGCCAGAACACGGCAGGGGTGCTGCTGGCACGGGCGCGGTTGACGGCGAGCTTGACCCAGTCCTGGATCGGCGCGTCCTTGGTCTGGCACATGCGGAACACGTCACCAGTCTCGACCTTCTGCTCCATGAGCACGCGGCCATTGCTGTCGCTGACGCGGACCACGCCGTCGGCGGCAATCTGGAAGGTCTTGTCGTGGGAACCGTATTCCTCGGCTTTCTGCGCCATCAGGCCCACGTTGGGCACGCTGCCCATGGTGGTCGGATCGAATGCACCGTGCTTCTTGCAGTCTTCGATGGCGGCCTGGTAGATGCTGGCGTAGCAGCGATCCGGGATCAGGGCCTTGGTATCCTGCAGCACACCTTCGGTGTTCCACATCTTGCCCGAGTCGCGGATCATGGCCGGCATCGAGGCATCGACGATGACGTCGCTGGGCACGTGCAGGTTGGTGATGCCCTTGTCGGAGTTGACCATGGCCAGGGCAGGGCGCGTGGCATAGACGGCCTGGACGTCGGCTTCGATCTGCGCCTGCTGCTCCGCGGGCAGCGACTTGATGCGCGAGTACAGGTCACCGATGCCGTTGTTCAGGTTGAAACCTACCTGCTCCAGCACGTCGGCGTGCTTGTCCAGCGCCTCCTGATAGAACTCGGCGACGATCTGGCCGAACATGATCGGATCGGAGACCTTCATCATG
This sequence comes from Pseudomonas sp. CFBP 8771, assembly GCF_014841695.1. NCBI lineage: Bacteria > Pseudomonadati > Pseudomonadota > Gammaproteobacteria > Pseudomonadales > Pseudomonadaceae > Pseudomonas > Pseudomonas sp. CFBP 8771. Next base: position 231,696 of record NZ_JACYUJ010000003.1, on the reverse strand, counting down.
GTGGCTTTGAGGTGAACGGAGAACAGCACGCCCTGTTTCTTGGCGTCCTCGATCTCGGCGGCCACGAAGGCGCGCAGGGCTTTTTTGCTCAGCGCGGCGCAGTCGATGATCTCGCCAGCCAGGACCTTGGTCTTTTCCTTCAATACGGTGGTGCTGCCGTCGCTGCCGACCAGCTCGATCTTGACGCTGCCGTCGGCTTCGATCAGGGCACTTTTCTCGCTGCCGTAGAAATCGCCGCTGCTCATGTGCGCAACGTGGGACTTCGAGTCGGCGGCCCAGGCGCCCATCTTGTGCGGGTGCTTGCGCGCATAGTTCTTGACCGACAGTGGTGCACGGCGGTCGGAGTTGCCTTCACGCAGTACCGGGTTCACGGCGCTGCCCTTGACCTTGTCGTAGCGGGCGCGGGTGTCCTTGTCGGCATCCGACTCGGCGCTGTCTGGGTAGTCGGGCAGGTCGAAGCCTTGGTCTTGCAGCTCTTTGATCGCCGCCTTCAATTGCGGTACCGAAGCGCTGATGTTCGGCAGCTTGATGATGTTGGCTTCAGGCGTGGTGGCCAGGGTGCCCAGCTCGGCGAGATCGTCCGGCACGGGTTTGCCGGCCTGCAGACGCTCGGGAAAGCTTGAAAGGATGCGCGCCGCCAGGGAGATGTCGCGGGTCTCGACGGCGATGTCCGAAGAAGCGGTGAAGGCTTCGATGATCGGCAGCAGCGAATAGGTGGCCAGGGCTGGCGCTTCGTCGGTGAAGGTGTAGATGATCTTTGAGCGGGTGGGCATAATCGAATTAACTCTCTTCTTTGCTGAGCGTGCACAGAATCTCGAGATGCGCAGGATAGGCGCTTTCGCTCGTTGTCATCAATGAGGCGAAAAATCGAGCATTGGTCGCGGTGATGTGGGATGCATCAGTAGAGCGTCAAGCGGTCGACCGGCAACAACGGCCCTCACGCGACTCGCATGGGCAGTGCACGCGGGCGGACCGGTCCGACCAAGGTGACCCTGCGGTCACTGCGGCAGTATACCACTGGTCGCGGCGATGAATACTGTGTAGGGGGCACAAAGCTGGGCGGGTCGGCAGCTGCCGGAAACGAAACAGGCCATCCGTGTGGATGGCCTGTCCGGGTGCACATTCGCAGCAATGACGGCGAGCAAGCGCTCACGTTGCCCGGCATGCGCCCGAGGAACGCTTGCTCGCGATCACTGTTCCTGCGCCGCGATCATGCGTTCGCGGACTCCCTTGCCTCTTCTTTGGTCGTCGCAGCGCTTGCTTGCGTGACTTCGGCCTCTACCGTCTTGATGGCCACGGCGTGCAGCCCCTTAGGTCCCTGTGAAATCTCGAAGGAAACGGCCTGGCCAGCCTTCAGCGTCTTGTAACCCTCCATGGCGATGGCGGAGAAATGGGCGAAAAGATCCTCGGTCTGACCGTCTTCGATAATGAAGCCGTAGCCCTTGGCATTGTTGAACCACTTGACTTTACCACTGCGCATACCCATATCCCTCTGCAAAGGACTCCAGCTCTGGAGTATCATCCACTTCGTGCGCAACACAACCGATTGAAAAAATTTGGTTGACTGCGCGGACCTTTCTTCCCCAATGTGGGTTCTACTGTTTGTAACACCGTTTTGCCGATAGTCAAGGTCATGCGGCGACCGAGTCAAAATTCGGTCACAAGGTCAACCCACCACTTCTATTCGCTCAACGATGAATCTTCTTTCCATGCATGCATTCAGTCAGATTCGACTAACCTTCAATCAAGACCGCCCGCAGTCGCACGAGGACGATTCGGCAGGCATTGCCGTCCAGGAATCCAAGCCTGCATTGCAGGCCCCACCGATGTATAAGGTGGTTCTGTTCAACGACGACTACACCCCGATGGATTTCGTCGTCGAGATCCTCGAGGTTTTCTTCAATCTGAATCGTGAGCTGGCGACCAAGGTCATGCTGGCCGTCCATACAGAAGGACGGGCAGTATGCGGATTGTTTACCCGAGACATCGCCGAAACCAAGGCCATGCAGGTCAACCAGTACGCCAGGGAAAGCCAGCATCCGCTACTCTGTGAAATCGAGAAGGACGGTTAACGCCGACCACTTGGGTATGAGGTGAAGCTATGTTAAACCGCGAGCTCGAAGTCACGCTCAATCTTGCCTTCAAGGAAGCGCGCTCCAAGCGTCATGAGTTCATGACCGTGGAACACCTTCTTCTGGCGCTATTGGACAACGAGGCAGCCGCCACCGTATTGCGCGCGTGCGGCGCCAATCTCGAAAAACTCAAACACGACCTGCAGGAGTTCATCGACTCCACCACGCCGTTGATCCCCGTGCATGACGAGGATCGTGAAACCCAGCCGACGCTGGGCTTCCAGCGTGTGCTGCAGCGTGCCGTGTTCCACGTACAAAGTTCGGGCAAGCGAGAAGTCACCGGCGCAAACGTGCTGGTGGCGATCTTCAGCGAGCAGGAAAGCCAGGCCGTGTTCCTGCTCAAGCAGCAGAGCGTGGCGCGCATCGATGTGGTCAACTACATCGCGCACGGCATTTCCAAGGTCCCTGGTCACGGTGACAGCTCCGAAGGCGAGCAGGAAATGCAGGACGAAGAAGGCGGTGATACCTCTTCGTCGAGTAACCCGCTGGATGCCTACGCCAGCAACCTCAACGAGCTGGCTCGCCAGGGCCGCATCGATCCGCTGGTCGGTCGCGAGAGCGAAGTCGAGCGCGTCGCGCAGATTCTCGCCCGTCGCCGCAAGAACAACCCGTTGCTGGTAGGCGAAGCAGGCGTGGGCAAGACGGCGATTGCCGAAGGCCTGGCCAAGCGCATCGTCGATAGCCAGGTGCCTGATCTGCTTGCGAACAGCGTCGTGTATTCCCTCGACCTGGGCGCGCTGCTGGCCGGTACCAAGTACCGCGGCGATTTCGAGAAGCGCTTCAAGGCATTGCTCGGCGAGCTGAAGAAGCGTCCACAGGCGATCCTGTTCATCGACGAGATCCACACCATCATCGGTGCAGGTGCTGCGTCGGGCGGGGTGATGGATGCGTCCAACCTGCTCAAGCCGCTGCTGTCCTCCGGTGATATCCGCTGCATCGGTTCGACCACCTTCCAGGAATTCCGTGGCATCTTCGAGAAAGACCGCGCCCTGGCACGTCGTTTCCAGAAGGTCGACGTGTCCGAGCCTTCGGTGGAAGACACCATCGGCATCCTGCGTGGCCTCAAGGGGCGGTTCGAGCAGCACCACAACATCGAATACAGTGACGAGGCCCTGCGTGCGGCCGCCGAGCTGGCGTCGCGCTACATCAATGACCGACACATGCCCGACAAGGCCATCGACGTCATCGACGAGGCAGGTGCCTACCAGCGCCTGCAGCCTGAAGCCAATCGAGTCAAGCGTATCGAAGTGCCTCAGGTCGAAGACATCGTGGCCAAGATCGCGCGGATTCCGCCGAAGCACGTAACCAGTTCCGACAAGGAGCTGCTGCGTAACCTGGAGCGTGACCTCAAGCTCACTGTGTTTGGCCAAGACGCTGCCATCGACTCGCTGGCCACGGCCATCAAGCTGTCGCGCGCCGGGTTGAAAGCGCCGGACAAGCCCGTGGGTTCGTTCCTGTTCGCCGGCCCTACCGGTGTCGGCAAGACCGAGGCTGCGCGCCAGCTGGCCAAGGCCCTCGGCGTGGAGCTGGTGCGTTTCGACATGTCCGAGTACATGGAGCGTCACACCGTATCGCGTCTGATCGGTGCGCCACCGGGTTATGTCGGGTTCGACCAGGGCGGTCTGTTGACCGAAGCCATCACCAAGCAGCCGCATTGCGTGCTGCTGCTCGATGAAATCGAAAAGGCTCACCCCGAGGTCTTCAACCTGCTGCTGCAGGTCATGGATCACGGCACCCTGACCGACAACAACGGACGCAAGGCGGATTTCCGCAACGTGATTCTCATCATGACCACCAACGCTGGTGCCGAAACCGCTGCGCGGGCCTCGATCGGGTTTACCCATCAGGACCACTCATCCGACGCCATGGAAGTGATCAAGAAAAGCTTCACGCCGGAATTCCGCAACCGCCTGGACACCATCATCCAGTTCGGTCGCCTCAGCCACGAAGTCATCAAGAGCGTGGTCGACAAGTTCCTCACCGAATTGCAGGCGCAGCTGGAAGACAAGCGTGTGCAGCTTGAAGTCACCGATGCCGCGCGCGGCTGGCTGGCGGCAAGTGGCTACGATGTGCAGATGGGCGCGCGTCCCATGGCGCGCTTGATTCAGGACAAGATCAAGCGGCCGTTGGCGGAAGAGATCCTGTTCGGCGAGTTGGCCGAGCATGGCGGGGTGGTGCACATCGACATCAAGGACGGCGAGCTGACCTTCGATTTCGAAACCACGGCTGAGATGGCATAACGGCTCGACGCGGCTTGCGCCGCTGCTACAAGGGTTTGTACGGTCCCTGTAGCAGCGGCGCAAGCCGCGTAGCTTTTGCTGTCCAAATTCCACGCACACAAAAACGCCCGGCAATGCCGGGCGTTTTCATGTGTCTCGGTTCAGCGAGCGCGGTAGGTGATGCGCCCTTTGCTCAAATCATAGGGCGTCAGTTCAACACGCACCTTGTCACCGGTGAGAATACGAATGTAGTTCTTGCGCATCTTGCCGGAGATATGCGCGGTTACGACGTGCCCGTTTTCCAACTCCACGCGAAACATGGTGTTGGGCAGGGTGTCGACGACAGTGCCTTCCATTTCGAAGCTGTCTTCTTTCGACATGCAGTAAAACCCTCGGTATCCAGTTGATGGCCCGGTGCAACTGCGCCAGGCAAAAGCGGCGTGCATTGTGCCCGAAAAAGGGGGCTCAAGCCAAGGGGTTCAGTTAAGTGTTACCCATCTCTGGTTGATAAGCAGCTCGATGGGTCGATATTGGGTCTTGTAATTCATCTTCTGGCAGTTCTTGATCCAGTAGCCCAGATAGACCGCATCCAGGTTCAATCGCCGTGCTTCCTCGATCTGCCACAGGATCGCCAGACGGCCCAGGCTGCGCCGCTCTTCGGTCGGCTCGTAGAAGGTATACACGGCGGACAGCCCGTTGGGCAGCAGGTCGGTCACGGCCACCGCCAGCAGCCGGCCTTCCAGGCGAAATTCGTAGAAACGCGAAAACGGCAGGTCTCGGACCAGAAATGTCGAAAACTGATCACGGCTGGGCGGAAACATGTCGCCATCGGCGTGGCGCTGCTCGATGTAGCGCTGATAGAGGTCGAAATACTCTTCGCTGAAGCGGGGGGTGGCACTCGTCACCTGGACGTCGTGATTGCGCTTGACGATGCGTTTCTGCTGGCGCGAGGGGGTGAAGCCTGCCGTGGGAATGCGTGCCGGCACGCACGCGTTGCAGCGCTGGCAGTGCGGCCGGTAGAGGTGGTCACCGCTGCGGCGGAAACCCATTTCCGAGAGGTCGGCGTAGACGTGGACGTCCATCGGCTGGCTCGGATCGAGAAACAAGGTCGTGGCTTGCTCGTCGGGCAGGTAGCTGCACGAATGGGGTTGAGTGGCATAGAACTTCAGGCGCGCCAACTCAGTCATGATGAACCCTCGGAATGAAACCATTGCATCAAGTGTAAGCCAGTGCCGGAGAACTCGCCTAGCGCTGCCATGTCGCGCTATTGGGTTGGTCGAGGTATTGGCTCAGATAACCGGCGAACTGATCTCGGGCGATGCTTCGTGCGCCCAAGCTGTGCAAGTGCTCGGTGGGCATCTGGCAGTCGATCAGCACGAAACCGGCCTGCTGCAGATGCTCGACCAAAGTCACGAAGCCGACCTTGGAGGCGTTGTCGGTGCGGCTGAACATGGATTCGCCGAAGAACAGTTGGCCCATGGCCAGGCCATAGAGCCCACCTACAAGCGTCTCGCCGTCCCACACCTCGACCGAGTGCGCGTGCCCTTGCTCGTGCAGGGTGAGGTACGCGCGTTGCATGTCGCTGGTTATCCAGGTGCCGTCGGTGTAATCGCGCGGCCCTGCGCAGGCAGCGATGACAGCGGAAAAGTCCTGGTCGAAGGTTACCGTGAAGCGTTGCTGGCGCAGTACCTTGCGCAGGCTGCGTGACACGTGCAGTTCGGCGGGCATCAGCACGGTACGCGGATCCGGCGACCACCAGAGAATCGGCTGACCGTCCTCGAACCAGGGGAAGCAGCCGTGCCGGTAGGCCTGCACCAGCCGCTCGGGGCTGAGGTCACCACCGGCTGCCAGCAGCCCATTGGGCTCGCGCATCGCCTTGCTCAGGGGAGGAAAGACCAGTTCGTTTCGTTTGAGCCACGTCAGCATGGTTGTTCGCTACGGCAGGGGAGGGTGGTACCGGGGGCAGTGAGTTCATCCTGCCACGATCCGGTCGGCACGCCAATGCACGGCAGCAAGGCCGGGCAGTCAGGGCGACCGAGCTTTCATGTAACTTTTTCGGGCAATTGCAGTCCCATGTCACTGTTCTTCAAGATTGGCTCGTAAGGCCTTGTCGGCAAACACAAAGCACCGCTGAATCACATTTCGTGCGTCGCCTGATCCGAAGCTGAATGGCGCACGGCAAGCGACGCTTATATTGCAGATGCGCGAATTGCCGACAAAGCCGTACAATGCGATCTTTGCAGGGCCTGTTGTCCACCGATAGTGGCCATTTGCTGTATTTTTGTCATCCATCAGTTGCGCGCTTCGACAGGCGCAGGAAATCAAGCGTTTTGAAGAAATCCACTGCCTCATCCGCTCCCGCATCGGTGCCCGTCTGGCGCCAGCAAATGCATTATCGCCTCAAGGAAGGCGCACTGATCGCCATGGGCGCGCTGTGCCTTTATCTGTGGATGGCGTTGTTGACCTACGATCAGACCGATCCCGGCTGGAGCCACACCAGCAGCAACATGGACCAGGTGCAGAACGCGGCCGGCCGTGCCGGTGCGTTCGCCGCCGATATTCTGTTCATGGTGCTGGGCTATTTCGCCTATATCTTTCCCCTGCTGCTGGCGGTCAAGACCTGGCAGATCTTCCGTCAGCGCCACGAGCCCTGGCAGTGGAGCGGCTGGTTGTTCTCCTGGCGCCTCATCGGGCTGGTGTTCCTGATTCTCTCCGGCGCGGCCCTGGCTCATATCCATTTCCATTCCGCCGGCAGCCTGCCGGCGTCCGCCGGCGGCGCGCTGGGCCAAAGCCTGGGCAACCTGGCGCTCAACGCCTTGAACATCCAGGGCAGCACCCTGTTGTTCATCGCACTGTTTCTGTTCGGCCTGACCGTGTTCACCGACCTGTCCTGGTTCAAGGTAATGGACATGACCGGCAAGATCACCCTCGATCTGCTCGAGCTGATGCAGGGCTCGGCCAGCCGCTGGTGGGCGGCACGTGCCGAACGCAAGCAACTGGTTGCCCAACTGCGGGAAGTGGACGAACCGGCCTACGCTGCGCCCAGGGTCAGCGAGCCGCGCGATGTCGCCAAGCCCAGGCCGGTGCGGCCTGCGCCGGTGGAACCGACCCTGCAGAGCCGTCCGGTAGCACCCATCGCGCCGGCTGCAATGGCGGCGCCGGTCGCGGCCATTCAGCCCCTGCGGCCTGCGGTCCCGATCAAGCCGTTGAGTGAGGAAAGCACCCAGGGTGCGCCGAACGGCAAGCCGCCTGAGCAAAGCGCGCGGGTGCAGAAGGAGAAGCAGGCGGCGTTGTTCGTCGACAGCGCCGTGCAGGGCACCTTGCCGCCGATTTCCATTCTCGATCCCGCCGAAGAGAAGAAGGTCAACTATTCGCCAGAGTCGCTGGCGGCGGTAGGCCAGTTGCTGGAGGTGAAACTCAAGGAATTCGGCGTGGAAGTGACCGTTGACTCCATTCACCCCGGCCCGGTGATCACCCGTTACGAGATCCAGCCGGCGGCCGGCGTCAAGGTCAGCCGCATCTCCAACCTGGCCAAAGACCTGGCGCGTTCGCTGGCGGTGCTCAGTGTCCGTGTGGTCGAAGTCATTCCCGGCAAGACCACCGTCGGTATCGAGATTCCGAACGAAGACCGGCAGATCGTGCGTTTCTCCGAAGTGCTGTCCTCGCCCCAGTACGACGAGGCCAAGTCGCCTGTGACCATGGCGCTAGGCCACGATATCGGCGGCAAACCGGTGATCACCGACCTGGCCAAGATGCCTCACCTGCTGGTTGCCGGTACCACCGGTTCCGGCAAGTCGGTGGGGGTCAACGCGATGATTCTGTCGATCCTGTTCAAGTCGGGCCCGGAAGACGCCAAGCTGATCATGATCGACCCGAAGATGCTCGAACTGTCCATCTACGAGGGCATCCCGCACCTGCTTTGCCCCGTGGTCACCGATATGAAGGACGCGGCCAACGCGCTGCGTTGGAGCGTTGCCGAGATGGAGCGACGCTACAAGCTGATGGCGGCCATGGGCGTGCGCAACCTGGCGGGCTTCAACCGCAAGATCAAGGACGCCGAAGAGGCCGGGACGCCCCTCAGCGACCCGCTCTACAAGCGCGAAAGCATTCACGACGAGGCGCCGCTGCTCAAGACCCTGCCGACCATCGTGGTGGTCGTGGACGAATTCGCCGACATGATGATGATCGTCGGCAAGAAGGTCGAAGAGCTCATCGCGCGTATCGCGCAGAAGGCCCGTGCCGCCGGTATCCACCTGATCCTCGCTACCCAGCGACCTTCGGTGGACGTCATCACCGGCCTGATCAAGGCCAACATCCCCACGCGCATGGCGTTCCAGGTATCGAGCAAGATCGACTCGCGTACCATCATCGACCAGGGCGGTGCCGAACAACTGCTGGGTCACGGTGACATGCTCTACATGCCGCCGGGCACCAGCCTGCCGATTCGCGTGCACGGCGCCTTCGTTTCCGACGAAGAGGTGCATCGCGTGGTCGAGGCGTGGAAGCAGCGTGGTGTGCCCGACTACAACGAAGACATTCTGGCCGGCGTCGAGGAAGCCGGCAGTGGCTTCGAGGGCAGCAGTGGTGGCGGCGATGGCGACGACAGCGAAAGCGACGCGCTCTACGACGAGGCAGTGAACTTCGTGCTGGAAAGCCGTCGTGCGTCCATCTCGGCGGTACAGCGCAAGCTCAAGATCGGCTACAACCGCGCGGCGCGCATGATCGAGTCCATGGAAATGGCCGGTGTGGTCACGCCGATGAACACCAATGGCTCGCGCGAAGTGATCGCGCCGGGCCCGATGCGCGACTGATGCAACGCTCGCGCCTTACCTTAGAACGAGGATTCCCATGCGCCTGATTCGCATGCTGTTGGTTTCTGCCCTGGCCCTGGCCAGCCTGTCGGTACACGCCGACCAGAAGGACGTGGCGCGCTTGACGCAATTGCTGGAGAAATCCCAGACGCTGACCGCGCGTTTTTCCCAGCTGACCCTGGACGGCAGCGGTACCCAGTTGCAGGAGACCGCCGGGCAGATGGCCCTGCAGCGGCCTGGCCTGTTCAACTGGCACACCGACGCGCCGCAGGAGCAGCTGATGGTCTCCGACGGCAAGAAGGTTTCGCTGTGGGACCCGGACCTGGAGCAGGTCACCATCAAGACCCTCGACCAGCGCCTGACCCAGACCCCGGCGCTGCTGTTGTCCGGTGACGTGTCGAAGATCAGCCAGAGCTTCGACATCAGTGCCAAGGAAGCCGGCGACGTGATCGATTTCGTGCTCAAGCCCAAGACCCGCGACACCTTGTTCGATTCGTTGCGCCTGTCGTTCCGCAAGGGTGTGATCAACGACATGCAACTGATCGACAGCGTGGGCCAGCGCACCAATATCCTGTTCATGAACGTCAGGGCCAACGAGCCGATCGCCGCGAACAAATTCAAGTTCGACATCCCCAAAGGGGCGGACGTGATCCAGGAATAATTCGAGGTCGATTGCCGCCCCATGGACCTGTTTCGCAGTGATCCCATTGCCCAGCCGCTGGCCGCGCGTCTGCGCGCCAGCAACCTGGACGAATACGTCGGCCAGGAGCATCTGCTCGCCCGCGGCAAGCCGCTGCGCGAGGCACTGGAGCAGGGCGCCCTGCACTCGATGATCTTCTGGGGGCCACCGGGCGTGGGCAAGACCACCCTGGCACGGCTGCTGGCGAAGGTGTCCGATGCTCACTTCGAAACAGTGTCGGCGGTACTCGCCGGGGTCAAGGAGATTCGCCAGGCGGTCGAGGTGGCCAAGCAGCAGGCGGGCCAGTATGGCCGTCGCACGATTCTGTTCGTCGATGAAGTGCACCGTTTCAACAAGTCCCAGCAGGATGCGTTTTTGCCCTACGTGGAAGACGGTACGCTGATCTTCATCGGCGCCACCACCGAAAACCCTTCGTTCGAGCTCAACAACGCCTTGCTCTCGCGAGCCCGCGTGTATGTGCTCAAGAGCCTCGACGAGGCGGCGCTGCGGCGTCTGGTCGACCGTGCGCTGAACGAGGAACGCGGCCTGGGCAAGCGCCGACTGCGCCTGGGCGACGAGGCCTTTGCCATGCTCATGGCCGCTGCCGACGGTGACGGACGCAGGATCCTCAACCTGCTGGAGAATGCCTCCGACCTTGCCGAGGACGGCGAGGAAATAGGCGTCGAGCTGTTGCAGAGCCTGCTCGGCGATACCCGCCGACGCTTCGACAAGGGCGGCGAGGCGTTCTACGACCAGATATCGGCCTTGCACAAATCGGTGCGCGGCTCCGATCCGGATGCGTCGCTGTACTGGTTCGCACGCATGCTCGACGGCGGTTGCGACCCGCTCTATCTGGCGCGGCGGGTGGTGCGCATGGCCAGCGAAGACATCGGCAATGCCGATCCGCGGGCGCTGCCGCTGTGCCTGTCGGCGTGGGATGTGCAGGAGCGCCTGGGCAGCCCCGAAGGCGAGCTGGCGGTGGCCCAGGCCATCGTTTACCTGGCGTGTGCACCCAAGAGCAATGCCGTGTACATGGGCTTCAAGGCGGCGATGCGCGAGGCGGCCGAACATGGCTCGCTGGAAGTACCGCTGCATTTGCGCAACGCCCCGACCAAACTGATGAAGCAGCTGGGCTACGGCGACGAGTACCGCTATGCCCACGATGAACCCGACGCCTATGCGGCCGGCGAAGACTACTTCCCCGAGCAACTGAGTCCACGCCACTACTATCGCCCCGTGCCGCGCGGCCTGGAATTGAAGATAGGCGAAAAGCTCAAGCACCTCGCCAGTCTGGACGACAGCAGTCCGCGGCGACGGAGAAAGGCGTGATCCCGACCATTGTCGCGGTATCCCTGGGTGGGGTGGTCGGCACACTGCTGCGCCTGTTCACCGCGACCTACATCAATGCGAACTGGCCACGTCTGTTCTATACCGGTACGCTGGCCGTCAATATCATCGGTTGCCTGATCATCGGCTACCTGTATGGCCTGTTCATGATTCGCCCGGACATTCCGGTCGAGATCCGTTCGGGATTGATGGTGGGGTTCGTGGGTGGCCTGACCACCTTCTCGTCATTTTCGCTGGACACCGTGCGCCTGCTCGAAAGCGGCCAGGGACTGGTTGCCATGGGCTACTGCGCTGTGAGCGTATTCGGCGGCCTGCTGGCCACCTGGGCCGGCCTGGCACTGACTAAAATCTGACCAATACTGATAAACGAGAGACCGACATGCTCGATTCCAAACTGTTACGTAGCCAGCTTCAGGACGTAGCGGATCGCCTTGCCAGCCGTGGCTATGTCCTGGATGTGGCGCGCCTCGAGGCGCTGGAAGCCCAGCGCAAGACCGTGCAGACCCGCACCGAACAACTGCAGGCCGAGCGCAATGCGCTGTCCAAGTCCATTGGCCAGGTGATGAAAAGCGGCGGCGATGTCGACGCGCTGAAAGCGCAGGTCGAGTCCATCGCCGAGGAGCTGGGGCGCGGCAAGGCGGAGCTGGAACAGCTGCAGGGCGAGCTCGACGGTATTGCCCTGGGCATTCCCAACCTGCCCCACGAATCGGTGCCGATCGGCGAGGACGAAGACGGCAACGTCGAGGTCCGCCGCTGGGGAACGCCGACCACCTTCGATTTTCCGGTGCAGGACCACGTTGCCCTCGGTGGCAAGTCGGGTGGCCTGGATTTCGAGACGGCTGCCAAGCTGTCCGGTGCACGTTTTGCCATCATGCGTGGGCCGATTGCGCGCCTGCATCGCGCACTGGCGCAGTTCATGATCAACCTGCACGTCAGCGAACACGGCTACGAAGAAGCCTACACCCCGTACCTGGTGCAGGCCCCGGCCTTGCAGGGCACCGGTCAGTTGCCCAAGTTCGAGGAAGACCTGTTCAAGATCAGCCGTGAAGGTGAAGCCGATCTGTACCTGATCCCCACAGCCGAAGTGTCGCTGACCAACATCGTGGCCGGCGAAATCCTCGATGCCAAGCTGCTGCCACTCAAGTTCGTCGCCCACACGCCGTGCTTCCGCAGCGAAGCCGGCGCGTCGGGCCGCGATACCCGCGGCATGATCCGTCAGCACCAGTTCGACAAGGTCGAGATGGTCCAGGTGGTCGAACCGTCGAAATCCATGGAAGCCCTCGAAAGCCTGACTGCCAACGCCGAGCGCATCCTGCAGGCGCTCGAGTTGCCGTACCGGGTACTGGCCCTGTGCACCGGCGACATGGGCTTCAGTGCGGTGAAAACCTACGACCTGGAAGTCTGGGTGCCGAGCCAGGACAAGTACCGCGAGATATCCTCGTGCTCCAACACCGGGGATTTCCAGGCGCGGCGCATGCAGGCACGCTTCCGCAACCCTGAAACAGGCAAACCCGAGCTGGTTCATACCTTGAACGGTTCGGGCCTGGCAGTCGGTCGCACCTTGGTGGCCGTGCTGGAGAACTACCAGCAGGCCGACGGCAGCATCCGCGTGCCCGAAGTACTCAAGCCCTATATGGGCGGCCTCGAGGTCATCGGCTAAATGGAGTTTCTGCCGCTGTTCCACAAATTGCGCGACAGCCAGGTGCTGGTGGTAGGCGGGGGCGAGATCGCCCTGCGCAAATCGCGCCTGCTGGCCGAGGCTGGCGCGGTGTTGCGCGTGGTCGCTCCGAGCATCGACCCGCAGCTTGCCGATCTGGTGCGCGGCAGCGGCGGGCAGATGCTCGACAGGGGTTACCTGAGCAGCGATCTGGACGGCTGCGTGCTGGTGATCGCCGCCACCGATGACGAACCGCTCAACGCCCAGGTGTCGGCCGATGCCCGCGCGCGCTGTGTGCCGGTCAATGTGGTCGATGCGCCAGCACTGTGTACGGTGATCTTTCCGGCCATCGTCGACCGCTCACCCTTGGTGGTGGCAGTGTCCAGTGGCGGCGACGCACCGGTCCTGGCGCGGCTGATCCGCGCCAAGCTGGAAACCTGGATTCCATCCACCTATGGCGAGCTGGCCGGCCTGGCAGCGCGCTTTCGGCAGAAGGTCAAGGCGCTGTACCCGGATGTTACCCAGCGCCGTGCGTTCTGGGAGGAAGTGTTCCAGGGCCCGATCGCCGATCGCCAGTTGGCCGGGCAGGGCGCCGAGGCCGAGCGCATGCTCCAGGCGAAGGTCGACGGTGCACCGCCCCATGCCCCCGGTGAGGTCTATCTGGTGGGCGCTGGGCCCGGTGACCCGGACTTGCTGACCTTCCGCGCCCTGCGCTTGATGCAGCAGGCCGATGTGGTGCTCTACGACCGCCTCGTCGCGCCGGCGATCCTCGACCTGTGTCGTCGGGACGCCGAACGTGTGTATGTCGGCAAGCGTCGCGCCGAGCATGCCTTGCCGCAAGACCAGATCAACCAGCAACTGGTGGCCTTGGCCAAGCAGGGCAAGCGCGTGCTGCGTCTCAAGGGCGGCGATCCGTTCATATTCGGCCGGGGCGGCGAAGAAATCGAGGAATTGGCGGCCCACGGCATCCCATTCCAGGTGGTACCGGGCATCACCGCAGCCAGCGGCTGTGCGGCGTATGCCGGCATTCCCCTGACCCACCGCGACTATGCGCAATCTGTGCGTTTCGTCACCGGGCACTTGAAGAACAACACCAGTGATCTGCCGTGGCACGATCTGGTGTCCCCAGGGCAAACGCTGGTGTTCTACATGGGCCTGATCGGCCTGCCGATCATCTGCGAACAGCTGATTCGCCACGGTCGCGGCGCGGATACACCGGCGGCGTTGATCCAGCAGGGCACCACGGTAAACCAGCGGGTGTTCACCGGCACCCTGGCGGACCTGCCGCGGATGGTCGCCGAGCATGAGGTGCATGCACCTACGCTGGTCATCGTTGGCGAAGTGGTGGTGCTGCGAGAGAAGCTCGCCTGGTTCGACGGCGCGCAGTATCGCTGACGAGCACAGACCGGCGCCGACTGTCGCTGACAGGCGACAGCCATTACTTGGGAATGGGCTGGATGTCCTGAATCACCGCGTTGCTGCGTCGGACCAGTACGAAGTTGTCGCCGATCTGCACCCACTGGCTGTCCGGGTCGGGTTGCTTGAGCCCCGAGGATTTCCACCCGATGAAAGCTGAATCGGGTTGGGCATAGGCTGCCGGAACACGGTCGCCCTTGCCCAGGGAAACCAGCTCGGTGGCGTCGCCGGGCGGGCGGAATACCTCGATGGCAAGCGTGACAGGCGATGCGGCCGACAACAGCGCGCCGGTGATGCACAGCGAAGCGAACAGCATGCGGGTCATGGGGGAACTTCCTTTAATCAACCTATTGGCCAAGCTGCAACGATCAACGCGGAACCAGAGGCCACGCAATGTGGTGCACAGGTTCCGAAGAGACGGCTAGGCTTGACGTCTGCCAGTCTGAGATCTCGATTTTTCAACCGAATCGACCGTAGTATGCCAATTGTACAGCATGCCAAGCGTATTTGAAAAAGCTTCGACGGCAAGTAAGAAACTGCGCAAAGGCAACGTACGCAAGCTCCCATCTGTTCCAAAAATGTAACTTTGCATTGCATTGGCGAAGCATGGGAAATTTCCTCTATTTTTCTCCGCCTTGCGACGATTAAAGTTGTTGAAAAATAAATGCGTCATTTTGCGTGCGTGTCATGTATGGAATACAGGATGCCAGTGAGTACTGAATTTCGTCGGTTTTAAATATTGGTGGGCGGTTGAAATGGCTATAAAAAACAAAATTCTACAATGCTCTGGGCTGGCGTGGATGTTTGTGATGCCGCAGGATGTTATTGCTCTATCTGTCAATGGCCCTGATCCGTTGAATTTTAATATTCCCTTTAGTCCGACTATCGGGAATGGGTTGAATGTCGGTACGTATGGGTACGGACGAGTGAATATTACAAACGGCGCAAAAGTGACAAGTCATTCAGTGGGAGCTGGATCTGGTCAGCTGGGTGTTGACGCCGGTTCTGAGGGAGTGGTGGTTGTTTCCGGATCAGGTTCTCGCTGGAATAGTACAGGAGACACCAAAGTGGGGGTCAATGGTAAAGGCCTCCTGGTTGTAGATAGCGCGGCGCGTGTTTCTGTAGGTGAGTCGCTCGAGGTCGGAGTAGAAGGGAATTCGATCGGTAGCGTAGTGGTAAGTAATGGCAGCTCTCTATCTGTCGAGAACACGCTAGATGTCGGTGGGGAAGACTTTTCGCAGGGTAGCGTAAGCGTTACTGGAGGGAGCGTTATAAATGTTGTGGGGGCAGGTGTAGGCTCTATAACGCTCGGTAGAGCAAGCAACTCGGCTGGGGAGTTACTTGTTTCGGGGGGCGGCTCGTCCGTGAATGCGGCTGAAGTTACGGTTGTGGGTAAAGGTGGCAGTGGCATGCTCACGCTTCAGAATAAAGGTGAGCTAAACACCAATAAGCTGGTTTTGGCAGATGCCGCTGGTTCAAGCGGAGTGCTTTACATAGGTTCTTCAAACACTGACGCTCCGGCCGAAGCGGGTTCGCTGAACTCAACCGAGGGCGTTTGGCTCGGTGCCGGCGATGGCAGTATTGTTTTTAACCACACTGCATCGGATTATGAGTTTGCATCGGCTATTAAAGGAGGCGGTTCAGCGTTGATTGCAAATGGCCGAACGATATTGACCGGTGAGAGCACATACAGTGGGTTGACTAAATTAGTGGGTGGAGTGCTTGAGGCAGGAGGTATGAGTGTCTTCAGTAAGAACTCTGATTACACTGTATTTGAAGGCGGGGCCTTATCGCTCAATGGATACGGTCAAACGTTGGGAGGGTTGACCAATAGTGGTGTTGTTTCGTTGCAAGGGCCGCGTGCTGGTGCGGTACTCACAATTGATGGGGATTATACAGGAGGCAATGGATTGTTGATTTTCAACTCAGTGCTAAATGGCGATGAATCCGTGACGGATCGCTTGGTAGTCTTGGGGGATACTTCTGGTCTTACAAAAGTTAGCGTCAATAATTTGGGCGGATCAGGTGCCTCGACACTGAACGGGATAGAATTTATCACCGTCCAGGGCAAATCTTTAGCTCAGTTCGAGCAGGCCGGCCGAATCGTAGCCGGGGCTTATGATTATCGTCTCGTAAGGGGGGAAGGCGCCAATAGTGGGAATTGGTATTTGGACAGTGGAACTTCTGAGGTGCCAGAAATACCTCAGTCGCAAACTATTCGGCCTGAGGCGGGGTCTTACTCTGCAAATCTCGCGATGGCAAATGCTTTGTTTGAAATCAGGTTGGAGGATCGGCCCGGCTCGCGAGATTACACTGATCCACTGAGTGGCGAGCAAAAGACAACGCGTTTGTGGATGAAAACTATCAGGGGGTATGCCCATGGCGTAGATGTCAGCGGTCAGCTGAGTACTCACTCCGACCGTCAGGCTGTGATGATAGGTAGTGATATTGCATCAGGCGCGACAGGGAAAGGAGGAGGGTGGCGAGTAGGCGCATTGGCAGGTTATGGCAGCGGCACCAACGACACTGCATATAAACTTAATTCATACGACTCAAAAGGGCGAGTTTCAGGCTACTCAATAGGCGTTTATAGTACTTGGTACGAAGATGTCGTAGATGAAATGGGTGCTTATATCGACGGTGTATTTCAGTACAGTTGGTTCGATAATTCGGTAAAAGGTGAGGGTCTAAGTGGCGAGCAGTACAAGTCTCGTGGTCCCGTTGCTTCGGTAGAAGTTGGCCGTGTGATGGAAGTTTCCAAGTTTCGCGGTTTTTCATTTTATATTCAGCCCAAGGTGAAATTGGCTTGGTCCAGCATAAAAGCTGAAGATCACATTGAGCGGAATGGAACCGTGGTGAGATTTGGTAATGAGAGCGGTATTTCCACTCATTTGGCAGTGAGAGCATTTCTGAAAAATATAGATCGCGGCTCATCAGCAGGGACTGAGATCAAGCCCTACGTAGAGGCGGGATGGATTCACAGTGACAAGGTATATAGTGTCGATATGGATCGTGTGAAAATCTCCCAGGATGGGTATCGGGATGTCGGAGAAATAAAGCTGGGTGTGGAGGGTGAGGTAACTTCTCGACTTGGCCTGAGCGGGGCAGTTGGCCATCGATTCGGTGGCCGAAATTACAGTGACAGTGTTGCCGAGGTGAGTTTGACCTACGGGTTTTAGGTCGGTCGAACTACACCGAGGCTGAGCTTGCCAGTTTCCATCCATTCACCACACGCTGGCCAGTGCGTGTTGCCTGCTGCCGGGTCAGTCTCGCGCCAGAGCCAGGGCTACACCTTGCCCACCGCCAATGCACAGGGTGGCCAGCCCCTTGCTGGCATCGCGACGCAGCATCTCGTGCAGCAAGGTGACCAGTACCCGGCAGCCGGACGCCCCTATCGGGTGACCCAGGGCAATGGCGCCGCCGTTGACGTTGACCTTGTCGGCGTCCCAGCCCAGCACTTGGCCAACCGACAGCGCCTGCGCCGCGAAGGCTTCGTTGGCTTCGATCAGGTCCAGTTGCTCGAGGCTCCAGCCGGCCTTCTCCAGGCAGCGGCGAGTGGCCGACACCGGAGCGATGCCCATCACCGCCGGATCCACGCCGGCATTGGCATAGGCGGCAATGCGCGCCAGCACCGGCAGGCCCAGTGCCTGGGCCTTGGTCGCACTCATCAGTAGCACGGCCGCAGCGCCATCGTTGAGCGACGAGGCATTGCCAGCGGTGACGCTGCCGTCGGCTTTGAAGGCAGGCTTGAGCTTGCCCAGGCTTTGCGCCGTGGTGTCGGCACGGGGCTGCTCGTCTACAGCGAACTGCACGGGCTCGCCTTTGCGCTGGGGCACGGCAATGGGGGTGATTTCATCGACGAAACGACCCGCTTCGATGGCCGCCACGGCCTTTTGCTGGGACTGCGCAGCGAACGCATCCTGGGCTTCGCGGCTGATGCCGTACTGTTCGGCCAGGTTTTCTGCGGTAATGCCCATGTGATAGTCGTTGAAGACATCCCACAGGCCGTCCTTGATCATGCTGTCGACCAGCGCGGCATTGCCCATGCGCAGACCGGTGCGTGCGGCCGGCAGCAGGTAGGGCGCCAGGCTCATGTTTTCCATGCCGCCGGCGATGATCACCTCGGCGTCGCCGCAGCGGATGGCCTGGGCGGCCAGGTGCACGGCCTTGAGCCCTGAACCGCAGACCTTGTTCAACGTCATGGCCGGCACGGCGCTGGGCAGGCCGGCGAACATCGCCGCCTGGCGCGCGGGGTTTTGCCCGGCGCCCGCGGTAAGCACCTGCCCAAGAATGACCTCGTCGACCTGTGCAGGATCCAGATCGGTCTGTGCGATCAGTCGGCGAATCACCGCAGCGCCCAGCTCGACGGCGGGTACGCTCGCCAGCGAGCCCTGGAAACTGCCGACGGCGGTGCGTGTGGCGGCAACGATAACGACGTCTTGCATGAAGGAGTCCTCGGTAGGGCGGCCGGTGGCCTTGTTCTTGTAGGAAGCGGATGGCACCGCTCAACGTACCGGACACACAGCGACGGCACAGAGTGATTGTCGGCCCTGTGCACTGATTTGATAAGTTGCATTTTCAAACGGGTTTATAAGAAAAGCAGAACAATGCCACAGACCAGCGCCCGCACTCAGCCGCCAGTCATGTTCATGAAGCGCACTACCTGCACGTCATCGTCGAGGCGGAAGTTGTGGCTCCACGGCTTGAGCTGCATGGCCTGGATGATCGCCTGTTCGAGCACTTCCGGCTGGCCGGGATGATCACGCAGGACTTGCTTGAGGTCCGCCGAATGCTCGTTGCCCAGGCACAGCAGAAGGCGCCCTTCGACGGTCAGGCGCACGCGGTTGCAGGTCGCACAGAAGTTGTGGCTGTGCGGGGAAATGAAACCGATGCGCGTGCCCGGCGCCTGGGGGATGCGCCAGTAGCGCGACGGGCCCTGGGTGGAGTCGGCGGACGGCAGCAGCTCGTAACGCTCGGCGATGCGTGCGCGTACCTGATCACTCGAGTAGAAGGCTTCGGCGCGGCTGTGCTCGCTGATGGCCCCCAGGGGCATCTCCTCGATGAAGGAAATGTCCAGGCCGCGGTCGATGGCAAAGCTCACCAGGTCGACGACTTCGTCGTCGTTGCGACCCTGCATGACCACGCAGTTGAGCTTGGTATGGTGGAATCCGGCCGCGTTGGCCGCGTCGATGCCGGCAATTACCTTGTTCAGGTCGCCGGTACGAGTGAGCTCGCGAAAACGCGCTGGATCGAGGCTGTCCAGGCTGATGTTCAGGCGCTTGACGCCGGCGTCGAACAACGGCTGGGCCAAGGTTTCCAGGCGCGAGCCGTTGGTGGTCATGCACAGTTCCTGCAGGCCGGGCAGGGCAGCGATGCGTCGGCACAGGTCGACGATGCCCGAGCGCACCAAGGGTTCACCCCCGGTCAGGCGAATCTTGCGAGTCCCCAGGGCGACGAAGCTTGCGGCCACCTGCTCGAGTTCCTCGAGGCTGAGAATCTGCTGGCGCGGCAGAAACGTCATGTCTTCGGCCATGCAGTACACGCAGCGAAAATCGCAGCGATCGGTGACCGACAACCTCAGGTAATCGACTTTGCGGGCGAAGCCATCGTGCAGGGTGCGCTCAGGGGTGTGCATCGGGGGTACCAGTAAAGGGCATGACCATTTCGACTGCCAACGCCATGCAGGCGTTGCAAAAAAAATACAGACCTTGAAGGTACGCGCCACACCGGGGTCAAGCCAATCGCTTTTTTCAATGCGGTCATCGACAGGATTGATCGGCCCCCGGTGCACTGCCCGATCATGGCATCTGCGGCAACTCGTTGGGGCGCAGGTCGAATACCAGCACCTCGGCGTCGACCCCGTTGGTCAACCGCAGCACGGTTTCCTCACGCAGGCGCACGCCATCCCCTTCATTCAGACGCTGGCCGTTGAGTTCGACGCTGCCCGTGGCGACGTGCACATAGGCGTAGCGGTTGTCCGCCAGCGTCAGCGTGGCCTGTTCCGCGCCGTCGAACAGGCCGGCGTAGACCCGCGCATCCTGGCGCACTTCAAGCGAGCCTTGCGCGCCATCGGGCGAGATGATCAGTTGCAGGCGGCCACGTTTCTGCTCGGGCGAGAAGTGTTCCTGCTGGTAGCGAGGCTCGGCGCCTGCTTGCTCGGGTACGATCCAGATCTGCAGGAAATGCACGGGGTCGACATCGCTGTGGTTGAACTCGCTGTGGGCCACGCCATGGCCAGCACTCATCAACTGCACGTCCCCTGGGCGAATGACCGAGCCGGTGCCCAAGGTGTCCTTGTGCGCCAGCGCGCCTTGCAGCACGTAGGAGAAGATCTCCATGTCGCGGTGCGGGTGCTGACCGAAGCCCTTGCCGGCGCTGACCCGGTCGTCGTTGATCACCAACAGGTCGGAGAAGCCCTGCTCCTGTGGGTTGCGGTAGTGGCCGAAGGAAAAGGTATGGAAGGATTGCAACCAGCCATGGTTGGCGAGACCGCGGTCCGAAGCTTTGCGAAGTGCGAGCATGGTGTTCTCCCGATTCTGGTGGGGGCGCAGCGTTGGAGGTGCTGTGCGATGGGTAAAGATTATGCGTTCGCCGCGCCGGGATAAATCGTTCCGGCAGCGCAGCACTGTCGCGCTCAGGTTGACAGTCATGAAGTGCAGGCTTGCTATGCGTGATCGAGTGGCGGTTATAAGCTAATGCTGCATAGTTATAATTGGCTATATCAGAAATTGTTATCCTGCCGCCCGGCTACCGCTCCCGCGATGCTGAATCTGATGTGTAGGACGTAAGAATGGACGTAGGTACCTGGGGTTTCACCGTGGCCGGGCTGGTGGTCGGTTTCATCGTCGGCATGACGGGTGTGGGCGGCGGCTCGCTGATGACGCCCATCCTGCTCTGGTTCGGCATCAATCCGGCCACGGCCGTCGGCACCGACCTGTTGTACGCCGCCATCACCAAGGCCAGTGGCGTCTGGGTGCATGGGCGCAACAAGAACATCGACTGGAAGATCACCGGCTGGCTGGCGCTGGGCAGCGTGCCCGCAGCGGCGCTGGTGCTCTGGTATCTGAAAAGCCTGGATGCCGAACCGCAGGCCATGGGCG
Source organism: Pseudomonas sp. CFBP 8771 (assembly GCF_014841695.1). NCBI lineage: Bacteria > Pseudomonadati > Pseudomonadota > Gammaproteobacteria > Pseudomonadales > Pseudomonadaceae > Pseudomonas > Pseudomonas sp. CFBP 8771. The sequence goes on along the minus strand of NZ_JACYUJ010000003.1, from coordinate 210,335 downwards.
CGGTGATCAAGCAGGCATTGGCTGCGGTGCTGTTCCTGACCGCGTTCGCCATCCTCTTCAAGAAGCGCCTGCAGGCCTTCGCCAGCCGCCATGCCGGCGACCGCTACAACCTCAGTGCCAGCACCCTCAACGGGCTGACGGTGATCACCGGCGTGGTCCTTGGTGTGATGGTTTCGCTCACGTCCATCGGCGCCGGTGCGCTGGGCACCGTGGCCCTGTTCCTGCTGTATCCGTTCCTGGCGACGCGGCGCCTGGTCGGCACCGAGATCGCCCACGCCGTGCCCCTGACCCTGGTGGCGGGCATGGGCCACGCCAGTATGGGCAACATGGACTGGTCGTTGCTTGGCCATTTGCTGCTTGGCTCGCTGCCGGGCATCTGGCTGGGCAGTCATCTGTCCGGGCGGGTGTCGGACGACATCCTGCGGCCTTGCCTGGCGGTGATGCTGCTGCTGATCGGTTTCAAGCTTGCTTTCTGAGCCCCTCCCACTGGCGCGGGTTATCTCATGTGCAGAGCAGATTCCATGAACGCGATAGACATTCGCCCAGTGCGATCGGATGAGGTCGCTGCAACCCTGGATTACGTCATGGCTGCGCGGGCCTCGATCTTTCCGCAGCTGGATGCCACGCAAGTGCCGGATGACCTGGCGCGCTTTGCCGAGGTTTACCTGGGCTCCGCCCAAGGCTGTTTTCTGCTGGCCTGGCAGGCGGGTCAGATCGTAGGCAGCATCGGTTACCTGCCCTACGACCAGCGCTTCAATCAGCTGCAGCTGCCGCTCGAAGCCACCGTCGAGGTCGTCCGGTTGTTCGTTTCGCCCAGCTGTCGTGGCGCCGGCGTGGCCAAGGCGCTGTATGCAGCGCTGCTGGCGCAGGCGCGTGCGGCAGGTGTGCGAACCCTGTACCTGCACACTCACCCATTCCTGCCCGGAGCCATCGCCTTCTGGCAGAAACAGGGGTTCGAGGTGCTCGACGTCGAGTCCGATCCCGTGTGGCAGACGACTCACATGCGCTGCGCCGCTTCAAGCTGAACCAACGGCCAGGGGCGCCGGTCGGTGATAGACATACCGAACGCCTTGGAGCCGCCAATGAAGCCCTATGTAATCTGCCACATGATGTCTTCCGTCGATGGTCATGCGCTGACCGACGGTTGGGCGCGGCCGTTCAAGAACGCCGCAGGTGAGCTGTACGAGCAGTTGGCCAAACAGTTCGAGTTCGATGCCTGGGCCTGTGGCCGGGTGACCATGCAGGAGATCGCCCACGACGAGGGTTATCCGTCCGGCCTGGCCACCGGGCCGATTGCGCGTACTCCGTATTTTGCCGATCGCGCGGCGAGCGCCTATGCCATTTCCATCGACCCGAAGGGCAAGGTCGGTTGGAAATCCAACACGGCGCTGGACTCGCACATCGTCGAAGTACTGACCGAAGGCGTCAGCGACGACTACCTGGCCTATCTGCAGTCGATCCAGGTGTCCTACATTTTTGGCGGCCAAGACACCCTGGACTTGAGTCGAGTGCTGGACATTCTCGGCCGTGAATTGGGCATCAAGCGCCTGGTCGTCGAAGGCGGACCGCACGTCAGTGGCTCCTTCGTGAATGCAGGGCTGGTCGATGAAATCAGTGTCCTGCTGCTGCCCTTGGTAGACGGCCGCGGCGAGCACCCGGCGTCGTTCGAGATCGACGCCGGGCAATGGCAGCAGCCGACCTACCTGGCCCTGGACAGTGCCGAAGTGCAGGAGGGCGGTGCGGTGTGGCTGCGCTACCGGCAGCAAGCACTGCCGGGCTGAAGGCCGGACGCGCTTAGCTAGGCCAGGGTCTGAGCGGGGACGCGTACCCAGCCCTCCATCAGGACTCGCGCGCTGCGGCTCATGATCGCCTTGGTCACTTGCCACTGGCCCGCGACTTCGTTGGCCTGGGCGCCGACACGCAAGGTGCCCGAGGGATGGCCGAAACACACCGTACTGCGCACGCCACCCCCGGCCGCGCGGTTGACCACGGTGCCGGGGATGGCCGCGGCGGTACCGATGGCCACCGCCGCAGTGCCCATCATCGCGTGGTGCAGCTTGCCCATCGACAGGGCGCGTACGGTCAGGTCGATATCGGCCGCGGCAACGGGTTTGCCGCTGGACGCGAGGTAGTCGGCCGGTGGCGCGACGAAAGCGACCTTCGGCGTGTGCTGGCGGGTCTTTGCATCCTCCAGGCGACTGATCAGGCCCATGCGCAGCGCGCCATGGGCGCGGATGGTTTCGAAGCGAGCGAGGGCCTGTGGATCGCCGTTGATCGCCTCCTGCAGTTCGCAGCCGTTGTAGCCCAGGGCGGCGGCGTCGATGAAGATGGTTGGAATGCCCGCGTTGATCAGGGTCGCCTCGAAACGACCCACGTTCGGCACGTCCAGCACATCGATAAGGTTGCCGGTGGGAAACATCGCCCCCGCCGCGCCCTCGGCCTCGGCAGCCGGATCGATGAACTCCAGTTGCACCTCGGCGGCCGGGAACGTCACGCCGTCGAGTTCGAAATCACCGGTTTCCTGCACCACACCGCCGCTCATGGGCACGTGGGCGATGATCGTCTTGCCGATGTTGGCCTGCCACACGCGAACCGTAGCGATGCCGTCGTGGGGGACGCGGGAAGGATCGAGCAGGCCAGTACTGATGGCAAAGGGGCCGACGGCGGCGGACAGGTTGCCGCAGTTGCCGCTCCAGTCGACGAACGCGCTGTCGATGGACACCTGGCCGAACAGATAGTCGACGTCATGCCCCGGCTGGCTGCTCGGGCTGACGATCACCGTCTTGCTGGTGCTCGAGGTGGCACCGCCCATGCCGTCGATCTGCTTGGCGTACGGGTCCGGGCTGCCGATCACCCGCAGCAGCAGGGCGTCACGCAGTGGCCCTGGCTGGCGCGCAGGCTCGGGCAGGTCGGCGAGGTTGAAGAACACGCCCTTGCTGGTGCCGCCGCGCATGTAGGTGGCGGGAATGCGAATCTGCGTCATGGAGCTGTCCTCAGTGAGCGCCGGCGGCATGGGGAGCAGGCGCGGTGGCCTGCAGGAAATCCTGGGCGAAGCGCTGCAGCACACCACCGGCTTCGTAGATCGAGACCTCTTCGGCAGTGTCCAGTCGGCAGGTCACAGGCACTTCCAGGCGCTCGCCATTGCGCCGTTCGATGATCAGCGTCACCTGCGCCTGGGGTGTCAGTCGGCCGATCACGTCGAACACCTCGGTGCCGTCGATACCCAGGGTCTTGCGGTCGGTGCCGGCAGCGAACTGCAGCGGCAGCACACCCATGCCCACCAGATTGGTCCGGTGGATGCGCTCGAAGCCCTCGGCGGCAATTGCCTCGACCCCGGCCAGGCGTACGCCTTTGGCCGCCCAGTCGCGCGAGGAACCCTGGCCGTAATCGGCCCCGGCAATGATGATCAGCGGCTGCTTGCGCAGCATGTAGGTTTCGATCGCTTCCCACATGCGCATCACCTGGCCTTCGGGTTCCAGGCGGGTCAGCGAACCTTGGCGAACCTTGCCGTTTTCCACCACCATTTCATTGAACAGCTTGGGGTTGGCGAACGTCGCGCGCTGGGCAGTCAGGTGGTCGCCGCGGTGGGTGGCGTAGGAGTTGAAGTCTTCTTCGGGCAGACCCATTTTGGCCAGGTATTCGCCCGCAGCGCTGTCGAGCATGATCGCGTTGGATGGCGACAGGTGATCGGTGGTGATGTTGTCCGGCAGCACGGCCAGGGGGCGCATGCCCTTGAGCGTGCGCTCGCCGGCCAGGGCGCCGTCCCAGTAGGGCGGACGACGGATGTAGGTGCTCGCCGGGCGCCAGTCGTAGAGAGGCGCGACCTTCGGCCCGGTGTCCTCGTGAATGGCGAACATGGGGATGTACACCTGGCGGAACTGCTCCGGTTTCACCGACGACTTGACCACGGCGTTGACTTCTTCGTCGCTGGGCCAGATGTCCTTGAGCCGAATGGGTTGACCCTGCGGGTCGAACCCGAGCACGTCTTTTTCGATGTCGAAGCGGATGGTGCCGGCGATGGCATAGGCGACTACCAAAGGCGGTGAGGCGAGGAAGGCCTGCCGGGCATACGGGTGGATGCGCCCGTCGAAGTTGCGGTTGCCCGAGAGCACCGCCGTGGCATACAGGTCGCGTTCGATGATCTCCTGCTGGATCACCGGGTCCAGCGCGCCGGACATGCCATTGCAGGTGGTACAGGCGAACGCCACGATGCCGAAGCCCAGGGTTTCCAGTTCCTCGGTCAGGCCGGCTTCGTCCAGGTACAGCGCCACGGTTTTCGAGCCCGGTGCCAGGGATGACTTCACCCAAGGCTTGCGGGTCAGGCCCAGGCGGTTGGCATTGCGCGCCAAGAGGCCGGCGGCGATCACGTTGCGCGGGTTGCTGGTGTTGGTGCAGCTGGTGATGGCGGCGATGATCACCGCGCCGTCCGGCATCTGCCCTGGCACGTCGGTCCAGGGGCCGGCGATACCTTGGGCGGCAAGGTCGCTGGTCGCCACCCGCGCGTGGGGGTTGCTCGGGCCGGCCATGTTGCGCACCACGCCCGACAGATCGAAGCTCAGGTCGCGTTCGTAGACGGCGGCGTCCAGGCTGTCGGCCCACAGGCCGGTAAGGCGCGCGTAGTCTTCGACCAGCTGCACTTGCTGCTCCTCGCGGCCGGTCAGGCGCAGGTAGTCGATGGTCTGCTGGTCGATGGCGAACATCGCCGCCGTGGCGCCGTATTCCGGGGCCATGTTGGAGATTGTGGCGCGGTCGCCCAGAGTCAGCTCGCGCGCGCCTTCGCCGAAGAATTCCAGGTAGGCACCGACGACTTTCTGCTGGCGCAGGTATTGGGTCAGGGCCAGCACCATGTCGGTGGCGGTGATGCCGGGTTGCAGCTGCCCGGTCAGTTCGACGCCGACGATCTCGGGCAGGCGCATCCACGAGGCGCGACCGAGCATGACGCTTTCGGCTTCCAGGCCGCCGACACCGATGGCAACCACCCCCAGCGCGTCGACGTGGGGCGTGTGGCTATCGGTACCGACACAGGTGTCGGGGAAGGCCACGCCTTCGCGAACCTGAATGACCGGCGACATCTTCTCCAGATTGATCTGGTGCATGATGCCGTTGCCCGGTGGGATGACGTCGACGTTCTTGAAGGCCTTGCGCGTCCAGTCGATGAAATGGAAGCGGTCTTCGTTGCGACGGTCTTCGATGGCGCGGTTCTTCTCGAACGCCTGGGGGTCGAAGCCGGCGCTTTCTACCGCCAGCGAGTGATCGACGATCAATTGGGTCGGCACCACCGGGTTGACCAGCGCCGGGTCACCGCCCTGGGAGGCAATCGCGTCGCGCAGGCCGGCGAGGTCGACCAGCGCGGTTTGGCCGAGGATGTCATGGCACACCACGCGCGCCGGGTACCAGGGGAAGTCCAGGTCGCGCTTGCGCTCGATCAGCTGGCGCAGCGAGGCGTCGAGTGTGGTGGGGTCGCAGCGTCGCACCAGGTTCTCGGCGAGTACGCGGGAGGTGTAGGGCAGGGTGGCGTAGGCGCCAGGCTGGAGGGCTTCGACGGCTTCTCGGGCGTCGTAATAGTCCAGTGGCGAGTTCGGCAGGGACTTGCGGTGTTGTGTGTTCATCAGGTCGGCTCACGGTGCAAGGCATGGTCAGGCATGGCAAAAGTTCGGCGGGGCGGCCTTCGCGGGCAGAGCCCGCTCCCACATAAAACCCAGCTCCAGATTCGGAGGATTGTGGGAGCGGGGCGGGCGGCGAGCCATCTACCCGCGAAGAGGCCCGCCAGGTCAGCGACGATCCAGGGGCACGAATGCGCGCTGTTCCACGCCGACATACTCCGCGCTGGGCCGGATGATCCGGTTGTTCGCGCGCTGCTCGAATACGTGCGCCGCCCAGCCCGTCACCCGCGAGCAAACGAAGATAGGTGTGAACAGTTCGGTGGCGATGCCCATGAAGTGGTAGGCCGAGGCATGGTAGAAGTCGGCGTTGGGAAACAGCTTCTTCTGTTCCCACATGATCTTGTCGATGGCCTCGGACACCGGGTAGAGCACCTTGTCGCCGGCTTCTTCGCTCAGCTTCTTCGCCCAGCCCTTGATCACCTCGTTGCGCGGATCGTTGTCCTTGTACACGGCATGGCCGAAACCCATGATCTTGTCCTTGCGCTCCAGCATGGCCAAGGTGCCGCGCACCGCCTCCTCGGGCGAAGCGAACTTCTGGATCATCGCCATCGCCGCCTCGTTGGCGCCGCCGTGCAGCGGGCCGCGCAACGAGCCGATGGCGGCGGTCACGCATGAATACATGTCCGACAGGGTCGATGCGCAGACGCGGGCGGTGAAGGTCGAGGCGTTGAATTCGTGCTCGGCGTAGAGAATCAGCGATACGTCCATCACCTTGCTGTGCAATTCACTCGGCGACTTGCCATGCAGCAGGTACAGGAAGTGCCCGGCGAACGTCTCTTCGTCGCTGCTGCAGCTGATACGCACGCCATGGTGGCTGTAGCGGTACCAGTAGCACATCATCGCCGGGAACGCCGCCAGCAGGCGGTCGCTCACGTGTTCCTGCTGGCCGAAGTTGCGCTCAGGCTCCAGCGTGCCGAGGAACGAACAGCCGGTGCGCATCACGTCCATCGGATGGGTGCTCGACGGAATGCGTTCGAGCACTTCCTTCAACGGCTGCGGCAGGTCGCGCAGGCTGCGCAGCTTGCCCTGGTAGGCAGCCAGTTCGGCAGGCGTGGGCAGCTCGCCATGCAGCAGCAGGTAGGCGACTTCCTCGAACAGGGCATGTTCGGCCAGTTCGCGCACGTCATAGCCACGATAGGTCAGCCCGGCACCGGGCATGCCGACGGTCGACAGGGCGGTCTGTCCGGCCACTTGGCCACGCAGGCCAGCGCCACTGAGTACTTTTGCTTCGGCCATGGGTTTTCTCCGATCTTGGATTTGTTATTGGAATGCAGTGATCATTTTTTCTGCGCAAACAGTGCGTCCAGCTTGCGCTCGAAGTCGTGGTAATCGATTGCCTCGTACAGCTCCATGCGAGTCTGCATGGTGTCGATGACATTCTGCTGAGTGCCGTCGCGGCGTATCGCGGTGTAGACGTTCTCGGCCGCCTTGTTCATGGCACGGAACGCAGACAGTGGGTAAAGCACCAGGCCCACGCCAACGCCACCCAGTTGCTCGGTGGTGAACAGCGGGGTGGCGCCGAACTCGGTGATGTTGGCCAGAATCGGCGCCTTCACCCGGCTGGCGAACAGCTGGTACATCTGCAATTCGGTGATGGCTTCGGGAAAGATCATGTCCGCACCCGCCTCGATGCAGGCGGCGGCGCGGTCCAGGGCGGACTCCAGTCCTTCCACCGCCAGGGCGTCGGTGCGCGCCATGATCACGAAGCTGTCGTCGGTGCGGGCGTCCACGGCCGCCTTGATGCGATCGACCATCTCCTGCTGTGAGACGATTTCCTTGTTTGGCCGATGGCCGCAGCGTTTGGCGCCCACCTGGTCCTCGATGTGCATGGCCGCTGCGCCGAACTTGATCATCGACTTGACGGTGCGCGCAACGTTGAACGCCGACGAGCCGAAACCGGTGTCGACATCGACCAGCAAAGGCAGCTCGCAGACGTCGGTGATGCGGCGCACGTCGGTCAGCACATCGTCCAGGCCGGTAATGCCCAGGTCGGGCAGGCCCAGCGAACCCGCCGCGACGCCGCCTCCGGACAGGTAGATGGCCTTGAAGCCAGCCCGTTGCGCGAGCAGTGCGTGGTTGGCGTTGATGGTGCCGACCACCTGCAGGGGTGACTCTTCGGCGAGTGCCTGGCGGAAACGTTGGCCGGGGCTGGACGGCTGATTCATGGTTGGGCTCCTGGGGTGTTGTTGTGGTTGGGTTCCAGGTAATGGCGCTCGATGTTGCGCTTGGACGCGGCGATGTGCCTGCGCATGAGCAACTCGGCCAATTCGCCATCGCGCTCGGCGATGGCGTCGAGAATACGGTGGTGTTCGGCAAAGGCCTGATGGGGGCGGTTGGGCGTGGCCGAGAACTGGATCCGGTACATGCGCACCAACTGGTAGAGGTCGTCGCACAGCATCTGCACCAACGTGCTGTTGCCGCTGCCCTGGATGATCCGGTAGTGGAAGTCGAAATCGCCTTCCTGTTGGTAGTAGCCGACGCCGGCCTGGAACGCGGCATCGCGCTCATGGGTGGCCAGCACCTCGCGCAGTTCGTCGATCTGCACCTGGCTCATGCGCGTGGCGGCCAGCCGGCAGGCCATGCCTTCAAGCGATTCGCGGATTTCGTAGAGTTCGATGAGTTCGGCGTGGTTGAGCGATACCACCCGCGCACCGACGTGCGGAATGCGCACCAGCAGGCGTTGGCCTTCGAGGCGGTGGATGGCTTCACGCAGGGGACCGCGGCTGATGCCGTAGGTGCGTGCCAGTTCGGGCTCGGAAATCTTGCTGCCAGGGGCTATTTCGCCGTTGACGATGGCCGCCTGGATACGCCGGAAGACGTTTTCCGAAAGCGTCTCGGTTTCACCCGCAACACTGGAAACGTGCGGCGCGTCATTGTTGGGCAGGACGTGCAACGAAACAGACGTGGCAGACATATTGTCGACACCTGGGCAGGTAGTGACAAAAAAATAGCCCTGTTTAAGCGGCTAGTCAATACGTCATAGGCGAAGTGTCGACAATCCTTGGTAGTGACCGGGGGCACTGGCCCCCGATACCGTGCTGCGCTCACTCGGCTGTGGGGTAGTCCACGTAGCCTTCGGGCCCCTGGCTGTACCAGGTTTCCATCACGTCCTTGTTTAGCCGCAAGCCTTCGGCGAACCGATGGGGCAGGTCAGGGTTGGCCAGGAACGGTCGGCCGAAAGCGATGGCGTCTGCTTCACCGGCGTCCAGCGCGGCCTGCGCTTTCTCATGGGTGTAATCGGAGTTGAGCACCAGTGTGCGGCTGAAGGCCTTGCGGATGACCGGATGCACGGGCGGGCGGTCGGCCTTGCCGAAGGTACCGTCGAGCGGTGGCTCACGCAGTTCCAGATAGGCGATGCCGATCGTGTCCAGCGCAGCGGCAGCAGCGGAGAACAGGGTTTCCGGATCGCTGTCGTTGACCCCCTGCGAATCGCCGTTGGGCGACAGGCGCACACCAGTACGTTCGGCACCGATGGTGTCGACAACCCGCTGTGTAACCTCGGTCAACAGACGGATGCGGTTTTCCACCGAGCCGCCGTAGGCGTCCTCGCGGAAATTGCTGTTGTCGCGCAGGAACTGATCGATCAGGTAACCGTTGGCCGCGTGGATCTGCACGCCATCGAAACCGGCGCGCATGGCGTTTTTCGCGGCATGCTCGTAGTCGTCGAGCAACCGTGGAATTTCGTGGATGCCCAACGGACGCGCCTGCACATAGGGCTGCTTGCCATCGTAGGTATGGGTCTGACCTGGCGCAGTGGTTGCCGATGAGGAAACCGGCTGCGCGCCACCTAGGAAGCTGGGGTGAACAATGCGGCCCATATGCCACAGCTGCAGGTCGATGCGGCCACCGACCTCATGCACCGCAGCGGTGATCTTCTTCCAGCCCTCGACCTGCTCGTCGCTCCAGATGCCGGGCGCGTATGGCCAGCCCAGGCCTTCCTGAGTGATTCCGGTGGCTTCGGTGATGATCAACCCGGCGCTCGCACGCTGGGTGTAGTACTCGATCATCAAGTCGGTGGGTACATGGTTGCGCGTGGCACGGCCGCGGGTCAGCGGCGCCATCAGGATCCGGTGGGGCAGTTTCTGCGCGCCGACCTGGATCGGGTCGAATAAAGAAGGCATCTGGTCTCCCTGGTCTGTGGGTTGAAAGGCGGCTCAGGCGGTGGCGAGGGCTTTGATGATGGCGTCATTGAAGGCCGGGATATCCTTCGGGTTGCGCGAGGTGATCAAGGTCCAGCCGTTGGCCCCGCACTGCTTGACCTCTTGATCCACCCAGCCAGCGGCACCGGCGTTGGTCAGGTCGAGGCTGACGCTGGGGTACGAGGTCAGGGTTTTGCCGGGGATCACGCCAGCATTGATCAGCAGCCATGGACCATGGCAGATGGCGGCCACGACCTTGCCGGCATCGGCGAATGCCTTGACCAGTTGCTGGGCATCGGTGTCCTGGCGCAGGGTGTCGGCGTTCACGGTGCCGCCGGGAATCACCAGGGCGTCGAAGTCGCTGGCGTTCAGGCCCTGGATCTTGCCGTCGGATTCAACGGTACGGTCTTTCTCGGTGTCCTGCTGGAAGGTCTGCACGGTGCCGCCTTCGCTCGAAGCGTGGGTCACGGTGGCGCCTGCTTCGCGCAGCGCTTCGAGAGGCTTGAGCAGTTCATCGCGTTCGATGCCGGTGTTGGCAGTGATGAACAGGACTTTCTTGCCTTGCAGTTGGGTACTCATGAAGGTCTTCCTCGGCTCAGTGGGTGCCTGGCACGCCAGGCGATCAGGAAATCTGAGCGCGGAGGAAAATGGAAAGTTCAGGCGGATTCTTCTTCGGTGCGGCGGGCGGGCAGGCCCGATTGCAGGCCTGCCTTTGCGTTTGCCGGCTCAGTAGCCTGCGGCAAGACCAGTGTTGCGGCGGGGATCGTTGGCGCCGTAGAAACGGTTGTTGGCCACCGGTTTGGCGCCCAGTGCCGGCGCGCCTACCAGGATCGCGGCCAGGTGATTGGCGTCCTGGGGCTCACCGAACTTGTGCCCCCAGCTTTCAAGAATCTTGCGGGTGTCAGGGCTGATGGCGAAGTTTTCCAGGTTGGTGACGTCGGGCATCCACTGCTGGTGGAAACGCGGCGCATTGACCGCCTGCTGGATGTCCATGCCGTAGTCGATGACATTGAGCATGGTCAGCAGGGTGGCAGTGATGATCCTGCTGCCGCCGGGCGTGCCGAGCACCATGACTGGCTTGCCGTCCTTGGTGACGATGGTCGGGCTCATGGAGGACAGCGGCGTCTTGTACGGCGCGATGGCGTTGGCCTCGCCCTGGACCAGCCCGTACATGTTGGCCACGCCGACCTTGGAGGTGAAGTCGTCCATTTCGTCGTTGAGCAGGATGCCGGTACCGCTGGCCATGACCCGCGCGCCGAACCAGCCGTTGAGGGTGTAGGTCACCGACACCGCGTTGCCCCATTTGTCGACGATGGAGTAATGCGTGGTGTTGCTGCCCTCATGGGGCGCCACACCCGGCTTGATTTCGGCGGAAACCCCAGCCTTGTTCGGTGCGATGCTGTCGCGCAGCTTGGTCGCGTAGTTGGCGTCGAGCAGGTGCGCGATGGGGTTCTTGACGAAATCCGGGTCGCCCAGGTAGCTGTTGCGGTCCACATAGGCGTGGCGCATGGCTTCGATCTGGTAGTGCATGCCCTGCGCCGAGCCATAGCCCAGCTCGGCCATCGGGTAACCCTGAAGGATGTTCATGATCTGGCAGATGACCACGCCGCCGGAGCTGGGCGGTGGCGCGGAAACCACATGGTAGCCACGGTAGTCGCACTCGATCGGGTCCAGTTCGCGGGTCTTGTACTTGTCGAGGTCGGCCTGGGTGATGATGCCCTTGCCCGCCTGGCTCGAATCGACGATGGCCTTGGCCACCCAGCCTTGGTAGAACCCGGCGTTACCCTTCTCGGAGATTTCCCGCAGGGTCCGCGCCAGGTCCTTCTGCACCAGCTTCTCGCCGGCCTTGAACGGCTGGCCCTGCTTAAGGAATATCTTTGCCGAATCCTGGCTGTCCTTGCGGAAGTCCTCGGTGGCGGTTTCCAACAGGTCGACATCGCCCTGGGCCAGGGTGAAACCTTCGTCTGCCAGCTTGATGGCCGGCGCCAGCAGATCGGCGCGTTTGAAGGTGCCGTACTTCTGCAACGCCAGCTCCATGCCCGACACCGTGCCGGGTATGCCTACCGACAAGTGGCCGTCGGTGCTCAGGCCCTCGATGACATTGCCGGCCTTGTCCAGGTACATGTCGGCGGTGGCGGCCAGCGGTGCCTTCTCGCGGAAGTCGAGGAAGGTCTTGCGGCCATCGGCCATCTGCAGGGTCATGAAGCCACCGCCGCCGATGTTGCCCGCAGCCGGGTAGACCACGGCCAGGGCATAGCCTACGGCCACGGCGGCATCGACGGCATTGCCGCCGTCCTTGAGCACATCCACGCCAATGTGGGTGGCCAGTTGCTGTGCGGTGACCACCATGCCGTTCTCGGCAGCGACGGGGGCGGGAGAGGCGGCGAACGTACAGGCGGGCACCAGCGCGAACGCAAGGGCGATCAGCGACTTGGGCAAGGGTTCGAGTTTCAAGAGGTGGCTCTCTTCTTCTGCGGATGGGGAGCAAAAAAGCGAATGGCTTCGCCAATCGCAAGAATAGCCGTGTTTCTCAATGTTGCTGGCGGCCGGCGGCCAACGCCGTCAGCTGCTGGCCGGCAGCATCGAAGTTATCCGTCGCCAGCCACCGCTCGAAGGCTGCGCGCAGCGCCGGCCATTCGCTGTCGATGATGGAAAACCAGGCCGTATCGCGGTTGCGACCCTTGTACACCAGCGCTTGGCGGAAGATGCCTTCGAAGCTGAAGCCCAGCCGTGCCGCGGCCTTGCGCGAGGGCTCGTTGAGGGCGTCGCATTTCCACTCGTAGCGGCGGTAACCCAGTTCGTCGAACACCCGGCGCATCAATAGGTACTGGGCTTCGGTCGACAGCGGGGTGCGTTTCATCAGCGGCGAGAACGTCACATGGCCGACCTCGATGACGCCATTGGCCGGGTCCATGCGCATCAAGGCCAGGGTGCCCACCGCGCGCTGGGTGCGCAGGTCGATCACCGCCCAGTGTTGCGGATCCTGGCTGGCTGCCGCGTGTCGCAGGTGACTGCGGTAGCTGTCCAGGTCGGCAAACGGGCCGACCGGCAGGTAGGTCCAGTCGCTGCCATCGGTCTGTTGGCAATAGCCGCTGAACAGGTCTTCGGCGTGGGCCGCAGCGTTCAGTGGCTCGAGCCGGCAATAGCGTCCTTCGATAACGTCGTGGGCCGGGCGAGGGCGAGGGCTCCACTCGGGAAGGGCGTGACCGACAGGCTGGTGGTGCTCGTTGCGGCTGTTCTGGTTGCTGGGCATGACGACTCCTGACGTGAGCAGAGTGAGGCAATAAGGTTGCACCGACCTCAGCGCGGATCCAGCACGATGCCGAAGCCTGTCTTGGCTTCGCTGACGATACGCAGGTGCTGGCGCTCGCCGGGCTGCGCCTGCAGGCGCAGTTCGCGGTTCAGGCGGCCTTTGCTGCACAGCAGGCCACCCTGCTTGTCGGTGGTGATGCCGACGATGTGTTCGCCCGGTGGCAGGTGAAAGGTCGCCACTTCACCCACGGCCAGCAGCGCGGCGGGTTCACGGTCGATCAGCAGTGCCACGTAGCAGCCGCCGCCCAGCATGCCGATGTCACGGTCCACCACCAGCTCGCTCGATGGCGACAGCGTTTGTTGCCAGGCCGACAGCCGTTCGGCCGGCACGGCTTTCAGGTGCTCCGAATCAGCGCGAAACGAGGTACAACCTGACAGGCTTGCCGCGGCCAGCATCATCCAGAACACACGCATCGTTCGATTCCTCATAGGGCACTGTGCTCCCACTCTAGCTCAAGCGAGAAGGGGTGCCGAACACTCGCAACGTGGCCAGCTTCAGAAAAGTTTTGAAACAGGTTCCCGCCAAGGTGCGCGATGGGCAAGAATGGCCAGGCTTATCCGTACGGACTGACCTGAACCTGTGGAGGTACCGTGGCACCTAGAGACCTGATGTTGGCCCTGGTCGTGATCGTTGTCTGGGGTTTGAATTTCGTGGTGATTCGCTACGGTCTCGATGGCTTGCCGCCGATGCTGCTGGGCGGCCTGCGCTTCACCCTGGTGGCGATTCCCGCGGTGTTCTTCATCCGCCGGCCGAACCTGCCACTGCGCTGGCTGATTGCCTATGGCGCGACCATTTCCCTGGGCCAGTTCGCGTTTCTGTTCGAGGCGATGGCCAATGGCATGCCCGCCGGCCTGGCCTCGCTGGTGCTGCAATCCCAGGCCTTCTTCACCTTGTTCTTCGCTGCGCTGTTCATTGGCGAGCGCCTGCGCGCCGCCAGCGTGGTGGGCTTGCTGGTAGCGGCCGGAGGGCTGGCGATGATCGGCCTGGAAAGCGATCAGGCCACGCCGTTGATGGCGGTCTTGCTGACCCTGTGCGCAGCGTCGATGTGGGCGATGGGCAATGTCATCACCCGCCGCTTCGGCAACATCGACCTGGTCGCTCTGGTGATCTGGGGCGCATTGATTCCGCCCTTGCCGTTCTTCGCCTTGTCGCTGTGGCTGGAAGGTCCGGCACTGATCCAGCAATCGCTGTTGGGCATCGGCTGGAAATCCATCGGTAGCCTGGTCTATCTGGCTGCCGTGGCTACGGTGCTTGGCTACAGCTTGTGGAGCAAGCTGTTGTCGCGCTATCCGGCCGGCAAGGTAGCGCCGTTTTCATTGCTGGTGCCGGTGGTGGGCTTGAGTTCTTCGGCCTGGATCCTGGGCGAGCGCCTGGGTGCCCTGCAGTGGTGGGGTGGAGCGCTGGTCATGGTCGGGCTGTTGATCAACGTGTTCGGCAGCAGCCTGTTCAGCCGCCTGGGCACGGGTCGCACCGAGGCGAAATCTCTGCAATGATGAGGCCATCGATACGTCAAGGAGATGCAGCATGATGATCCGGTCGCTGACCCTCGCCACACTGTTCGCGTTCGCGGCGCCCTTGCTGGCCGCCGATGGCGACAGCCCTCTGGCCCAGGACCGCGGGAGGGCCCGGCCGCTGGTGGTCATTGCTCCCAGCTCGGTGGATCCCAACCTGCTGAAGCTGCGCAAGGCTCTGGAAGAACCCGCCAACCGCGACGGCTTCAAACAGCGCGGCATGGTCCTGTACACCGTGATCAATACCATCGGCCAGCGTGACGGCAAGGATCTCGACCCACAGGCCACCATGTCGCTGATCCGCGACTTAAAACTGGGTGCCGGGTCCAGCCAGAAGTTCGTGCTGTTGGGCAAGGATGGCGAGAAGAAGCTCGAACAGGCGGGTTACGTCGAGCCTTCACAGCTGTTCAGCACCATCGACCAGTTGCCGGCAGCGGAAAAGGACGCCAGTGCACCCGCGGCGGCAGTGCCTGCTGCACAGGAGCCCGCCAGCAAGCCGGGCAAGGCGGCCAAGCCGAGCAAGGCGCCGCAGCCGCTCGACGATTGATCCGTCAGCGCTCTACGCCGCGTTGCGGCCTCGGATTCCTGCGTTCAAACCATGTTGAGGCGCTGCTTGCGCAGGGGTGGTGGGTAAGCGGCATCCAGCGAGGCTAGATCTGCTTCGTCGAGCTTCACCTGCAGTGCCCCGGCATTCAGCCTTACATGCTCGGGCGTGGAAGCCTTGGGGATCGCGATCACGTTGTCGTGGCGCACCACCCAGGCCAGGCATGCCTGGGCCGGCGTGATGCCGTGACGCTCGGCTACCTGGCGCAAGGCGGGTTGGTCGAGCAGGCGACCGCCCTGGGCAATCGGACAATAAGCCATCAATGGCATCGCGTGCTTCGCGCACCACGGCAACAGGTCGAACTCGATGCCGCGCTCTTCCAGGTTGTACAGCACCTGGTTGGTCGCGCATCCGGCGTCGTCCAGCTCGGTCATGTCATCGACATCGAAATTCGACACGCCCCAACGGCCGATCTTGCCCTGGGCCTGCAGCCGCTCGAACGCTTCCACCGTTTCGCTCAGGGGATACTGGCCGCGCCAGTGCAGCAGATACAGGTCGATGCGCTCGGTGTTCAGACGCTGCAGGCTGCGCTCGCAGGCCTTGATCACGCCCTGGCTGCTGGCGTTGTGCGGGTAGACCTTGCTGACCAGCATGACTTCGTCACGACGCCCTTGGATGGCTTGCCCGACGATTTTTTCGGCGCCGCCTTCGCCGTACATTTCAGCGGTGTCGAGCAGGGTCATGCCCAGGTCGATACCTTGCTGCAGCGCGGCGATTTCCTGTTGCGCACGGGCAGGGTCCTCACCCATGCGCCAAGTGCCTTGGCCGATTCTCGCGACCGGCCTGCCGGCCAGGCTGATGCTGTTCATCGCAATGCTCCGTGATTATCAACGTAATAGACGCGCCGCTGCTACAGGAGTTGGGCAGTGCGATGAAGCTGCGGTTCAACCCAGTAGGCGCTGCGCCGTGTGCTCCAGCAGCACCTCCATCAACGCGTGCGCGGCGGCCGACAGCTTGTGATCGGGCAGGCGCATCAGGCCGATGCGCCGTTCGATGCGCGGTGACTCCAACGGCACGCAGCGCGCACCCAGTTCATGCATCTGCTCGACACACAATGCCGGCACCGCGCTCACCCCCAGGCCGTGGGCAACCATGCGGCCGATGGTGCTTAACTGGTGGCTCTCGAATGCCACCGCAAGCTTGCCGTGCTGCTCGCTGATGGCGCTTTCCAGCAGCAGGCGAACCGCAGAAGGGCGCTGCAGGGCAATGAAATCATGAGCGAGCAGGGTCTCCCAGGTGAGCATCGGTTGCTCGGCCAGCGGTGAATCGGCCGCCACCACCGCCACGAACCGATCGGTGTAGAAGGGGGTGAACACCAGCGACGAGGTGCTTTCCGGCTCGAAGCCTATGCCCAGTTCGACCCGCCGATGGCGGACCATCTCCACCACGTGCTCGTTGATCACATCATGCACGGCAACATTGACCCTCGGGTGCCGGTCGCGAAAGATCCGCAGTGCTGCCGGCAGCAGGTTGCCGGCGAACGACGGCATGGCCGCGATGGACACTTTGCCCAACTGCAGGGTGAAGTGCTGGCGCAGCAGCTCTTCGGTATTGTCCCAGTCCGCCAGCAAGCGGCGGGCCAGTGGCACCAGCACCTCGCCTTCCGGCGTCAGGCTGACGCTGCGCGTGGTGCGGATCAGCAGCGCGCCGCCCAGGTCTTCTTCCAGGCCTTTTATCGTCAAGCTCAGGGCGGGCTGCGAGAGATGCAGTTTTTCACCAGCCTGGGCGAAGCTCAGGGCTTGGGCGACAGCGAGAAAAGCGCGCAGCTGTTTGACGTTCATCTATTTGCAAAACCAATCAATCCCCAAGAAAAACAAAATTAACAAATTACCATCGTGGGGAGAAGATACCGTCACGCTTGCCGTTGCCGACGTGACGGCGCCATAACAAACAAAACAAGGCGAACAATCATGGCTGGACTCGATAAACGAGTGGCAACCTATGCCCAGGCACTCGAAGGCCTGCGTGATGGCATGACCGTACTGGCCGGTGGGTTCGGCCTGTGTGGCATTCCGGAAAACCTCATTGCCGAAATCAAGCGACTGGGTGTCCGCGACCTTACGGTGGTGTCCAACAACTGCGGCGTTGATGGCTTTGGCCTTGGCGTGCTGCTCGAAGACCGGCAGATTCGCAAGATGATCGCCTCCTATGTCGGCGAAAACGCCCTGTTCGAGCGGCAGTTGCTCGATGGCGAGCTGGAAGTCGAACTCACCCCTCAAGGCACCCTGGCGGAAAAGATGCGCGCAGGCGGCGCCGGCATCCCCGCGTTCTTCACGGCTACCGGCTATGGCACACCGATAGCGCAAGGCAAGGAAATACGTGAATTCGGTGGCCGGCAGTACATTCTGGAGCAGGCCATCACCGGCGACTTCGCCATCGTCAAAGGCTGGAAGGCCGACCATTTCGGCAACGTCATCTATCGTCACACCGCCCAGAACTTCAACCCGCTGGCGGCAAGCGCCGGGCGCGTCACCGTGGTCGAGGTCGAAGAAATCGTCGAACCCGGCGTGCTCCTCCCCGAGCACATCCACACGCCAGGCATCTACGTCGACCGAGTGATCCAGGGCACCTTCGAGAAGCGCATCGAAAAGCGCACCCTCAAGGCCTGATTGCTCCCATCTGCTCTGCTACACAAGAGGTATTCCAAATGGCACTTACTCGCGAACAGATGGCCCAGCGCGTGGCGCGCGAACTGCAAGACGGTTTCTACGTGAACCTGGGGATCGGCATACCTACCCTGGTGGCCAACTACGTGCCGGCCGGCATCGACGTCATGCTGCAGTCGGAAAACGGTCTGCTGGGCATGGGCGAATTTCCCACCGAGGCTACCGTCGACGCCGACATGATCAACGCCGGCAAACAGACCGTGACGGCACGCGCCGGCGCGTCCATCTTCGACTCTGCGCAGTCGTTTGCGATGATCCGCGGCGGCCATGTCGACCTCACCGTGCTCGGTGCTTTCGAAGTGGACGTACAGGGCAACATCGCCTCGTGGATGATCCCCGGCAAGCTGGTCAAGGGTATGGGGGGGGCGATGGACCTGGTGGCCGGCGCAGAGAACATCATCGTCACCATGACCCATGCCTCCAAGGATGGCGAGTCGAAACTGCTGCCGTTGTGCACGCTGCCGCTGACCGGTGCCGGGTGCATTCGCAAGGTACTCACGGACCTGGCCTACCTGGAGATCGAAGACGGCGCGTTCATTCTCAAGGAGCGTGCGCCCGGTGTCAGTATCGATGAGATCAAGTCGAAGACGGCCGGCAAGCTGATCATCGCCGACGACGTCGTTGAAATGAGTTTCTGATTACGTTCCACCACTGCCTTCAGCCGATCTCATACCTATAAGAACAAGGGAAACACCACCATGTCTGCACAACTTGAAGAGAGCCGCTACGCTCGCTTCGCCCTGCGTTGTTCGAGCTGGGCCGAGCGCTGGTTCCCTGATTCCTACGTATTCGCCGCCGTTGCGGTGTTGCTGGTGGCACTGGGAGCACTGGCCATCGGCGGCACGCCGACCGCAACGGCAACAGCCTTTGGCGACGGATTCTGGAGCCTGATCCCGTTCACCATGCAGATGGCCTTCGTGGTGATTGGTGGCTATGTGGTTGCCAGCTCGCCACCTGCGGTGAAGTTGATCGATCGCCTCGCGCGCATCCCTCGCAATGGCCGCTCGGCCGTGGCCTGGGTGGCGTTGATATCGATGGTCGCTTCGTTGCTCAACTGGGGGCTGTCGCTGGTATTCGGCGGGCTGCTGGTGCGGGCATTGGCACGACGGACCGACCTGCGCATGGACTACCGCGCGGCCGGCGCGGCGGCGTACCTGGGGCTGGGTGCGGTTTGGGCGCTCGGGTTGTCGTCGTCGGCGGCGCAGCTGCAGGCCAACCCCGCCAGCCTGCCACCGTCGATTCTGTCGATCACCGGTGTGATTCCGTTCACCCAGACGATTTTCCTCTGGCAGTCGGGTGTATTGCTGCTGGCACTGGTGCTGGTTTCGCTGGTGGTGGCCTACGCCACGGCCCCGGGCCCCAACTCTGCCCGGGACGCCGAGGCCTGTGGCATCGACCCGGCTTTCAGTCTGCCGCCCCTGAACAAGCGCAGTCGACCTGGCGAATGGCTGGAATACAGCCCGCTGATCACCATCTTTCTGGTATTGCTGGCCGCGGGGTGGCTGTTCCACGAGTTTTCCACCAAGCCGGCGATCACCGCCATCTCCGGGCTCAATACCTACAACTTCCTGTTCATCATGCTGGGCCTGCTGCTGCATTGGCGTCCGCGCAGCTTTCTCGATGCAGTGGCGCGTGCAGTGCCGACCACCACCGGGGTGCTGATCCAGTTTCCCCTGTACGGCTCGATCGCCGCGATCATGACCACGGTCAAGGGTGGCGATGCGCAGACCCTGGCCCACCACATCTCCACCTTCTTCGTACAGATCGCCTCGCACGATACCTATGCGCTGTTGATGGGCGTCTATTCGGCAGTGCTCGGGTTCTTCATTCCGTCGGGCGGGGGCAAGTGGATCATCGAGGCGCCCTACGTCATGCAGGTGGCCAACGAGCTGCAATATCACCTGGGCTGGGCCGTGCAGATCTACAACGCTGCCGAAGCCTTGCCGAATCTGATCAATCCGTTCTATATGCTGCCTCTGCTCGGCGTGCTGGGCTTGAAGGCGCGCGATTTGATCGGTTTCTCGTTCGTGCAGCTGCTGGTGCATGCGCCTTTGGTGCTGTTCCTGCTTTGGGCGCTGGGCACGACCCTGGCCTATTTGCCTCCCGTTGCACCCTGAGACAGGCGTGATCTGCGCGCGACGTTGATCGGGAATATGCTCCCGCCGAGCGATTGTTTGCGTAGTGGCTATTGCGAAGTAGCCAGCGCTCGGGGTACACATCTAGGTTGAATGGGATATGGGCTGGACGCCCACCCATCGTGAACCGATGAAGGGAGATCTTGAAATGCTTGATAACGGCGCGGGCGGGGGTCCGGACCAAGGTGAACAGGTCAGTCGGATTATTTCCCAGGAAATACGCAACCTGCATACCGCAGCGTCCAGGGACCTGGATCAGGCAGCGGTGCAGATCATTGGCAAGGTCGAGGGTTTCAGGGAGCAGGGTCTGATCAGTTCGGAGGTCGCTCGGCAGCTGATCTTCGACGTGCGCAACGAGCGCAGCCGTATTAGCCGCTGAGCGAATGGTCAGCCGAGGTGGCGGCGTGAGTCAGCCGCCTGCTGTGTCGATATCGGCGTCGGTTTCTTCGTCGTCCGCACTGCCGGGGTCGACTTCAGGCTCCGATTTGAAATCGGGACTGAAGCGATTGCCTTCAGGGGTGGTTGGATCCCCGGTCTCGTCAGGCTTTGAGTCGAGTGGCGGTTCTTTGGGGCGGTTGCCCTGCGAATCGTCGGTATCACGCTCGACCGTATTCGGTGCAGGTGTGTGTTCGCTCATGGTGTTCTCCCGAGGTGGCTGGATGCGTGGCCGATCAGCGCTTGCCGCCTTCGGACCCGGTGCCGTCGCCACCGTCCATGGTGCCCGAACCAGGCTTGGTCACCGCGCCGCCCATCGAACTGCCTTCGGGGTTGCCGGTGTTCTGCGGCTTGATGTCGGTGCTGGTGCCGTTTCGCGGCGCGGCAGTGCCGTCGGTATTGCGATTGGTCATACCGCTATCGGTCCCCGCCGGCACGCCTACCGCTGAAGGTACGGTGCCCTTGGCGGCTGGGTTGGTCGGACCGGTGCTGTTGTCGGCCATGGCCGGTACGGCTGCAGCAGCCAACAAGCCTGCGAGTAACGCTGTGGTGATGTATTTCTGGCTTTTCATGGAGCTCTCCTTGTTCGTGAATGCTTCATGCATTGGGCTATGAGGGAGGCCAGGAGGTGCCCGCATGCCGACGAACGGCATGCCTGGCAAACTTGGTGGGGGCGGCCGTCGGCCGCTCACAGGGGGGAAGGGGCGATCAAGCGAGCAATTGCATGCCCAGCTGGAACGCGACCCATACGGCGAGGATGGTGGCGAAGCCCAGCGCGATGTTTTCGAACCAGTTGTTGCGATATTTACCGAGCAGCTTCTTCTGGTTGGACATGATCAGCAGGCCAAGGGAAATCACTGGCAGGCCAATGATGTTCAGCGCATTCACGCCAATGGTCAGGGTCACGAAGTCGGGCATGCCTGGCAGCGACCACACCAGCGGCGTAACCAGAATGAACAGCATGAACCATTTGTGCATCGGGTCATGGTGGAATTCCTTGCCGTACTTCTCGCGACGCTCGGGACGGATGTGCTGGAAGGCATCGGTGATCAGCATCGGGAAGGCCGTGGTCTTGCCGGCGATGCTTGCGAACAGTGTGGCGAACACGCCGACGAAGAAGATCAGCCAGCCGCCAGTGCCGAAGAACATCTGCAGTGCCGAGCCCAGGTCGTCCAGGGTCTTCACTTCGATACCGTTGGGACGCAGGATTTCCGCACCCACCACCCAGATGGCCAGGTTGATGATAATGCCGACGAACACCGCGAACAGCAGGTCGTTACGCTGGATGCGCTTGTGTTCAGGGCCTACCCAGCCTTTCTGGCGCATTACGTAGGGGTGGACGAAGTTGGCGATCGAGCCGGCCACCGCACCGATCACCGATACCGCGACCAGCAGCGCGCCATGCACGCCTTCATCAGGTGGAATGCTGAAGCCGATAGTCCCGGCCAGGATGCCGCCCACGTCCGGTTTGGACATGATCGCCAGCGCCATGAACGCCAGGGTCATCAGGGCCAGCAGACCTTTCATGACGCCTTCGATGAGCGAATAGATGTTGCGCCCCACCAGCAGCCACACACCCAGTACCACGGCAAAGGACGCCAGCAGTGGCTGATTGATGTGGAGCAGGGTGGCCAATGCTTCGCCGGCGCCCTTGATCATGTAGGCGTTGGTCAAGTGGCCCATGATCAATGCGTAGCCCAGCATGAACCAGGCAAAGAACGGGTGCAGTTGTGCATAACCCTGCAGGATGGTCATGCCTTGGTTGTTGCACAGCTGAAAGCGGGCAATGATGTTGACGATGAGGAATCTGAGCAGTAGCGATACTGCCAGCACCCACATCATGGCATAGCCGTAGTTGGCGCCCGCTACGGAGGAGGTGATCAAGTCACCGGCGCCCAGCCATGACAACACGGCGATAATGCCCGGTCCGATGATCTTGGCAAGGCGGCCCATGCGAGTCGTGGGAGCGGCCGCCTTTTTTTCGAGCGAGTGGGTACTCGTCATTGGGTGAATTCCCTTTGTTGTTTTTGTGGATGGATCAGGGGGTCATTCAATCATGAGTTAGGATGTCATATGACCTGACAAGTTGCAAAAAGGTGTAAGGGGATATTTCACATTTTTACGCTTTTAGTGACCGTACCCGCCGGTCGGTTGCGCTGAACCAATCCCGCCGCAGGCTTTCCGATGAGCCTTACCGCAAAAGGAATGCAGCCATGTCGCAGATCATCGTCGATGACATTCAGACGCCTGCCAAAGCCGACGCGGCAGCCGATGTGCTGATGTTCGGCAGCCCCAAGGATCGCCTGGACTTCTACCGCAAGGAGATCCAGTACGAAACCTCCATTCTTTCCAACCGCACCGACGCCTATCTGTCCGCACAGTCTTTCCTGGTCATTGCCTATGCCTCGTCCATGGCCAACCTGAACCCGGAGTGGGGCAAGCTGTTCACCTTGGTCGTGCCGCCGCTGCTGGCGCTGTTCGGCCTGGTCAGCTCGCTGCATGCCTGGCCGGGCATCCGCTCGGCCTACGACATCATCGACCATTGGCATTTCAAGCAGAGCCAGTTGTTGGACAGCGAGCCGGCGATGGGCGCGGCCTATGACGAGTCGCCGCTGTTCAGCGAGCGCGAGTCGAGTGAAAAGCGCTGGCGCGGAGCGTTGCTGTTCTCCATGAGATCGCCGTTCCTGTTCAGTGTGCTGTGGGTGTTGCTGTGTGTGTTCGCGGTGTATGCGCAGTACACCAATCCGGGCGGTTAGAACGAAAAAGGCCCCTGCATGTGCAGGGGCCTTCGGGTGATGCGGGGGTAGATCAGCGCACTGAACTGAAAGCCTCCTGGCGACTGCGCTCATACGCCTGCGAGTCCACTGCAGCGGCGCCTGGCTTGCCCAGCTCGTTCAACGGGATGCGATAGGTCTCCTTGGCACAGAACGCTGCCAACGCTGCGATGCAGCACACACCCAAGGCCAGTGAACCCACTACCATGGGGATGTTGGCGGAGCCCGGTGGAGCCATCGCGGCGAACAGCACCGGAAGCATGGCGGTGATCAGCGTGCCGACATTCTGCGAAATGGCCATGGCCGAGACGCGGTAGCGGGTTTCGAAAAGCTCAGGGTAGAAACTTGGAAACACCGCGTTGTAGCCCTGGTAGAACACGCCCCACATCAGAATCGACATGCCGATGGCCAGCGGTACGTTATGCACGCTGATCGCATACAGGTAGAAGAACGACAGGATGCCGGAGCTCAGTGCGCCACCGATGATCATCGGACGGCGACCGATCCGGTCCGAGAGGTTACCCACGAACGGGATCACGCATACCGCCACGATGTTGCCGATCACCGGGATCCACAGGTACACGCTCTTCGCGAAACCGATGCCGTAGGCCGGTTGCACCGCGTACGCGGCGCCGAAGATGGTCGCGACCACCGGGATCACGTTCATCAGCGCCATGCACATGACCAGACCCATGTTCCGCCAGCTGTGCTTGAAAGCCTCCAGGACCGGCGACTTGGTGATGGTGGCGCGCGCTTCCTGAGTTTCGAAGGCTGGGGTTTCATTGACCTCGCGGCGAATGATGTAGCCGGCGATCAGCACCACGGCACTGAGCAGGAACGGAATACGCCAGCCCCACGAGTTGAACGCTTCGTCGGGCATGAAATAGGCCAACGGCAGGAAAATCGCTGCGGCAAAGATTTGTCCGGCCTGCACGCCCTGCAAGGTGAAACTGGCGTAGAAACCTCGCCGTCCGAACGGCGCGTGTTCCAGGACCATGGAACTGGCTCCGGATATCTCCCCTGCGACCGCGAAGCCCTGGATCAAGCGCAGTACCACCAGCATGGCCGGTGCCCAGAGGCCGACCTGGCTGTAGGTCGGCAGCAGGCCGACGGCCATGGTGGCGAAGCCCATCAGGAACATGCACAACAGCAATACGTTCTTGCGGCCGCGGGTATCGCCCCAGTGGCCGAGGAAGAACGCGCCGATGGGGCGTGCAACGTAGCCTACGCCGTAGGTGGCCAGGGAGGCGACGATGGCGACCTTGGGGTCGGTGTTGGGAAAGAAGATTTGCGGAAAGATCAACGCCGCGGCCTGGGCATAGATGAAGAAGTCGTAGTATTCCAGAGCGGAACCGACCCAACCGCTGGCGGTGGCCTTCTTGGTTTGCTGCGAGCCGTGCGATTCTGACTGAGCATGCGCCATGCTGTGTCTCCGTTGTTTTTATTATGAAGCATTGGAACCGTTGGCTTCGTTTTCACCCCATTGCAGGCGACGCTGCGTGCGCTGGAGTGAGGCAAAACTAACTGGGTAGTTAATGTTTAGCAGTGGTGCCGAATGGGTGTCAATACGGCTGCATGCCAGGGTTGGAGCGGTCCGTGGGCCGGGGTGCATGCAAGACTGCCCCAAGTGGGTTCGGGTTTCAACCGACAGTGCCGGAATAGAGCGCTGCGCAGGCGCATGGAGCGGGTTGCCCGCGGGCGTGATCGTTGCCTAGCTTGCTTGCTATTGTAGCCGCTGATCGCACACATTTGATTTTTGATCCGCGCCGGTGCGCGGCGCTCCCGGACGCGGCTTGCGCCGCTGCTACAGGTTCTCGGTTCCACCGTATCCCCCGGTCGGCCAAGAACCCGAATCCCCCGTAGGAGCGGTCAGCGGCCGCGAAGAAGGCGCCGCAGTACGTCGTTCAATGCACGGTGTGTCATTTGCTGCAGCTGCTTGCGCGTGCGGCTCAGGCCAACTCGCGGACCAGATTGCCCAGCGTCTGTATCGCCGCCAGCTGAACCTTGCCCATAGGCGAGCCGTAGTTCAAACGAATGCAGTTGCCGAATCGGCCGCTGGCGGAAAAGATCGGGCCCGGCGCTATGCTGATGCCTTGCGCCAACGCCAGGCGAAACAGCTGCAGCGAATCGACTCTCGTCGGCAATTCGAGCCACAGGAAGTACCCGCCCTCGGGACGACTTACCCGGGTGTCCTCGGGAAAATAGCGTGCGATGGCTGCCATCATTGCGTGCTGCTGGCCCTGCAGTGCACCGCGCAACCGATGCAGGTGTCGATCATAGCCGCCGTGTTGAAGGTAGTCGGCAATGGCCGCCTGACCCGGCACCGAAGCGCAGATCGAGGTCATGATCTTCAGGCGCTCGACCTTCTGCGCAAAGCGTCCGGCAGCGACCCAGCCGATCCTGTACCCGGGTGCCAGGCTTTTGGCGAACGATCCGCAATGCAGCACCCAGCCATCGCTGTCATAGGCCTTGGCCGGGCGCGGCGCGTGTTGGCCGAAGTACAGCTCGGCGTACACGTCATCTTCGATCAAGGGCACCTGGTGTTCATGCAGCAGCGCTACCAGTTGACGCTTGCGCGCCTCTGGCATGCTTGCACCGATCGGATTCTGGAACGTCGGCATGCACCAGCACGCCTTGATCGGCAGGCGCTGCAGGGCCTTCGCCAAGGCATCCACGTCCAACCCGTCGCGCGGATGGGTGGGAATCTCCACCGCCTTGAGCTTGAGCCGCTCCAACACCTGCAGGCAGGCGTAGAACGCCGGTGCCTCGATGGCCACCATGTCACCTGGCTCGGTCACCGCCTGCAGGCACAGGTTCAAGGCTTCCAGTGCGCCGTTGGTGATCAGCAACTCATCGACCGGCAGGTTGATGCCGGCGATGTTGTAGCGCAAGGCGATCTGCCGGCGCAGCTCGGGGCTGCCTGGCGACAGATCGGTGACCGTTTCGCGCGGGTGCATGGCTCGGCTGGTACTGGCCAGCGAGCGCGCCAGGCGCGGCAATGGAAACAGGTCAGGGCTGGGAAAGGCAGACCCCAGTGGCACCGTGTTCGGATCCTTGATCGAATCGAGGATGGAAAACACCAGCTCACTGACGTCGACATCGGTCGACTCGGCCAGCACCTGCGAGGTCGCCGAGGGCTCCTCCAGCGATCGTTCGGCCAGCGCATTGACGAAGTACCCGGAACGCGGCCGGGCGCGGATCATTCCGCGTCGCTCGAGCAGGTAATAGGCCTGGAACACGGTAGAGGGGCTGACACCCTGAGTCTGGCTGGCATGCCGCACGGAGGGCACGCGCTCGTCGGGCTTCAGCACGCCGGTGCGAATGAGCTCGGCGATGTGGTGGGCAAACTGCTCGTAGCGTTTCATGACCGGCCTGGGTCCATGGGCGAGGGCCGCACTATGCCACAGCGGTGCGCACAGCCGGCAGGCCATGCGCACATGGCTTGCCGGTGATGCGTGCCGGGTTCAGGCCTGGATCGGCGCAGGGTCGATGGGAGGATCGACAATCGGGGTGGGTGGCACGGTCGGTTGCACCGGGACACCGTCCGGATCGTCTTGAGGCACCGTGGGTGGCACGTCCGGCAGGGGAGGATTGTCGATGTTCGGATCCGTTGATTCAGGCGGAAGAGGAAGGTTCATGGGGCGGCCTCTGGTAGGTAATGGACATATGCCTGTGGTAGACATCGTTTACAACGATTTCGGTCCGTCCAAGCGCGTTGCAACGTGTAAAAGCATATGAACTTTCCCTCGAGGCTTGGCTCCGAACCTAAGCGAAAGACAAACCCGGTTCACTTCACCGCTTGCACAAGCACAACAGCGTCCAGGTGACGCACAGGAGCGAGGCTCGATGACGGCTGATCAGACTTTCCAAGCGGACCAGAACGCGACCGACGAACAGACGCCAGACCACGTGCTGAGCCTGTCCCAGGCGCTGCTGCTGCCTCGGATCGTGATCGAAGACACGCAGCCTGTCATTGACGGTGGTCAGTTTGCCGTCAAGGCCATCGTCGGCCAGACGGTCACGGTCAGCACCAAGGTCTACGCTGACGGTCACGACAAGCTGGCCGTGGTCTTGCGCTGGCATGAGGCGGGCACCGACACCTGGCACAGCACTGCCATGCGCGAGCTGGGCAACGACAGCTGGGAAGCCGAGCTGGTCGTCGACAGCGTCGGCACTCATGCCTATTGCATCGACGCCTGGATCGACCAGTTCGCCAGCTACCGCTACGAACTGGAAAAGAAGTACGCCGCTGGCGTGACCATCGACCTGGAACTGGAAGAAGGCCGCGTGCACCTCGAGCAGGCCGCCAGCCGCAGCCAGGATACCCTGGCACGCCAACTGCGCCAGTTGCACGACGAATTGCAGGGGCTGGATCAGGACGCCAAGGTCGCGCTGCTGTTGCAGCGTGACACCCAGGCCCTGATGTCCCTGGCGGACTCGCGCGCGTTCCTCTGCTCCAGTGTCGAATATGCCCTGGACGTAGAACGCGAACTCGCGCAGTTCGCCAGTTGGTACGAGTTGTTTCCGCGCTCGATCACCGATGACAAAGCTCGTCATGGTACCTTCAATGACGTGCACAGCCGTCTGCCGATGATTCGCGACATGAACTTTGACGTGCTGTACTTCCCGCCGATCCATCCAATCGGACGCGCTCACCGCAAGGGCCCGAACAACTCCCTGACCGCCGGCCCGGACGATCCAGGCAGCCCTTATGCCATCGGCAGCGCCGAGGGTGGGCACGAGGCCATTCACCCGCAGCTGGGCACGCGTGAAGACTTCCGCAGGCTGGTGGCCGCGGCGGCCGAGCACGGTCTGGAAATCGCGCTGGACTTCGCTATTCAATGCTCCCAGGACCACCTGTGGCTCAAAGAGCACCCGGGCTGGTTCAGCTGGCGCCCGGACGGCACCATCCGCTATGCGGAAAACCCGCCGAAGAAATACCAGGACATCGTCAACGTCGATTTCTACGCTGCCGACGCGGTGCCGGGCCTGTGGACCGAGCTGCGCGACGTGGTGTGGGGCTGGGTCGAGGAAGGCGTGAAGATCTTTCGCGTCGACAACCCGCACACCAAGCCGCTGCCATTCTGGCAATGGCTGATCGCCGATATCCGCAGCAAGGACCCCAGCGTGATGTTCCTTGCAGAGGCGTTCACCAAGCCAGCCATGATGGCGCGCCTGGGCAAGGTCGGTTACTCGCAGAGCTACACCTACTTCACCTGGCGCAATACCAAGCCGGAGCTGACCACCTATTTCACCCAGCTCAACCAGGCACCGTGGGCGCACTGCTACCGGCCGAACTTCTTCGTCAACACGCCGGACATCAACCCGTTCTTCCTGCACGACAACGGCCGCGCCGGGTTCCTCATCCGCGCCGCGCTGGCGACCATGGGCTCCGGTCTGTGGGGCATGTATTCGGGTTTCGAACTGTGTGAATCGGCGCCCATCCCTGGCAAGGAAGAGTATCTGGACTCGGAGAAGTACGAGATCCGCCCGCGTGACTTCACCGCCCCCGGCAACATCATTGCCGAGATCGCCCAGCTCAACCGGATTCGCCGTCAGAACCCGGCGCTGCAAACTCATCTGGGCGTCGAGTTCTTTCAGTGCTACAACGACAACGTCCTGTATTTCGGCAAGCGTACCGCTGACCGCAGCAACTACGTATTGGTCGCAGTGAGCCTGGATCCGCACAACGTCCAGGAAGCCCACTTCGAGTTGCCGCTGTGGGAGTTGGGCCTGGACGACGATGCGGCCACCAACGGCGAAGACCTGATGACCGGGCATCGCTGGACGTGGCATGGCAAGAGTCAGTTCATGCGGATCGACCCTGCCTATCAACCGTTCGGCATCTGGAGGATCACCCGCGTACAGCCGTAGGCAAGTGCCACGTCGTACGTCGCACTCGGTGTCTCACGCTGCTCCAGGCGATGTCCAGCCGCTCCAGACACGCTGCTCACTACAGGGAATCCACAATGGCGAAAAAGCCTCGGTCGCAAGCGTTCATCGATGATCCGCTCTGGTACAAGGATGCGGTTATCTATCAGGTCCACGTCAAGTCGTTCTTCGACTCCGACAACGACGGCATCGGTGACTTTCCGGGGTTGATCGCCAAACTCGATTACATCGCCGATCTGGGCGTCAATACCATTTGGCTGCTGCCGTTCTACCCGTCGCCGCGTCGCGACGACGGCTACGACATCGCCGAGTACAAGGCGGTGCACTCGGACTACGGCACGTTGGCCGATGTGCGACGTTTCATCAGCGAGGCGCACAAGCGCGGCTTGCGTGTGATCACCGAGCTGGTGATCAACCACACTTCCGACCAGCACCCCTGGTTTCAGCGCGCGCGCAAGGCCAAGAAGGGCTCCAAGGCTCGCGATTTCTACGTGTGGTCTGATAGCGACGAGAAATACGACGGAACGCGAATCATCTTTCTCGATACCGAGAAGTCCAACTGGACCTGGGACCCCGTCGCAGGCCAATACTTCTGGCACCGTTTCTATTCGCACCAGCCGGATTTGAATTTCGACAACCCGCAAGTGATGAAAGCGGTCATCGACGTCATGCGCTACTGGCTGGACATGGGCATCGACGGCTTGCGCCTGGATGCCATCCCGTACCTGATCGAGCGCGACGGCACCAACAACGAAAACCTGCCCGAGACCCACCAGGTGCTCAAGCAGATCCGTGCCGAGATCGATGCCAATTACCCGGACCGCATGCTGCTGGCCGAGGCCAACCAGTGGCCAGAGGACACCCAGCTGTACTTCGGCGATGCTCACGGCGACAACGGCGACGAGTGCCACATGGCGTTCCATTTCCCGTTGATGCCACGCATGTACATGGCACTGGCGCAGGAAGACCGCTTTCCGGTCACCGACATTCTGCGCCAGACGCCTGCCATTCCAGCCAACTGCCAATGGGCGATCTTCCTGCGCAACCACGATGAACTGACCCTGGAAATGGTCACCGACCGTGAGCGCGATTACCTGTGGAACTACTACGCGGCCGACAGCCGCGCGCGGATCAACCTCGGCATTCGTCGTCGCCTGGCGCCGCTGCTCGAACGTGATCGCCGCCGGGTCGAATTGCTCAACAGCCTGCTGCTGTCCATGCCCGGCACACCGACCCTGTATTACGGTGACGAAATCGGCATGGGCGACAATATCTACCTGGGTGACCGCGACGGTGTGCGCACGCCCATGCAGTGGTCGATCGACCGAAACGGCGGCTTCTCGCGCGCCGACCCGGCCAGCCTGGTGCTGCCGCCGATCATGGATCCGCTCTATGGCTACCAGTCGGTCAACGTCGAAACCCAGGCCAACGACCCGCACTCGCTGCTGAACTGGACCCGGCGCATGCTCGCCGTGCGCCGTCAGCAGAAAGCGTTCGGCCGCGGTACCCTGACCATGCTCACGCCGACCAACCGCCGCATCCTGGCCTACGTGCGTGAATACACCGGCAGCGATGGCAAGACCGAGATCGTGTTGTGTGTCGCCAACGTCTCGCGTGCCGCCCAAGCGGCTGAATTGGATCTGTCCCCGTACGCCGGCATGGTGCCGGTAGAGATGCTCGGCGGCAGCGCCTTCCCACCCATCGGTCAGCTGAATTTTCTGCTGACCTTGCCACCCTACGGCTTCTATTGGTTCCTGCTGGCCAGCGAAACCCAGATGCCGAGTTGGCACGTCGAACCGGCCCAAAGCATGCCTGACTTCCAGACCCTGGTTTTGAAACAACGGATGGAGGAGTTGCTCGACGAGCCGTCGCGCAGCACTCTGGAAAACACCTCTCTGCTGCAGTACCTGCCCAAGCGGCGCTGGTTCGGCGGCAAGGATGTCGCCATCGACAACCTGCGCATCGCTTACGGCGTGCGCTTCGGCACGCCGCAAAGCCCGGTGCTCCTCAGTGAGCTGGAGGTCACTGCTGGTGGCCAGACCAGCCGCTACCAGTTCCCGTTCGGCTTCATTCCCGAGGAGCACAGCGGCTCGCCGCTGCCCTTGCAACTGGCGCTGTCGCGTGTTCGGCGCGGCCGTGAAGTCGGCCTGATCACCGACGCCTTCGTCCTGGAAAACTTCATCCACTCGGTGATCGAAGGGCTTCAGGTCGAGAAGACCCTGGCGACCGGCGAAGGCGAGATCCGCTTCCAGGCCACCGAGCATCTGACGGCCCTGAATCTCGACCAGACTTCGGTGATCCGCTACCTGTCGGCCGAGCAGTCCAACAGCTCGGTCGTGGTTGGCGGTAGCCTGGTGCTGAAGATGATTCGCCGCGTCAGCGGTGGCATCCATCCAGAGCTGGAAATGGGTGCCTACCTGACCGCCGCGGGCTACGCCAACATCTCGCCGCTGATGGGGTCCGTCAGCCGTGTGGATGCCAGCGGAACACCGCACTTGCTGATGATTGCCCAGGGTTACCTGAACAATCAGGGCGACGCCTGGGAATGGACCCAGAACAACCTCGAGCGCGCGATTCGCGACGAGATGGCCTTCGCCCATTCCGAACAAGGCCAGCGCTACGACGCACTGGGCGAGCTGGCAGACTTTGCCGGCATGCTCGGCCAGCGCCTGGGCGAGATGCAC
This sequence comes from Pseudomonas sp. CFBP 8771, assembly GCF_014841695.1. Classification (NCBI taxonomy): domain Bacteria; kingdom Pseudomonadati; phylum Pseudomonadota; class Gammaproteobacteria; order Pseudomonadales; family Pseudomonadaceae; genus Pseudomonas; species Pseudomonas sp. CFBP 8771. The sequence continues at coordinate 178,519 of NZ_JACYUJ010000003.1, read as the reverse complement.
GTCGCCCTGGCGGCGTCCGAGGCCCAGGCCGATTTCCTCGCCCGGGTGAGCAACCAGAAAGATGCCCAAGGCTGGGCTACAAGCATCGCCAGCCAGGTCGAGCGGGCGCTGGGCCTGCTCGAGCAGCGCCGCGCCGAATTTGCCGAGCAGGACCAGGTTTTGGTGGCCGAGCTGCTGGGCCGACGCGAAGAGTTGCTGGCCCAGGTCGAGCGCCTCAGCGCGCAGGCCACTGGCGGTCTGATCATGCGGGTCCATGGCGACCTGCACCTGGGCCAGATGCTGGTGGTGCAGGGCGATGCCTACCTGATCGACTTCGAGGGTGAGCCTGCACGGCCACTCGAAGAGCGCCGCGCCAAATACAGTCCTTACAAGGATGTAGGAGGCGTATTGCGTTCGTTCGACTACGCTGCGGCCATGGCGATCCGCAATGTACAAAGCACCGATGCCTCCGAGGAAGCGGCATCGGCGCGCCAGCGCGTGGCCCAGCGCTACTTGGCCGATGCCCGCCATGCGTTCATCGGCGCCTACGACCTGGCGACCCAGGCCGTGCCACATCAGTGGCAGGACCCGGACGGCGCGCGCGCGGCACTGGATTTGTTCAGCCTGGAAAAGGCTGCCTACGAGATCGCTTATGAAGCGGAGAATCGCCCGAGCTGGTTGGCCGTGCCCTTGCACGGACTGTTCGGGCTCTTGAGTACGAGGGAGAATAAGCAATGAGTGCGCACAGCGAACATGGCAAGCGCGATTCCGGCGCGTTGCCGGCAAAAGCCGATATCGAGGCGCTGATCCGTGCCGACCATTCCGATCCGTTCTCGGTTCTGGGTGCCCATAGCGATGGCGGCACAGGCAGCTACATCCGTGCCTACCTGCCGACGGCCCTGAGCGTGCAGGTATTGGCCAAGGACGGGGGGCATCCACTGACGACCCTCGACCAGGGCGACGTGCCCGGGCTGTTCACTGGCCATATCGAGCAAAGCCAACCCTACCTGCTGCGCGTGCAGTGGGCCGGGGGGGTGCAGGTCAGCGAAGACCCGTACAGCTACGGCAATCTGCTCGGCGACATGGACATCTACCTGTTTGCAGAGGGCAAGCATCGCAACCTGGGCAGCGTCTTCGGCGCCCAGTTCATCGAAATCGAAGGCGTGCAGGGCGTGCGCTTCGCCGTCTGGGCACCGAACGCCAAGCGGGTTTCGGTGGTCGGTGACTTCAACGTCTGGGACGGTCGCCGTCATCCAATGCGCCAACGCTTCCCGGCCGGCGTCTGGGAGTTGTTCATCCCCGGCCTGCAGCCTGGCGAACCGTATAAATACGAGATTCTTGGCCAGCACGGCATTCTGCCGCTCAAGGCCGACCCGATTGCCCTGTGCACCGAGTTGCCGCCGTCCACCGCCTCGCGGGTGGCCAAGCCGATGCAGTTCGCCTGGGACGACAACGCTTGGCTGGATATCCGCGCCGAGCGTCACGCCCTGGGTGCACCACAGTCGATCTACGAACTGCACGCCGGTTCATGGATGTGCGAGCTCGACGAAGCAGGCGAGGTGGTTCGTCCCTACAACTGGCATGAACTGGCCGAGCGCCTGATTCCGTACGTGCAGAAGATGGGCTTCACCCACATCGAGCTGCTGCCGATCATGGAGCACCCATTCGGCGGTTCGTGGGGTTATCAGCCACTGTCGCAGTTCGCGCCGTCGGCCCGCTATGGCACGCCGGAAGACTTCGCGGCGTTCGTCAATGGCTGCCACAAAGCCGAAATCGGTGTGATCCTGGACTGGGTCCCGGCGCATTTCCCCACCGACGAGCACGGCCTGGCGCGTTTCGACGGCACTGCGCTGTACGAATACGACAACCCGCTGGAAGGTTTCCATCAAGACTGGAACACGCTGATCTACAACCTGGGCCGCACTGAAGTGCATGGCTTCATGATTGCCTCCGCGGTTCACTGGCTCAAGCAGTTCCATATCGACGGCCTGCGCGTCGATGCCGTGGCGTCGATGCTGTACCGCGACTATTCGCGCAAGTCAGGGGAATGGGTGCCCAACGAGTACGGCGGCCGTGAGAACCTGGAAACCATCGCGTTCCTGCGTCACCTCAATGACGTGGTGAAACAGGAAGCACCGGGGGCCATGGTGATAGCCGAAGAGTCCACCGCATGGCCGGGCGTGACTCAGCCCACACAGGAAGGCGGCCTGGGTTTCGACTACAAGTGGAACATGGGCTGGATGCATGACACGCTCAACTACGTCCAGAACGATCCGATCCACAGGCCGCATCATCACGGGCAGCTCAGTTTTGGTTTGGTGTATGCCTATTCAGAACATTTCGTGCTGCCGATTTCCCATGATGAGGTCGTGCATGGCAAACACTCGCTGATCGACAAGATGCCCGGTGACCGCTGGCAGAAGTTTGCCAACCTGCGTGCCTACCTGAGTTTCATGTGGACTCATCCGGGCAAGAAGCTGTTGTTCATGGGTTGCGAGTTCGGCCAATGGCGGGAGTGGAACCACGATCATCAGCTGGATTGGTACCTCACCGAGTACTCCGAACACAAGGGTGTTCAGCAGTTGGTCGCCGACCTCAACAGGCTGTACCGCGAAGTACCGGCACTGCACCAGCAGGACTGCCAGCCCGAGGGCTTCCAGTGGTTGATCGGCGACGACGCCACCAACAGTGTCTTTGCCTGGCTACGTTGGAGTGCCAATAACGAGCCGGTGCTGGTGGTTGCCAACTTCACGCCGGTTCCGCGCGAGGCCTACCGGGTAGGCGTGCCGTTCGGTGGCGAGTGGGAAGAGCTGCTCAACAGCGACGCCGAGCAGTACGCTGGCTCCAACTACGGCAACGGCGGCAAGGTCTTCGCCGAAGAGGAGGGCAGCCATGGCCAACCTCACGCCATCAGCCTCAACCTGCCACCGCTGGGTGTATTGATCCTGCGTCCTACGCGGGCCGATATCCAAGGCTGACGGTAATGAAAAGGGGCTCCTTCACGGAGCCCCTTTTTTTCGACTGAGTATCAAGTCTGCGTGTTCCAAGGGTCAGCGCAATCCCTCGTGCTGGGCGACGGTCGTCGACTCGCAGCTCCACAGTTCCAGTAGAAAATCACCCTCCCTGTGTTCCACCAGCCGGTGCATGCCCAATTCCGCGTGCAGCTGTTCATGGACCTGGGCGGCCGTCTGCGGCGCACCCTCGATACTCGCCAGCCAGTGACAGGCAACCACCTGGCCACCGGGGTTCAAGCAAGCACGAGCTTTCTCGATGACCTGGCTGAGGTCGGCGCGACTCAGGTAGTAACCCAGTTCATTGAGCACGATGAGGTCGAAGCGCTCGCTTGGCCAGTCGGCGGGCAGGGCGGCCTGTCGCGCCTGGGCGTGGGCGATGTCGCTCAGGCGCGCCTGGGTCAGGCCCACCGCGCGGGTGTTCATGTCGCAGCTGAGCAGGGCGTCGCAGCGCGTGGCCAGTGCCAGGCTGGTCTCGCCGTTGGCACAACCGGGCTCGAAGATCGCGCCATAGCGCTCCTTCGGCAGGCAGGCGAGCAGCAATGCCCGCTTGCGCCGCTCGTACCAGCGATGACGCATGGCCCAGGGGTCGTCGTTGCCCTCGTAGAGCTTGTCGAAATACTGGTTGTCGACACTTTGTCCGCTCATAGAAACACCACCTCGAACGGCTGCAGCAACCGCTCCAGTACGTAGGGGGGCAGCACAGGCGCCAGGCCTATCTGTGGATCGCCTTCCAGCTGACTGGCGAAGGCATGCACCGCATGGCTCTTGCGCGCCACCATCACCTTGTCCAGCGGCAGCTTGCGCGCGCGCGACCACGGGATCCGATCGTCTTCGGGCTGCGCCCAGTGCCAGGTCCAGATCGGCAGTTCATGATGGCTCGCGCCAGCAGCCGCGGCCGCCGTTGCGCCCGCACGGCCTACCGCCTCATGGTCGGTGTGGCCATCGTTGCACCAAGTGCTGAACACCACATCGGTGGGCTTGAGGTAGCGCTGAATGAACTCGGTCAGGCGTTGCTCCTCGTGCGCCACACCGCTGTCGGCAAAGCCTCCGCGAATCCATTGCAGGCTGTGCAACGGCAGGCCCAACCGGTGCAGCGCCTCGGCGCTCTCCTGCGGGCGCACTGCACTGAGGCGTTCGGCCGGCCACGTCTGCGAGCCCGGATGGCTGGCGCTGCCGTCGGTGACGGAGATGATCAGGATCTGCCGATCCAGCCCTGCCAGCAATTGCAAAAGCCCACCACAACCGAGCACTTCATCGTCCGGATGCGGGGCGATGATCACCGCCCGCGAGCCGGCCGGTACCAGAGTCTGGGCGTCGATCAATGGCAGTTCGGCCAAGTGCCGCGAGCCGCGCCAGGCCTGCAGGGGCGTGCCCTGGCCTACGATAGGGTTTTCTTTCATAAACTCCAGGTCCGCGTCGTGGGGGCGCCGAGCAACTGGCCCAGCGCAGCGAGGTCGCGCTCGGCATGGCTCTGTCGCAGGTATACCGGCAGATCGGCGATCAACCGGGCGAAATGAGGATCCTTGCAGTACGGGCCCGCGCCCAGGGCTCGGCCGACATGGCTGATGACGGTGTCGGCGGTGTGTTCAGCCACCGCGCGGCACAGTCGCGCCGAATGCTCGAAATGGCCATCGGGCTGCTGGTCGGCAGCAATCGCGGCCGAGCGCAGGACGGCAATGCAGGCCGCCAATGCTCGATCCACTGCGCCCAGGTGCGCCAGTGCATGAGGTTCGGGCCGGGCATGGCAGTGCTGGGCCAGATAGCGCCCAAGCTCACGGGCAGCACCGAACCAGCACGCGGCGATGCCGATGCCGCCCAGCCAGAAACCGGGGCGGTTGAGGTAGCTTCCTGCGGTTCCGACGTACCAGCCCTCGGCATTCTCCAGCAGGATCTCGACGCTGCCGGTGTTGGCCATGCCCACGGCGTTCCAGCCGTCGTCGGTGACGCACAGGTTGGCTTGGTCCATCGGCACCGCGACCAGTTGTTGCTGGCCATCGTCATCCCAGGCCGTGAGCAGGCCATGGGTGACGACGCTGGCGCCCGAACACCAGGCCTTGCGGCCGCTGAGCAGCACGCGGTCACCTTCGTGGCGAACCATCACCCGTGCCTGGGGCGGCTCCGAGGCCCAAGTGCCCCAGATCGAGCCCTCGGGCGCGGGATCGGCGCCCAGTTCCTGCATGATGGCCAACGCGTCAGTGTGGCCTTCGTACAGTTTGCACAGGCCCAGATCATGCCCGGCCACGGCCGCCAGGCACTGCCAGCGCTGCAAAGTGTCGCCACCGGCGGGCAGCGGCAGGCTGTCCAGGCCCGAGGCGCACAGCCGCCGCAGTTCCTTGCCCAGCGCTGCAGTGTCGGCGTAACCCTGCGCCGGCCAGGTCAGAGCCTCGGTCAGGGTCGGTTTCATTCTTCGACATCCCGGTGCAGTTCGAACATCAGCATCGAGCGACCGGTCACCTGGAATTCGCTGCCGAATTCCAGACGCTCATGCTCACCCAGGTCCGGGCGGTTGGTGTCGATGCGGCAATTCCAGTATTCACCTTCCGGTACTTCGGGAAGGGTGAAGTTGACGACGTCATGGTGAGCATTGACGATCAGCAGCAGGGTCGCATCGGCGCCCGGTTTGCGAATGCCACTGGGCTGCGCGCGGCCATCGAGCATCATCCCCAGGCAGCGGCCATGGGCGTCTTCCCATTGCTCGGCGGTCATCTCGTTGCCCAGCGGGTCAAGCCAGGTCACGTCCTTGACGCCGATGGCTTCGTTGTACTCGCCGACCAGAAAGCGATTGCGGCGCAGGATCGGGTAGCTGTTGCGCAGCTTGATCAGGCGTTTGACGAAACGCAGCAGGCTCTTGCCGTCTTCGTCGAGCTCCCAGTTGACCCAGCCGATCTCGCTGTCCTGGCAGTAGGCATTGTTGTTGCCACCCTGCGTGCGCGAGAACTCGTCGCCTGCGACGATCATCGGCGTACCTTGGGAGAACAACAGGGTGGTAAAGAAGTTGCGCATCTGGCGCAGGCGCAGTTCGATGATTTCCGGATTGTCACTGGGGCCTTCCACACCGTGGTTCCAGGAGACGTTGTTACTGGTGCCGTCCTGGTTGTCTTCGTCGTTGTCTTCGTTGTGCTTGTCGTTGTACGACACCAGGTCGCGCAGGGTGAAGCCATCGTGCGCAGTGATGAAGTTGACCGAAGAATAGGGCCGGCGACCGCGTTGGTTGAACATGTCGCCCGAGCCGGTCATGCGCGCGGCGAAGTCGGCAAGCTGGCCGTCGTCACCTTTCCAGAACGCCCGTACGGTGTCGCGGAAGCGATCGTTCCATTCGGCCCAACCCGGCGCGAAGCCGCCCACCTGATAACCACCGGGGCCACAGTCCCACGGCTCGGCGATGAGCTTCACCGAGCGCAGCACCGGGTCCTGGCGACAGGCGACGAGGAAGCTGTGCCGTTCCGAGAAGCCGTCGTGGTAGCGGCCGAGGATGGTTGCCAGGTCGAAGCGGAAGCCGTCGACGTGCATTTCCGAGGCCCAGTAGCGCAGCGAGTCGGTGACCATCTGCAACACGCAGGGATGGCTCAGGTCCAGCGTGTTGCCGGTGCCTGAGTCGTTGATGTAATAGCGCTTGTTCTCGGGCATCAGGCGATAGTAGGAGGCGTTGTCGATGCCGCGCATCGACAGCGTCGGCCCTTGCTCGTTGCCTTCGGCGGTGTGGTTGTAGACCACGTCGAGAATGACTTCCAGGCCGGCGTCATGCAGGTGCGCGATCATCTCCTTGAACTCGGCGATCTTGCCGCTGGCGATGTAGCGCGAATGCGGCGCGAAGAACGCGATGCTGTTGTAGCCCCAGTAGTTGTTGAGGCCTTTCTGCAACAGGTGCTGGTCGTTGACGAAGCCATGGATCGGCAGCAACTCGATCGACGTCACCCCCAGGTTCTTCAGGTGGTCGACCACTTCCGGCACGGCGAGGCCGGCGAAGGTCCCGCGCAGGGACTCAGGCACGGCAGGGTGCTGCATGGTCAGGCCACGCACATGGGCCTCGTAGAAGATGGTCTTGTCCCACGGCACACTGACGCGATGGTCGCGGCCCCAGGTGTAGGCCGGGTCGATGACTTTGCTCTTCGGCACGAACGGAGCGCTGTCGCGTTCATCGAAACTGAGGTCACCATCGGGATGGCCGATGGTATAGCCGAACAGGGCCTCGGACCACTTGAGTTCGCCTACCAGCTGCTTGGCGTAGGGGTCGATCAGCAGCTTGTTGGGGTTGAAACGGTGGCCGTTCTCGGGATCGTAAGGGCCATGCACACGGTAGCCGTAGATCAGCCCTGGGTGGGCGTCGGGCAAGTAGCCGTGGTAGATCTCGTCGGTGTACTCGGGCAACTCGATGCGCTCGATTTCCTCTTCGCCACTGGCATCGAAGATGCAAAGTTCGACCTTGGTGGCATTGGCGGAAAACAGCGCGAAGTTCACACCCAGACCGGTCCAGGTGGCGCCAAGCGGGAAGGGCAGGCCTTCGCGAATACGCGACGGTTCGGTCGGTTCTGGCGCGGGTGCAGCTTTCTTGTGCGGACTCATGGTCGATCCTTGCTCTTGGTTTGCACGCATACGGCGCAGGCAGATGTCATAGCATCATCGGTGTCTTCAGAGTCGGGAGGTGCTGAGGCAGGCAACGGGTCGGTGAACGTGCCGTCCGGGTGACGGGCACGTGAAGTTCGGTAACTGCAGTCATCCAGCCCTGGGGCTGGACCGACGGAAGATGTGCCCGCGTGCCAGGTGGCGGCAGTACGCGGGCGGGTGTCACTTTGCAGCGGGCTTTTTCGGTGGACGCGGCTTCTTCGGTGCCGGTGGCTTGCCAGCACCGTCGGCCTTGGCGGCGGGATCCGCTGCTGCATCGGCTGGCTCAGCAGCCTTGCCCGGGGCCTTGGGTTTGGCAGCAGGACCCTCGCCAGCTGGCTTGGGCTTGGGCTGAGCGGCCGCCTTGGGCTTGGCCGCAGCTTTGCCCTTGGCCGGCTTGGAAGGCGCTAGCGCCTCAGCCTCGGCCAGTTTGCGTGCCATCTCCCAATGGCGCTCGTCCTGCCCTTCGGGCTGACCTTCGGATTCCCAGATCTGATAGGCGAATTCGCGGACTCGTTTATCGTCGGCACTCATTTCAACGCTCCTTATTACAGCTCACTTTGTAGGAAGAGATTGACGGGAAACTCTTTCAGCGCAGTGCTCACCAACAATTCCTTCTCTGCTGTGACTGCGTGGTCGGAGAAAAGTCCCTTCAATGTAGCCCCGGATCGCACCGATGGCAAAACGACACGGGTGTCGCCCCAAGCGCTGGCATCGATCAAAGGCGTCTGTGCATCGGCCAACAGGCCGCTGGCCAGACGGGGCACGATCACTATGGCCGTCGTGCCGTCCAGTACGCGAGCGAACGCGTGAATGCGATCGGCATGCACACCCTGGACGTCGAGCTTCTGGTAGCTGCCGTCCCGGAATAGCGCCGGGTGTGCGGCACGCGCCTGAAGCGTGCGCTGGATCATGGCCTGCTTGATGCGACCATCGTGCCAGTCTTGCAGCAATTCGCTGACCGCAGGGCGGGCATCGAGCGAATGTTCGCGTGCGGCGTAATCTACCGGACGACGGTTGTCCGGATCGACCAGGCTGAAATCCCAGTACTCGGCACCCTGATACAGATCGGGGATGCCGGGCACGGTCATGCGTAGCAGGGTTTGCACCAGGCTGTCCAGCGCGCCGCTGGGCGCAATGGTGCGACTGGCGGCGGCAATGGCATCGCGCAGCGGGCGACCCTTGTCGCTCAACAGCAATTGCTCGAGAAAGTCGCGGCAAGCTTTTTCATAGGCTTCGTTCGGCGCACTCCAGCTGCTGATCAGCTTGGCTTCGCGCAACGCCTTCTGTTGCCATTGGTACAGGCGCTCGGCGTAGGCGGTCAGGCCTTCGACGTCGTCACTGCGCAAGTCCAGCGGCCAGCTGCCCAGCAGTGCCTGGTAAAGCATCAGCTCGTCGCCACCACTCGGTGCATGGCCGTCGCCGAAGGCACTGCGCAGGGGCGCAGCCAGCTCCAGCCATTGCTGCACTTGCTCGACGTACCAGGGTGCGCGCTCGCTGAGCACGGCCAGGCGCGTACGGGTGTCTTCGCCCCGCTTGTGGTCGTGGGTGGCAGTTGCCAGCAGATTGTCCGGGAAATGCTCGAGGCGCTGCTGACAGGCCTGGTCGAACGCTTCCGGGGTGCCGGCGAACAGTTCGGTCTCGAAACCGACGTCGTTGCGCGAAAGCAATACGGCAGAGCGGTAGAATGCAGTGTCCTCGACAGCCTTGGCCGCCGCCGGCGATGTCAGTTGCTGGAAGCGCACGCAGGCGTGGCGAATCAGCTTGCGTCGACGGCCGATGGGCAGCGCGCGCCAGCGTTCGCCACCCAGCCACCGCTGCAGGTAATCGAGTACCGGCCAGTCGGCTTCGCCCAAGGTGCCGCGTGCGCCGTCCATGGCCTTCTGGAAGAAAGCTTCGTCTTCAGCCGGGCGTCCGCACGGGTTGATATAGGTACGGTACACCGGGAAGTGCACGATCAGTTCTTGCAGCGCTCGGCGGATGGCGCCCAGGGTCAGGTCGCGGCTCATCAAGTCGCCACGGGCCACTTGCAGCAAGGCCTGGGCCACGGACTCGAAATCGCCGGCGAGGGAACCGTTGAGTACCAGGTTGCGAGCCACGTGGGCTTCTTCGATGAACTCGCTGGGGCGGCCACTGACGCGGCTCCACAGCTCGCCCAGTGGCTGCTCGCCGTCAGGGTCATGTTGCAGCAACGACACCTGGTTCATGAACTCGTAGCCGGTGGTGCCATCGACCTGCCAGTCACGGTGCAGTGTTTCGCCTGCGCCCAGAATCTTCTCGACGTAGATCGGTACGTGATCGATGCGCGCGGACTCCGGGCGCTGCTGCAACAGGGCGTTGACCCGACGTCGCAGTTTACGCGAGTAGCCACGCGGGTCGGCCAGGCCGTCGATATGGTCGATACGCAAGCCGTCCACCAGGCCTGCGCCGATCAGTTCGAAGATCTTCGCATGGGTCGCTTCGAACACCGCCGGCCGCTCGACACGCAGGCCACCCAACTCGTTGACGTCGAAGAAGCGCCGCCAGTTGATGTCGTCACCGGCGGTGCGCCAGCTTGCCAGGCGATAGGATTGTCGCTCCAGCAGCTCGTGCAGGCGGTTGAAGCCTTCGTCGCTGGTGGCATCGAACTGGGCCAGGGAGGCTTTAATGCCATCGTTCAGGCCGCCGCTGGCGACACGGGTCGCCAGGTCGGCTTGCAGCGCGCGAGCCTCGCCGTACGCGTCGTCGCTGCCATGCAGATTGGCGAAGCGCGCGCCCAACTCGCTGACCGGTGCATTGCCCGACGCCGCCAGGATGTGCGGGTAGTCGATCGGACAGATCGGAAAGCGATGCTCGTAGTGCTCAACGAAAAAGCTGCCTTGCTCGGCGTCGAACTTGAGCACCAGTTCACCGCCCTGCAGGGCCGCGCCGTAGTCGCTGCCCAGAAAGGGCAACAGCAACTGGCCTTCGAGCAATGGGTCGGGCGAGTGCCACTGAATGTCGAAGAACTCCGAATACGGGCTGCGACGCCCCCACTCGAGCAGGTCGAGCCACCACGGGTTGTGCGCACCCCCCACGGCCATGTGATTGGACACGATGTCGAGGATGAAACCCATGTCCTGCTCGCGCAGCGCTGCGATCAGCCGCTCCAGCGCGGGCTGGCCACCCAGTTCGGGGTTGACCTGGGTCGGGTCGACGACGTCGTAGCCGTGCATCGAGCCGGGGCGGGCTTTGAGAATGGGAGACGCGTACACGTGGCTGATGCCGAGCCGGGAAAAATACGGCACCAGGCGAGCGGCATCATCCAGGGTGAAATCCTTGTGCAACTGCAGCCGAACGCTGGCCGTCATTTTTTTCATCGGTAACGCTCACTGGCTTGTTGGCGGGCGCAGGCCAGCAGCTCTAGGCGTCTGGCAGCGTCTTCATCGTCGAGAAGATTCTGGGCATGGGCGCTGTAGCGGCGGCGCCAATTGGGATGACTGTCTATGGTGCCCGGCAGGTTGGCCTGTTCCTCGATACCCAAGGCATCGTCGATCGGCAGCAATACCAGCGGAGCAGGGGTCTGGCCAAGGAAGCGGGTACTGGCGTCGATCAGCGCATCAATGTCGTCCACGCCCTCCACCTGGCTCTGCTGCAGTTCGTGCGCAAGCACCTGGCGCAACGCGCGACGCTCGTGTTCGCGGGTCTCGCGCCAGTGTTTCTCGGTCGGCTCGTCGATCAGTTCCAGGTCGCGGTTCCAATCGATGTCACGCCCGCGCCACCAACCATTGAGGGTCGGCAGGTCGTGGGTGGTCGAGGTGGCCAGGGCGTTGTCTGGCCACGCTTGATTCTCGATGAACACGCCGTCGTTCTGTTCGAACAGCAGCACGCGCATCCCCAGCATCTGCCGGGCTGCCAGCTTCTCACGCAAGCCATCGGGCACCGTGCCGAGGTCTTCGCCCAGCACCACGGCCTGGTGACGGTGGGATTCGAGCGCGAGCAGGCGCAGCATGTCGTCGATGGGAAACTGCAGGTAGGCACCTTCGCCGGGCTTGGCGTCGGCCGGAATCAGCCACAGGCGCTGCAGGCCCATGATGTGATCGATGCGCAGGCCACCGGCATGGGCGAAATTGGCCCGCAGCATCTCGATGAATGCGCGGAAGCCATTGCGCTGCAGACCCTCGGGCGAGAATGCCGAGATGCCCCAGCTTTGCCCCGAGCGATTCAGAATGTCAGGCGGCGCGCCCACGGTCAGGTCGGCGAGCAACTCGTCCTGACGGCTCCAGGCCTGGCTACCGGCGCCGTCGGCACCCACGGCAAGGTCGGCGATCAGACCGATCTTCATGCCGCTGCTGCGCGCCGCTTGCTGCACCTTGGCCAGGCAGCGGTCGATCAGCCATTGGCAGAATGCATGAAAGGCGATCTCATCGCTGTGGGCTGCAGCGAACTCGGCCACGGCCGTGCCGCGTGGGTCATGCCACTGCTGGGGCCACTGGCGCCAGTCCAGGCTTTCACCGCGAGCCTTGAAGTCGGCCTGCAAAGCCTCGTAGCGGCAGTGATTCTCCAGCGCTTCGCCACCGGTGTGGCGGAACGCGTTGAAATCCGCATTGAGGGGGTGTTCGTTCTGGCAGAAGCTGTCATAGAGCGCACGCAGCAAGCGCTGCTTGGCCCCGGCGGCAGCTGGCCAGTCCACCAAAGGCAACGCTTCCAGCGCGTGCAGGGTATCGCCCAACCCGGAAGTTTCGATAGCGGTGCGCACGGCGTCTTCACCGAGCACCGCGGCAGGTGCCGCGTATAGGCTGTTGAGAAACAGCCGGCTCGAAGGCGAGTAGGGGCTGTAGCGCGTGTTGTCGCTGCTGCTCATGGCGTGCATGGGGCTGATCGCCAAGGCATCGGCACCGCGCTCGCCGGCACTGCGCACCAGCGTTTCCAGGGCTTGGGCATCGCCGAAGCCGCCATCACCGCTGCGGCGCACTGCGTACAACTGAACACCCAGCCCCCAGGCGTGGGCGGTGTCCTGGCCATAGGCGTCGGCGACGCTGAAGCAGCGTGGTGGCGCTACAGCCAGGGTGAAATGCTGCTGCTCGATGTGCACGTCCTGATAACCGACGGGCAACAGGCCGGGCAGGGCGCCGTTTTTGTCCAGGCTCAGCGACAGCGTACTGCCGTCTTCCAGCTTGACTTCGCAGGCCGTACCCGGCTCGAAGAACCGCGCAAGATCGAGCGGCTGGCCGTGTTCGACCGTCAACAGTGGGGGCAGGCGATGCGACTGTGCCGTCTTGCGCAACTCGTCCAGGCTTTGCTCGACCTCTTGCACTGAATCGGCAGGATGGCCCAGGCCACGCAGCACCTTGCGCAGGACAACGTCGGCAACCGTCTGCGGCTTGCCATTGGCATCGGTCCAGTCGACGGCGATGCCGGCGCGCTCGGCAAGATCGTGGAGTTGGCGTTGTTCGGTCATACCGCTGTCTCCGAGTCACCCGCCGGAATCAAGCTGACCAGAGCGGTAAAGGCGGGCAGTCCTTGGGTCAGTACGGTGGTGGTGTCGTTCTGGGGCCGGCTGTCGAACAGCAGGTGTTCGGTCTGCAGATGGGCCGGCACGGTCGCCTCGCTCAGGTTCAGATCGATGCGCAACACGCTGCCATCGCCCATTCGCCATTTTGCCGTCACCGCCTTGTCGGCCAATACCTGCGCGCCCAGTGACTGGGCACCATCGAGCCGCGGCACGATCTCGTCGCGGCGCAAGGCCAGCAACTGGCGATACAACTGCACCCAGGCCCCGTCCTGGCGGAACTGGAATTCGGCGAAGTCCGGCCGCGACGCTTCGAACGTGCTGGCAGCGTTCGGATCGGGAATCTTCGCCCGGGTTGCTTCGTTGGCGAAGGCGTCGAACGCGGCAAACTCGGCGCGACGCCCCTCGCGGACCGCTTCGGCCAATTCGCCGTGGTGATCGGTGAAAAACAGGAACGGCTCGTCGGCGGCCCACTCGTCGCCCATGAACAGCATGGGAATCATCGGCGACAGCAACAGCAAGGCAGTGGCGGCGCGCAGGGCCGGTTCGCTGCACAGCAGACTCAGGCGCTCACCCATGGCGCGGTTGCCGATCTGGTCGTGGTTCTGCAGAAACAGCACGAAGGCAGTGGGCGGCAGATGACCGCTGGGTTCGCCACGCGATTCGCCCTTCTGGTTGGTATCGCCCTGATAGATGAAACCCTGACTCAGGCACCGCGCCAGCTTTTCGGTCGACTGTTCGCTGAAGTCGGCGTAGTACGCCTCGTCTTCACCGGTCAGCAGTGCATGCAGCACGTTATGACCGTCGTCGTTCCACTGCGCGTCGTAACCCTGCTCGAGCAGATGAGCCTGGTTGTGCTCGTTCTCCAGCATCAGCCAGACGTGTCGATCGGCGCCGACCTGCTCGCGCAGGGTGGTGGCCATCTCCTGCAGGAAGGTCGGGTCCTGAATGGCATGCACGGCGTCGAAGCGCAGGCCGTCGAAACGGTATTCGAGCAGCCACATGGCCGCGTTATCGATGAAGAAACTTCTTACCTCATCACGACGGAAGTCGATGGCATCGCCCCACGGGGTTTTCTTGTCGTGGCGGAAGAAGCCCTTGGCGTAGCGGCCAAGGTAATTGCCATCGGGGCCGAAGTGGTTGTAGACCACATCGAGGATCACCATCAGGCCATGGCCATGGGCGCAATCGATCAAATGCTTGAGCTGTTCGGGTGTGCCGTAGGAGGCTTCCGGAGCATACGGCAGGACGCCGTCATACCCCCAGTTGCGTTCGCCCGGGAATTCGGCGATGGGCATCAACTCGATTGCGGTGACGCCCAGGGCTGCAAGGCGTGCCAGGTGGGATTCGACACCGGCGTAGCCGCCCAGCGCACCCACGTGCAGTTCATAGATGACCGCCTGGGACCATGGCCGGCCCAGCCAGCTGGTGTTCTGCCAACTGTAGGCCAGCGGGTCGACTACAAGGCTGGCTGAATGCACGTCGTCCTGCTGGGCGCGGGACGCCGGGTCAGGCACTGCCATCTCGCCATCGATATCGAAACGGTAGGCGGTACCGGCCGCGCACTTGTGTTCCAGGGTGAACCAGCCGTCGTTGCCGGCGAGCATGGGCAACGATTCGCCGTCGGCGATCTGCAGCCCGACCGAGAAAGCGTCCGGTGCCCACAATGCAAAGTGAGTGAGCCCGGAGTCCTGCATTACTGCACCGTGGGACCAGGTTTCAGTTTTCCGTGAAGGCATCGATGAAACCTCTTCCATTTATTGATTGATCGCCGTTATTTATGATTCGCAGAAGTCTTGCTGCCATGAACCAGCGCCTGATAAAGCTCGGCGTAAGGCTCCACCGCCTCGCTCCAGTTGAAAGGCTGGGTCATCGCGCGGCAGCGCATGGCGTTCAGCAGTTCGGGCTTGCCGAAGACATAAAAGGCGCGCGCCAGGGCGGCCTTGTAGCTCTCGATGGTCGACTCGCCGAACAGAAAACCGGTTACCCCGTCCTCGATGGTGTCGGCCAGGCCGCCGGTGTTGCGCGCCACGGGCAGCGAGCCGAAGCGTTGTGCATACATCTGGCTCAGGCCGCAGGGCTCGTAGCGTGACGGCATCAGCAGGAAGTCGCTGCCGGCGAACATGCGCCGGGCATCGGTTTCGTTGAAGCCGATGCGTACACCCACGCGACCGGGGAAGCGCAGGGCGAGCTCGCGCATGGCCTGCTCTTCCTCGGGCTCGCCGCGGCCGATGATGATCACCTGGCCGCCGTTTTCGACGATGAACTGTGTCACGCCTTCGGTAAGGTCCAGGCCTTTCTGGTAGACCAGGCGGGACACCACCGCGAACAGGGGGCCATCAGATTCTTCGATTTCGAACAGCTTGCGCACGTGGGCCGCATTGACCGCCTTGCCTTCCCAGTCGTTCAGGCTGAACGGGCAGACCAGGTGCGGGTCGGTGGCCGACTCCCAGCTGGCGTCGATGCCGTTGGGAATGCCGCTGAGTTTGCCTTGCTGCGCCTTGCTGCTGAGGAAGCCTTCCAGGCCGCAGCCGAATTCGGGCGTGGTGATCTCCTCGGCATAGGTGGCGCTCACCGTGGTGATGTGGTTCGCGTAGGCCATGCCGGCCTTGAGAAACGACAGCTTGCCGAAGAACTCCATGCCGTCCTGCTGCATCGCATGATTCGGAACGCCCAGCTCCGGGCAGCAGCCGCGGCTGAACACACCCTGGTAGGCCAGGTTGTGGATGGTGAAGAGGGTAGGCGTACGCAGACCACGCCAGTGCATGTAGGCAGGCGCCAGGCCGGCAGGCCAATCGTGGGCGTGCACCAGATCGGGCTTCCAGTGCACCATGCCCTGGCCTGCGGCGATGTCGGCGGCTGCCAGGCCCAGGCGGGCGAAGCGGATATGGTTGTCCGGCCAGTCACGACCGTTGTTGGCGCCGTAGGGGGTGCCATCGCGCTCATACAGTTCTGGGCAGAGCAACACGTAGATGACCAGCCCGTCGGGCATGTCCATGCGGCCGATCTTGCACGGTGGCAGGGCGGCATGGCCGCTGAGTTCGCCGACCACGTGGATCGGGTTGTCGCTGTTGAGCACTTGCGGGTAGCCGGGAATCAGTACGCGAACGTCATGTACCTGACTCATGGCGCGTGGCAGCGCCGCCGACACGTCACCCAGGCCGCCGGTCTTGACCAGGTCGGCAATTTCCGATGTCACGAAAAGAACTTTTTGTTTGTGGACGCCAGACGGCGTCTGCAGTGCTTTGCTGGTAGGCGTGGGAACCTGCAAGTGGGCAGGTTCCGCCGCTTGCCTGTTGAAACGCTCTCCGTGGTTTTCGACAGCGGCACTGATCATTGTTCTCTCCCGTGCATTACGTACTTGTATGGCAGATCCTGACTCTAAAAAAAGCGCTGATCGATTAGCGCTTCCCGCTGACACACGCACAGGCGCCGCAGGCAACGGCGTTCCTGCCGCAGGCTGCAATGATTCACGGGATGGCAGGCTTGGCGGACAAGAAACATCAAATAACCTGCTCCCTATCCTGACCTGTCTGATTTGCAAAAAGTTTCGAGTTTTTTGCATCGGATTTCCAAGCGATACATCGCCTGTGGCCTGAGTGTAGGAGATCCGCCATTTTTTTGGGCCAGGCGCGCGACTGACGGCCGATAATTATTGGCACACTCGTACTACAGGCCTCTGCCAGAGGGCTTCCAGCGCACTTTGGCTGTGCGCCGAAAGCGCTTTTGCGCGGTCGTCCATGCCTGCCTCGCAAACCGTTGCGATTTGTGTCGGATCCCAGGTATGAACGTTGATGAAATCGACAAAAAAAGCCAAGTTTTGCCCAGCGTCGCAATCGACCAAAGGTATACTCGGAAACTTACCGGTATCGTCCGGGACTAACTTGGAAGCTCGATCGGGCAATACCCGTACAGGCTTTCAGGACAACACCGTTCAAGAAATATCTTCTTCAAGTAACATAGAGTGGAGCTCTCGCATGCAACTGGGAATCATTGGGCTGGGCCGCATGGGCGGCAACATCGCCAGAAGGTTGATGCGCGCGGGTCATCAAACGGTGGTCTTCGATCGCAATCAGGATTCAGTGCATGGCCTGGCCGGTGAGGGCGCCATCGGGGCCGCCGATCTAGCCGATCTGGTGAGCAAGATGGACACGCCGCGCGCGGTCTGGGTCATGCTGCCCGCCGGCGCTCCCACCGAGGCGACCATCGCCCAGCTGGGCGATCTGCTCGAGCCGGGCGACGTGATCATCGACGGGGGCAACACCTTCTACAAGGATGACATCCGTCGCGCACGCGAGCTGGCTGCCCGCCAGTTGCACTACGTCGACGTCGGCACCTCTGGCGGCGTGTGGGGCCTGGACCGCGGCTATTGCATGATGATCGGCGGCGAGCCGGACATCTTCGAACGCCTCGACCCACTGTTCGACTGCCTGGCGCCGGGCATGGGCGACATCCCGCGTACCCGTGATCGCAACAGTTCGGACGATCGTGCCGAGCGTGGCTACATCCATGCAGGTCCGGCCGGTTCCGGGCACTTCGTCAAGATGATCCACAATGGCATCGAGTACGGCATGATGCAGGCCTTCGCCGAGGGCTTCGATATCCTCAAGACCAAGTCCAGCAGCGAGCTGCCGGAAGATCAGCGTTTCGACCTCAACCTGGCCGACATCGCCGAAGTCTGGCGTCGCGGCAGCGTGGTGTCGTCGTGGTTGCTCGACCTGACGGCCGATGCCCTGGCCAGCGATCAGCAGCTGAGCCAATATTCCGGCGTGGTGTCGGACAGTGGTGAAGGCCGCTGGACCATCGACGCGGCGGTCGAGCAGGCCGTGCCGGTACCGGTGTTGTCCAGCGCCTTGTTCGCGCGCTTCCGCTCGCGTCAGGACGCGACCTACGGTGACAAGATCCTCTCGGCGATGCGCTTCGGCTTCGGCGGTCACGTCGAGGTTCCCAAATGAGTAGAGCGACCTCGAAAGTTGATGCCGCTCCACCGTCAACCCTGTTTCTGTTCGGCGCCCACGGCGACCTTGTCAAACGCTTGCTGATGCCGGCCTTGTACAATTTGAGCCGGGATGGACTGCTGGACAACGGCCTGCACATTGTCGGGGTCGATCACAATGAGGTGAGCGACGCGGACTTCGCCGCCAAGCTCGAAGCCTTCATCATCGAACAGGCGCGCGCCAAGGGCATCGACGAGCCGGACAAAGTGCTGGATCCGGCGCTCTGGGCCAAGCTGCGCAAGCGCATCAGCTACATTTCCGGCGACTTCCTCGACGACGCCACCTACCAGGCGATTGCCGAACGCATCGAAGTCAACGGTACCGGCAATGCCATGTTCTACCTGGCCACCTCGCCGCGCTTCTTCAGTGAAGTCGCGCAGCGACTGGGCAGCAGCGGGTTGCTCAAGGAGCAGCCTGACGCCTTTCGCCGGGTGGTGATCGAAAAACCCTTCGGTCACGACCTGGCGTCCGCCGAAGCGCTCAACGCCTGCCTGTTGAGCGTGATGAGCGAGAAGCAGATCTATCGCATCGATCATTACCTGGGCAAGGAGACGGTGCAGAACATTCTGGTCAGCCGTTTCTCCAACGGTATTTTCGAAGCGTTCTGGAACAACCACTACATCGACCACGTGCAGATCACTGCCGCCGAAACGGTCGGGGTTGAAACCCGTGGCAATTTCTACGACCAGACCGGCGCGTTGCGCGACATGGTCCCCAATCACCTGTTCCAGCTGTTGGCGATGATTGCCATGGAGCCCCCGGCGGCCTTCGGCGCCGACGCGGTCCGCGGCGAGAAGGCCAAGGTGATCGGCGCCATTCGCCCCTGGTCCAAGGCCGATGCCTTGAAGAATTCGGTCCGTGGCCAGTACACCGCGGGGCAGGGCGACAAGCCCGGCTATCGCGAGGAGCCCAAGGTCGACCCGCAGAGCACCACTGAAACCTACGTGGCGCTCAAGGTCATGGTCGACAACTGGCGCTGGGTTGGCGTGCCGTTCTACCTGCGCACCGGCAAGCGCATGAGCGTGCGCGACACCGAAATCGCCATCTGCTTCAAACCGGCGCCCTACGCGCAGTTCCGCGACACCGAAGTGGACCGTCTCAAGTCCAATTACCTGAAGATCCAGATCCAGCCGGACGAGGGCATGTGGTTCGACCTGCAGGCCAAGCGCCCTGGCCCAGCCATGGAGCTGGAAAACGTCAAGCTGGGCTTTGCCTACAAGGACTTCTTCCAGATGCAGCCGTCCACGGGTTACGAGACGCTGATCTACGACTGCCTCATCGGCGACCAGACCTTGTTCCAGCGCGCCGACAACATTGAAAACGGTTGGCGCGCCGTGCAGCCGTTCCTCGATGCGTGGCGCGACGGTGGCAGCATTGCCACCTACGCGGCTGGCGAAGACGGTCCGGAAGCAGCCGACGAGTTGTTGGCGCGCGATGGCCACCATTGGCATCGACTGGGATGAGTGCGCCCTCGCAACACCTCATCCAGTTCGTCCTCAGCGACATGGACGGCACCCTGCTGATGCCCGATCACAGCCTGAGCCCTGCCGTCATCGAAGCGGTGGCGCAGCTGCGCGCCGCCGGGGTACGGTTTACCCTGGCCAGCAGTCGCCCACCACGGGCAATGCGCGAGCAGATCCGGGTTTTGGGAATCGACCTGCCCACGGCTGCATTCAATGGGGGCGTGCTGGTCAATCCTGACGGCAGCGAGCTGCAGTCCCATTGGGTGGAGCGCGAGGCGGTCGATACCTGTCTGGCGATGTTTGCCGAGCACCAGTTGGACGTCTGGGTATTTGCCGACGATCAGTGGCTGGCGCGCGACCGCGAAGCTCACTATTTTCCCAAGGAGCTGCACGCTCTGGGCTATGAGCCGCTGATCGTCGACGATTTCACGCCCTATCTGGACCGTGTGCACAAGATGGTCGCAACCTCCAATGATTTCCAACTGCTGATCGATCTGGAAAAGCAGCTGCAGGCACCATTGAGCGGCAAGGCGATTGCGGCACGCTCGCAGCAGTATTACCTGGACATCACTGCGGTGTTGGCGAACAAAGGTGAAGCCTTGGCAACCCTGGCGGGAAGTCTGGGCATCGATCTGGCCAATACCGCCGTATTGGGCGACGGCGCCAACGACGTAGCCATGTTCAAGCGCGCCGGGTTCTCCGTGGCAATGGGTCAGGGCGAGCAGGGGGTGCGCGATCAGGCCGATGCGGTTACCTCCAGCAACGCGGCAGATGGCGTAGCGCAAGCCATACACGAACTGATACTGCCCCGCACTCGAGGTTGATGCAGTTTTCCGGCGCGGCTCCGATTCCCGGTCCGCGCCCGTGATCATGAGGGTTCCATGCCGGCGCTGATCGAAGACTATGCCCTGTTGGGCAACTGCCGTACCGCTGCTCTGGTTGACAAGTCGGGTTCACTGGATTGGCTGTGCTTTCCCCGTTTCGATTCCCCGGCCTGTTTCTCGGCCCTGCTGGGTGACAGCGAAAACGGTCGCTGGCGTATCTGTCCCAGCGATCCGTTGACCGGCACCGAGCGCCGCTACCGCGACAGCACCATGACCCTAGAGACCGTGTTCCATACCGAACACGGCAGCGCCATGCTCGTCGACTGGATGCCGGTGGGCGAACAGGACTGCGTGGTGCGCACTGTGGTCGGCCTGAGCGGGAAGGTCGCGTTCGACATGGAACTGGTCATGCGCTTCGACTACGGCAGCAGTGTGCCCTGGGTCGAGCAGGCGCACCCCAGAACGCTGACTGCAGTGGCCGGCCCCGACATGCTGGTGTTGCGCAGTGCATCCGACCTGCATGCGGTGGACCACCGCACCGGCAGCCGCTTCACGGTCGGTGCTGGCGAGCGGCTGTGCTACCGCCTGAGTTTCCAGCCCTCGCACCTGCCTTTGCAGCCAGCCTTGGATGCCGACCGTTGCCTGGCCGAAACAGAACGCTACTGGCGTGAATTTGCCGAGCGCTGTCCGCACGTAGGGGCCTGGACACCGCTGGTGAAACGCTCGCTGTTGACCCTCAAGGCCATGACCTATGCCCCCACGGGCGGCATCGTTGCTGCGGTCACCACCTCGCTGCCCGAACAGCTGGGCGGCGAGCGCAACTGGGACTACCGCTACTGCTGGCTGCGCGACGCCACCATGACCCTGCTGGCCTTCATGAACCTGGGCTACTACGAAGAAGCCGCCGCCTGGCGCAAGTGGTTGATGCGTTCGGTTGCCGGCAACCCCGAGCAGATGCAGATCATGTACGGCCTGGCCGGCGAGCGCCGATTGCCCGAACAGACCTTGCCATGGCTCGCGGGTTACGAGGGTTCCGCGCCGGTGCGCATCGGCAACGGCGCCGCGACCCAGCGCCAGCTGGATGTCTACGGCGAAGTGGCCGACGCCATGAGCCAGGCCATCCGCGCCGGACTGCCGCGACACCCGCGTGGCGCCGCGATTTTCCGCGTCATACTGCCGTACCTGGAAAGCATCTGGGAGCAGCCGGACGAGGGGATCTGGGAGATTCGCGGTGCGCCGCAGCACTTCACCCACTCCAAGGTCATGGCCTGGGTGGCTTTCGACCGTGCGGCGAACCTCGCCGAGCCCACAGAGGAGGGACGGGAGCAGGCCGCGCGTTACCGCGCCGTCGCCGACCGCATCCATGCCCAGGTCTGCAGCCGGGGCATCGATGCGCAGATGGGGCATTTCGTTCAGGCCTATGGCTCGACCCATACCGATGCCAGCCTGCTGCAGATTGCCTTGACCGGTTTCCTGCCGCCGGACGATCCGCGGGTGGTGGCTACCGTGGCACGTATCGAGAGCACGTTGATGCGCGACGGTCTGCTGCTGCGTTACGACACCGCCCACGGGGTCGATGGCCTGGACCCTGGCGAAGGGACTTTTCTGGTGTGCTCTTTCTGGCTGGCCGATGTCTATGTGCTGCAAGGCCGCATGGCCGACGCCGAACGGCTGTTCGAGCGCCTGGCCGGTCTGTGCAACGACGTTGGCCTGCTGGCCGAGCAGTACGACCCACAGGCGGGGCGCATGCTGGGAAATTTTCCCCAGGCGTTCAGCCAGTTGGGCATCATCAATACCGCGCTCAACCTGTACCGCGCGCAGAACCCGGCCCAGGCCCGCGCTGCCGCCGCCGTGGGCGCGCGCGTGGAATGATCGCGCGGCTGCAAGACGAGGATTCGATTCGATGAGTGAACGCTGGACCACAGCGGTGCTCGATACCGCACAACCCGGTGGCTGGGCCGTGGCTCGCAGCAGCCAGGGATTTCTCTGCAACGCCCAAGGCGTACTGTTCGAGCGTGACTGGCTCAAGCAGCGACCCATCGATGTCCTGACCGAACACGGCATCGGGCATTTCGACGGCCGGCCGGTTTACCTTCTGGAGCTGCGCAGCCCGGACGCACCGGACGGCTGCCACTGGCAGGGCCTGCGGCAGTTCATGCTCGAAGGCGATTTCCAGGTCTACCGCATGCTCGGCTATGCCGCGCAGATCGGCACCTGGGCGCGTGAGCATCGGTTTTGCGGCAGTTGCGGCGGCTCGACGTTGCAGGTGCCAGGTGAACGTGCGATGCATTGCGCGCGCTGCGAGTTGCGCAGCTATCCGCGGATCTCGCCGAGCATGATCGTACTGGTCACGCGCGGCGATGAAGTCTTGCTGGCTCGCTCTCCACGGTTCGTGCCGGGTGTCTACAGCACGTTGGCCGGCTTTGCCGAGCCGGGCGAGTCTGCCGAAGACTGCCTGCGCCGTGAGGTGATGGAAGAGGTACAGGTGAGCGTACGCAACATCCAGTACATCGGCAGCCAGTGCTGGCCGTTTCCGCATTCGATGATGCTGGGTTTCCATGCCGAATACGCCGCCGGCGAGATCGTGCCCCAGCTCGACGAAATCGAAGACGCCCAGTGGTTTCGCATCGATGCATTGCCGGCCCTGCCGGCCGGGCGCTCGATTGCCCGGCACCTCATCGACCTGTACGTGGCGCGCCGCTCAGGCCTGCCCGAACCAGTGCTGCCAGGCTAGCCGTACGGTCAGGGCCAGCACGATGGTAATGAACACCGGGCGGATGAACTTGGCGCCGCCGCCGATCGCCGTGCGTGCGCCAAAGAACGCACCCACCGTCACCGCCAGGCCCATGCTCAGGCCGATCAGCCAGTCGACCTGACCGCTGATGATGAACACCGTGAGTGCGGCGATGTTGCTGACGAAGTTCATGCTGCGCGCCACGCCGCTGGCGCGGACCAGGTCCAGTGGGTACAGCAGCATCGTGCTGACGGTCCAGAAGGCCCCGGTGCCGGGGCCTGCCACGCCATCGTAGAAGCCCAGCGTCAAGCCTTGAGGCAATTGCCATTTGCGCTTGATCGGCGCGTGGCTGTCCAGCGGCGCCTTGGGTGTGCCGCCGAACAGCAGGTACAGGCCGCAAGCGAAGACGATCACCGGCAGCATCCGGTTCAGCCATTCGGCAGGCATGTAGTGCGCCGCACCCGCACCGAGAAACCCGCCGACCAGGGTGCCCAGCAGGGCATTCTTCCATTGCCGCGGATGGAACAGCTTGCGTTTGTAGAAGGTATAGCTTGCAGTCGCGGCGCCAAAGGTCGAGCTGAGCTTGTTGGTGCCCAGCACCAGGTGCGGTGGCAAGCCTGCAGTGAGCAGGGCCGGCGTGGTGAGCAGGCCACCACCGCCAGCGATGGCGTCGATGAACCCGGCCACGAATGCGACCAGCACGAGAATGAGCAGGATGCTCGGCGTGACGCTGAGATTGGACAGAAGATCGAAAGACATGGGGTCGGCTTCACGGCAGGGTGCATGCGAAAGGCGCAGGCGAATGCAGCCATTCTAGCCGGTGCGCGGCGCTGCATGCATCCGTAGGAGCGGTCTTTGGCCGCGAATGGGAAGCCGCGGAGCCGCAGATCCACCGCGCCGCCCGTTTCGCGGCCAAAGACCGCTCCTACAGAGGAGCCTGATACCGTAGGAGCGGTCAGCGGCCGCGAAAGCAACGCCGCGGAGTTCCAGACTCGCCGCGCCGCTCATTTCGCGGCCACGGACCGCTCCTACACAGGAGCCTGATACCGTAGGAGCGGTCAGCGGCCGCGAAAGCAACGCCGCGGAGTTTCAGGTTCACCGCGCCGCCGAGATAGGGCTAGCCGATCTGCTCTTTCGCCAGCTTCACCACATTGTCCACGGTGAACCCGAACTTGGCCTGCAGCTTGTCGATCGGCGCCGAGGCCCCGAAGCTGTTCATCACCACCTTCGCACCGGTGGCACCCACGTAGCGATCCCAACCCAGCGGTCCGGCCTGCTCGATGGCCACGCGCGCAGTCACCGCAGCCGGCAGCACCTGTTCGCGATACTGCGCATCCTGCTCCTCGAACAACTCCCAGCACGGCAGGCTGACCACGCGGGCCGCGATACCTTGCTCGTGCAACTGCTCATAAGCCTGCACGGCAAGGCCCACTTCACTGCCAGTGGCGATCAGAATCACCTGCGGATTCTCGCTGTCGGCCAACACATAGCCGCCACGGGCGACGCCCTCGGCACTGCCGAAGCGCTCGCGATCCAGGGTCGCCATAGGCTGACGCGACAGCACGATGCACGACGGCCGATCGGTCTGTGCCAAGGCAATCTTCCAGGCCTGGGTGGTTTCGTTGGCGTCGCCTGGGCGTAACGTCAGCAGCCCCGGCGTCGCGCGTAGCTGGGTCAGGTGTTCGATGGGCTGATGGGTCGGGCCGTCCTCACCGACACCGATGGAGTCGTGAGTGAAGACGAATACCACCGGCAGCTCCATGATTGCCGCCAGGCGAATCGGCGGTTTCATGTAGTCGCTGAACACCAGAAAGGTCGAGGTGTACGGACGGATGTAGCACAGCGCCAGGCCATTGGCGATCGCGCCCATGGCGTGCTCGCGGATGCCGAAGTGCAGATTGCGCCCCTCAGGCTGGGTTGCCGAAAAACTGCCGGCACCGTCGAACGTCAGGTTGGTCTTGGTCGACGGCGACAGATCGGCCGAACCGCCCAGCAACCAGGGAATCTTCTTGGCGAACGCGTTCAGCACCTTGCCGCCCGCGGCACGCGTCGCCACACCCTTGGCGTCGGTGTCGAAGGCTTCCAGTTCGGCCTGCCAGCCTTCGGGCATTTCCCCAGCGCGCATGCGCCGCAGTTCCTCGGCCAGGTCGGGTTCGCGTTCTGCCAGTGTCTGCAACTGCTGTTCCCACTGCGCATGGCGTTCACCATGGCTGCTCAGCAAGGTGTCACGCAGATGATGAGCCACGCCGTCAGGCACCGAGAAGCTGCTGTTCTCATCCCAGCCGTAGGCTTTCTTGGCCAGCTTGATCTCATCGTCACCCAGCGCTTCACCGTGGGCAGCGGCGGTGTTCTGTTTGTTCGGCGCGCCATAGCCGATCACGCTGTCGACCATGATCAAGGTCGGCGCGTCGCGGTTCTGGGTGAACTGCTCGAAGGCTTTGGCCAACGCTTCGGTGTCGTTGGCGTCGGTGACGTGCAAGGTGTTCCAGCCGTAGCCCTTGAATCGGGTCAGCACGTCTTCGCTGAACGCCAGTTCGGTGTGGCCTTCGATGCTGATCGTGTTGTTGTCGTAGATCCAGCACAGGTTGGCCAGCTTCAAATGGCCGGCCATCGACGCGGCCTCGCTGCTGACGCCTTCCATCATGTCGCCGTCGCCGCAGATCGCGTAGACGTTGTAGTCGAACAGCTTCAGGTCGTCGCGGTTGAAGCGCGACGCAAGCCAGTGCTGAGCCATGGCCATGCCAACGCTGTTGGCGCAACCTTGGCCCAGCGGCCCGGTAGTGGTCTCGACACCGGTAGTGAAACGGTATTCGGGATGCCCGGGAGTCTTGGAGTCCATCTGCCGAAACTGCTTGATGTCGTCCAGGCTGACTGCAGGCTGGCCGGTCTTGGTCCCGTGCTCGTCGATTTCTTCGACGCCCGCCAGGTGCAACAGCCCGTACAGCAGCATGGAAGCATGGCCGGCGGAGAGCACGAATCGGTCGCGGTTGGGCCAGTCGGGATGCTCGGGGTGGTAGCGCAGGAAGCGGCTCCACAGGGTATAGCCCACCGGCGCCAGGGCCATGGGTGTGCCGGGATGCCCGGAATTGGCTTTCTGCACGGCATCCATGGCCAACGTGCGCAAGGTATTGATGCACAGCTGGTCGGTGGCGGTGGAACTGGCTGGATTGGAAACCTGATTTGTCATATTGATTCGATCCCACATTGAGTTCGCGAGGAAATCGCGGTGAAGATGTCGTCAGGGTTGACCCTTGAGCGGCCGGGTAAGTTGCGTTGCAAGGCCGTGCTCTGCACTTCAACCAATTGTTACCTGCCGTGCAACTCAGCTTTATCGAAATCCGGTTTGCCCGGCGCCCGTCTCCCGGCCTAAGCTTGCCCGTTCGATGCCGTACGCCCTTATCAGTGGAATCCATGATGCCCAGCCAGTTTCCTTCCGCCAGGCCGCGCCGCCTGCGCCGCAACGCTTCTTTCCGCGATCTGTTCCAGGAAGCCGAATTCAATCTTGGCGACCTGGTGCTGCCGATTTTCGTCGAAGAAGAGATCGACGACTTCGTGCCCATCAACAGCATGCCGGGAGTCATGCGCATTCCCGAGTCGAAGCTTGCGGGCGAGATCGAGCGCTACGCGCGTGCCGGCATCAAATCGGTGATGACGTTCGGCGTGTCTCACCACCTCGATGCCGATGGCAGCGACACCTGGAACGAAAACGGTCTGGTGGCGCGCATTGCCCGTATCTGCAAGGACACCGCTCCCGAGATGGTGGTCATGGCCGACACCTGTTTCTGCGAGTACACCTCCCATGGTCACTGCGGGGTTCTCCACGGTGAGCATGTCGACAACGACGCCACCTTGATCAACCTCGGCAAGCAGGCCGTGGTTGCGGCCCGCGCCGGTGCCGATTTCATTTCGCCGTCGGCGGCCATGGACGGTCAGGTCCAGGCGATCCGTGCTGCGCTGGACGAAGCCGGTTTCTTCGACACGTCGATCATGGCCTATTCGACCAAATTCGCGTCGTCGTTCTACGGCCCGTTCCGCGAAGCCGGTGGCACGGCCCTCAAGGGTGATCGCAAGACGTACCAGATGAACCCCATGAACCGTCGTGAAGCCGTGCGCGAATCGCTGCTCGACGAGCAGGAGGGCGCGGACGCCTTGATGGTCAAGCCTGCAGGGGCCTACCTCGACATCATTCGCGATATCCGCGAGGCGTCGCGCCTGCCGCTGGCTGCGTACCAGGTCAGTGGCGAATACGCGATGATCAAGTTTGCCGGCCAGGCAGGCGCGGTGGACGAGCAGCGTATCGTCCGCGAGAGCCTGGGCGCGATCAAGCGCGCCGGCGCCGACCTGATCTTCACTTACTTCGCCATGGACATCGCCCGCGAAGGCATCTGACTCGTCGATTCACTCGCCCTGGCGCATCGGCATGCGGTCGATGGTGCTGAACAAAGCCTGCGGATCGACGGGCCCCGGTTGGTCGACCTTGATGCCGCCGTCCTTGCCCACCAGCAAGACCCGGGCCTGGGCATCGGCCGGGTGCCTGAGCGCCTTGAGCAGCGCCGCGCTGGACTCATTGCTCAACGGCTGGCCATTGCGGCTGGCCCGGCCGCCGACGATTTCGTAGAGCACCATCTCGCGTTCGACGAACGCCTCGCGGTTGACCGGCCTGGCCAGCGCGGTGCGCAGGTCGACCAGGGTGGCATCGCGTGCATCAGGCGCAATGACGATCAGTGGACGACTCTGCCAGCGTTCGGCAACCAGCGGGTTGCCGTCGCTGGCATGGGCCAGGGACGCGCCCAGCGCCAGGGCTGTGATCAGGTTTTTCATGTTCCATCTCCTTTCAACGAGCAGGGTCTGGCCCGACAGGGGCATTCTCGACAATGGCATTCCCGGTAGAACTTGGGCAGGTGCGGTGGGTTCCAAGCCGTATCGTTCCTGCGCAATGGGTAATGCAATGCCACTTAGAATCCAGCAACACGATATAGAACAAACCAATCTGCGCACCGTCAGTGAAATATGGCTGGCGGGCCCGGCATGCACATTCAGTGCTGAAAGCGAGCTCGACACTCTGTGTTTCTGGCGTGGAAGTCCGGCTGTCAGCCACGACATGCTCAGCGAAGGTACCCATGAGCAGAATCTGCAGCGTCTGTGGCTGCTCATTCCTGACTTTGCCGATAATTCCGCCGTTGCGGCGGTAGAGGCCAGGCTGCGGACTGCTCTGGAAAAGCAGTACATGGAAGGTGAGTTCTATCCTGCGCAGCAGAAAAATACGACTGAGTTGTAGTCAACTCTATTTACGTTTCCAAACAATGCAGAAAGCCCGGTCAGTCATTGACGGTTCGGGCATATTGCATGAGCCTGCGTCTAGGTTTGCATCGTAACCTAATGATTTAAAACGTTATTGTTTTTAAGTGGTGTGGCACGCGTGGTGCATTGTTCTCCCCGCAAGCATTACGTGAGCGATCACACACGTTGAACCTGCTAGGAGCACGACAATAATGATGACCCCTGCTGACCACCTTCCTCCTGCCGCGCTATCCGCTTCGACGGACAGTTCCAATCACTCTGGTGTTTCCTGGGCCGCGATTTTCGCCGGCGCAGCGGGTGCCGCCGCCTTGTCCATGATCCTCGTGGTGCTGGGCTTCGGCCTCGGATTTTCGGCCATATCGCCGTGGGCCGACAAGGGTGTGAGCGCCACTACGCTC
The DNA here is from genome assembly GCF_014841695.1 of Pseudomonas sp. CFBP 8771. Lineage (NCBI taxonomy): Bacteria > Pseudomonadati > Pseudomonadota > Gammaproteobacteria > Pseudomonadales > Pseudomonadaceae > Pseudomonas > Pseudomonas sp. CFBP 8771. The sequence goes on along the minus strand of NZ_JACYUJ010000003.1, from coordinate 149,737 downwards.
GGCGTTTCCACGGTCATTTGGCTGACATTCACGCAAATCGTCGCTTCCGGAATGGGCGGTTATCTGGCCGGTCGCTTGCGGGTGAAGTGGGCCAACATGCACGGCGACGAAGTGTACTTCCGCGATACCGCGCACGGTTTCCTGGCGTGGGCAGTGGCCTCGCTGGTCACTGCGATGCTGGTGTTGGGTTCGGTCGGCAGTGCGATCGGCGGCGGCGTGCAGGCCGGCGCCAGCGTTGCCTCCGGTGCCGCCGTGGCAGCGGGCAGTTCCGCGAATGACAACGCCAGCGACCCGTACGGCTACTTCGTCGACATGCTGTTTCGCGACAACCGCCCGGTAGCGGTCAGCGATGACGCAGCCCATGCCGTGGTGACTCGCATCTTCGCCCGGACGGTGAGCAACGATGGCCAGCTCGCCGGTGAAGACCGCGCCTATCTGGCGCAACTGGTCAGCCAGCGTACCAACCTGACCCAGGCTCAGGCCGAGCAGCGCGTCGATCAGGTCTACGGTCAGGCGTTGAAGTCGGTCGAAGACGCTGAAATGGCCGCCCGCCAGGCTGCCGATACCGCTAAGAAAGTTGCTGCCGCCACGGCGCTGTGGACGTTCGTCGCCTTGCTCTGCGGCGCGTTCTTTGCCAGCTTCGCGGCGACCTTCGGTGGCCGCAGCCGGGATGCCGTAGTCTGGCATGAACGCGACCGCACCCGCACTCACGCACCCACTTCGATTCGCTGATCAAGGAGTACTGCCATGCGCTCGATTCTCTTGTTTTTCCTCGGTGTGCCTATCCCGATCATCATCTTGATCGCGCTATTCATGCACTGATTCATCCAGCAGTTGCATGACAAAAAACGCCCCCGGCGCGATTCCATTGCCCGGGGGCGTGTCGTTTGAGCCTGGTGTAATGCGATCTCGCGGTCGAAAATTTGTTGTCCTGATGTTTCATTTGTCATCAATGGCGCCCCGAATCCTGTGTGCTTGGCCATACTGGGGTCTGCCATCTTCGTGGGAAATGTCTTCCCGACTCGCGTGAAAACCCTGAGGGGCTACTCCATGCCGACCCGCCGCCAATTCGTTCAGTACACCGCCATGTTGAGCGCAGCCGCCAGTTGGGGCTCGCTCATGTCACCCCTGGCATTCGCCGCACAACCCTTGTTGCAGCGCAAGATTCCCGCCTCCGGTGAACAGCTTCCGGCTATCGGCCTGGGTACCTCGCAGACATTCAACGTCGACCCCGCTTCGGCAGACATGGCGCCTCTGCGCGATGTGCTCAGGGCCTTCGTCGATGGTGGCGCCAGGGTGATCGACACGGCGCCCAGCTATGGTCGCGCCGAGCAGGTGACCGGCGACCTGGTGAACCAGGCCGGCGTGCGCGACAAGGTGTTTCTCGCAAGCAAGGTATCTGCGACCGGACGCGAGGCCGGCATGCGCCAGATCGAAGCCAGCTTCAAGGCGCTGCAGACCGACAGGATCGACCTCATCCAGGTCCATAACCTGCAGGACACCCGTACCCAGTTGGCATTGCTGCGTGAACTCAAGGCCCAAGGCCGTATTCGCTACATTGGTGTGACGCATTACGTGGAATCGGCCCACGACGAGCTGCTGGCCGTGCTGAAGAAAGAGCCGGTCGATTTCGTCCAGGTCAACTACTCGATAGGCGCGCGCAACGCCGAGCGTACCCTGTTGCCGTACTGCGCCGATCACGGCATAGCCACCTTGATCAACCGCACGTTCGAAGCTGGCCGGCTGTTCGCCAAGGTCAAAGGCCGCGCTCTTCCCGAGTGGGCTGCGGCCGAGCTGGATGCCAGTTCATGGGCCCAGTTGATGCTCAAGTTCGTGCTGGCCAACCCTGCGGTCACCACGGTGATTCCAGCCACCTCGCAGCCGCGCTATGTCCTCGACAACCTGTTGGCCGGCCAGGGCCGCCTGCCCGATGCCGGCCAGTTGCAACGCATCGCCGCCGAATTCGCCTGAGGTGCGCTACCTATGATCAGCGTCAGTGCGCGTCTGCGTCAGGCGATCAATGCCCGAGCCGATGAAGGGCGGGCAGCGCTGGCCGCGTTCGCGTTGTTTTTCTGCCTGTTCTGCGGCTATTTCATGCTGCGGCCGATCCGCGAATCCATGGGCATCCAGGGCGGTGTGGAAAACCTGCAATGGTTGTTCACGGCCACCTTCGTCGCGATGCTGGTGGCCGTGCCGCTGTTCGGCTGGCTCAACTCCAGGGTGCCCAGGCTTCACTACATCGACTGGGTATACGGATTCTTCGGCGGCAACCTGTTGCTGTTCGCCGCCGCCTTCGCTGCTGCCGAGCAGGGCATCTGGCTGGCGCGAATCTTCTACGTATGGATCTCGGTCTATAACCTGTTCGTCATCTCGGTGGCATGGAGCTTGATGGCCGATGTGTTCGATGGCGCCCAGGCCAAGCGCCTGTTCGCGTTCATCGCCGCTGGAGCCAGCGTCGGCGGCCTGGCGGGGCCGGCCACGAGCGCGCTGCTGGTCGGCGCCATCGGCGCCAGCGGGCTGTCGATACTGGCGGCAGCATTGCTTGGCGTCGCGATCTTGCTGAAACACCGATTGATGAGCTGGCGTGCCGAGCACGGGGCAGGGCGGCCGGGTGCCGCGCACGCCGAAAGCCCGCGCAAGCCGGTGGCCGGCAACCCGTTCAGTGGGCTGACGCGTGTGCTGCAATCGCGCTACCTGCTGGGCATTTGCGCCTTCGTCGTGCTGTTGGCCACGGTCAGCACCTTTCTGTATTTCGAACAGGCCCGTCTGGTCGCCGAACGCTTCCCCGGTCGCGAGGAACAGGTGCGGGTATTCGGCATCATCGATTTCGTGGTCCAGGCCGGTGCGCTCATCGCGCAGTTGTTCATCACCGGCCGGCTGGCGCAACGGCTGGGAGTGAAGACCTTGCTGGCGCTGGTGCCGGCGCTGGTCTGCCTGGGCTTCATCGGCCTGGCGCTGGCACCCACTTTCGCCATGCTGGCTGGGCTGATGATCGTGCGCCGCATCGGCGAATACGCCTTCGTACGTCCCGGTCGCGAAATGCTCTTCGCCCCATTGGACGCCGAAACCAAATACAAGGCGAAGAACTTCATCGACACGGTGGTCTACCGCGGCGGCGATGCCTTCAGTGGCTGGGTGAAGAGCCTGCTCGACCTGCTCGGACACGGCGTGCTGCTGATCGCCCTGGTGGGCGCTGCCTGCGCAGCGCTGTGGGGAGTGGTGGGCTGGTACCTGGGTGGCAAAGCGGATGCAGCCTCTGCAGAACATTCGGACGCTCGCAAATAAACTGCCTGGATGACCCACGGTTGGCTACAGTAAAGCTGAGTTCGGCCGACAACTTCTGATTACACCCATACGTTCGGACATGATGTCTACGACCAGACGCTTCACCTGCACCGGCCTGTTCGCGCTGATCAAACGGTTGTGCAGCGTACCTCAAGGCAATTCGCGTCTGCTGGCGGCCCAGTACCAGGCCCTGGCCAGGCAGATTCCCCTGATGTACTTCATCCTGCTCATCAACAGCTGGGCGCTGGCCTTCACCCACATGGCCAGCTCGCCCGTGTGGATGACCGTGCACATACCGCTGGTACTGACCCTCATCAGCCTGGTACGAGCGTTGGCCTGGCGCCGCGGTTGGCAGCAGCAACCCGACGACGTCGAAGTCGCCCAGGCGCTGGCGCGGACCAACCGCATCTGTTGTGTCGTGGCCATCGGTTTCACCGTTTGGGCGCTGGCGCTGTTTCCCTATGGCGACAGCTATGCCAAGGCCCATGTGGCCTTCTACATGGCTATCACGGTGATCGGCTGCATTTTCTGCCTCATGCACCTGCGCTCCGCCGCCCTGATGACGGCCGCCGTGGTCAACGTGGCCTTCATTGCCTTTTTCGCCTCCACCGATAACCCGACGTTCATCGCCACCAGCGTCAACGTGATGCTGGTCACGGGCATCATGCTGGTGGTGTTGCAGAACAACTACCGCAACTTCACCGGCCTGGTGAACGCCCAGGCGCACAGCGAAGCGCTGAGCGACGAGAACTTCCTGCTGGCCAACAAGGACAGCCTGACCGGGCTACCCAATCGCCGCTGGTTCTTCAACTGCCTGGACACCTGTCTGGCCCAGGCAGGGGAGCAGGGGCACAGACTGGGCGTGGGCATTCTCGATCTGGACGGATTCAAGCCGGTCAACGACCTGTACGGGCACAGTGTCGGCGACCGCCTGTTGGCCGAGGTCGGCACGCGCCTCGCTGCGCTGCTGCCGGATGGCGTTCACGTTGCGCGTCTGGGTGGCGACGAGTTTGCACTGATCCTGCCCGATTGCGGCGACAACGCGCAGATTGCAGCCTTTGCCGAACGCATCTGCATCGAACTGGGCAAGCCCTACCTGTTGGTCGATGTGCCCATCCAGGTCGGTGTTTCGATGGGCCTGGCGACCTTCCCGGACCTTGCCACCGATGCGCACGAGCTGTTCGAGTACGCCGACTACGCGCTGTACCACAGCAAGCGCCATGTCGTCGGTCACATGTCGCTGTTCTCGGCGCTGCACAGGAAGCAGTTGCAGAGCGCGATCCTCACCGAGCAGGCGCTGCGTCGTGCCGATCTGGATCGCGAGTTCAGCGTCGCCTTCCAGCCCATCGTCGAGTTGCAGACAGGCGCCACCGTGGCGTTCGAAGCCTTGGCTCGGTGGCAGAGCGTGGAGCTGGGGCCCGTGCCGCCCGGCCAGTTCATTCCGGTCGCCGAGCGCAGCGGCATGATAAATCGTCTGACCCTGCCACTGTTGGCCAAGGCCCTGCAGGGTGCATGCACCTGGCCGGCGCCGATCCGTTTGTCCTTCAACCTGTCGGCCCACGACTGCGGCTCCCCCGAAGCCGTGCAGGCCATCGTCAAACTCCTGGCCAACGGCCCGTTCGACCCCAGCCGAGTCGACCTGGAAATCACCGAAACGGCGACCCTGCAGGATCTGGACCTGGTTCAGGAAGCGATCGCATCCCTGCGGGCCCTGGGCTGCGGTATTTCGCTCGACGACTTCGGTACCGGATATTCGAGCCTGAGCCATCTACACGCGCTGGCCCTGACCAAGCTCAAGGTGGACCGCAGTTTCGTCGCCCGCCTGCACGAGAAACCGGCCAGCTACAAGATCGTCAAATCGCTGCTGGCCTTGACCCAGGACATGGATCTGGATTGCATCTTCGAAGGGGTGGAAACCCGCGAGGAGGCGCAGGCGCTGGCATTGCTGGGTTGTCGCTATGTCCAGGGCTATTACTTCGCCAGGCCCATGCCCGCGGACACTACCGCGACCTGGCTGGTGCAGAGCCTCGTACCGGAGAAATGGCTGGCAACCTCGACCTAAACGCGCCGTTGTCGGGCCGGATGGCCGTGCACCGACGGACCGTTGCTCGACTAACCCTTTGCTTTCCTTGCACAATCTTGGACAATCACGCCCCTTTTCAAGGCCGGGGCGCTGCCAGCTGCACGTTTTTCCCGCTTCCGGCCATCAGTTGAACACAGGCAAGCGGAGATTCGACCGGATGAACGAGCAGGCCAACAGCCTCGACCCACGCTACGCCCAGGCGCCCGCCGCCCTGAGCCCCTGGAGCCGCCACGACACCACCTGGATGCTCGGCCTGTTCGGCACTGCGATCGGCGCCGGCACCTTGTTCCTGCCGATCAACGCCGGCCTTGGTGGTTTCTGGCCGCTGGTCATCCTGGCCGTGCTGGCGTTCCCGATGACCTACTACGCGCACCAGGGCCTGACCCGCTTCGTGCTTTCCGGCCGCGCCGGCACGGACATCACCGATGTCGTGGAGGAGCACTTCGGCCTCAAGGCGGGGGCGTTGATAACGCTGCTGTACTTCTTCGCCATCTTTCCGATCCTGCTGATCTACAGCGTGGGCCTGACCAACACCGTCGGCAGTTTCATGGAGCATCAGTTGCACATGGATACGCCGCCACGGGCGGTGCTGGCGCTGGTACTGATTCTCGGTCTGTTGATCGTGGTGCGCTGCGGCGAACAGTTCATCGTCAAGGCGATGAGCCTGATGGTCTATCCGTTCATCGTCGCGCTGGTGTTGCTCGCGCTGTACCTGATTCCGCACTGGAATGGTGGCATCCTGGCGACCGCCGGGGACCTGCCCGCGCCCGGTGCGCTGATCCATACCCTGTGGCTGGCGATCCCGGTAATGGTGTTTTCCTTCAACCATTCGCCGATCATCTCGGCCTTCGCCGTGGACCAGAAGCGTCGCTACGGCGAGCACGCCGACCAGCGCAGCAGCCAGATCCTGGCGCGCGCCCATGGCTTGATGGTGGTGCTGGTGCTGTTCTTCGTGTTCAGTTGCGTGCTGACCCTGTCGCCTGAGCAGCTTGCCGAAGCCAAGGCGCAGAACCTGTCGATCCTGTCCTACCTGGCCAACCACTTCAGCAATCCGGTGATAGCGTTCGCCGCACCGCTGATTGCGATCGTGGCCATCGCCAAATCGTTCCTGGGCCACTACATCGGTGCCAGCGAAGGCATCAAGGGTCTGGTTCTGAAATCCGGCCGTCGGCCCAATGCCAAGGCCCTGGATCGTTTCACCGCACTGTTCATGTTGTTGGTCTGCTGGCTCGTCGCCACGCTCAATCCGAACATTGTGCGCATGATCGAAAGCTTCGGCGGGCCGGTCATTGCCGCGCTGCTGTTCCTCATGCCGATGTACGCGATCCGGCGTGTGCCGGCCATGCGCAAGTACGCCGGGCACGTGTCCAACGTATTCGTGACGCTGGTAGGCCTGGTGGCGATTTCGGCGCTGGTCTATTCGCTGAGCGCCTGAGCAAGCCTGTTACACTGACCCTCGATGCCCGACCTGCGGCCGCCGATTTGCGGCATGCCCAGGGCGGGCGCGCACCGAGGTGGTCGCGATGGACGAAGTACAGCAACTGGCTGACATGCTCAAGGAACACGCCGCAGCCCAGCAACGCCTGCAGCAGGCGTTCAAGGACCAGTGCCAGCACTGGCAAGCCAGCATCCAGGCACTGTTCGGTCAAATCGAAACCTGGCTGGCGCCCCTTACCGATCGGCAACTGCTGGCGATCGAACGTTCGCCCTGGGTCGCCACCAGCAGCAATTACCCCAGCGAGCACTCGCCTTTCATCAGTGAATCGCTGGCAATCATTCTCGCCCAGCGCCGGGTCGAACTGGTGCCGCAGGTGATGGGGCAGGGTGGGGCGATGGTGATAGCCGTCGCGGGTCTGACTTCGGATCGTCACGGCAGCATTTCCATCGTCAAGGACTCGGCGGATGGTGCCTGGTACTGGCGCAAGGAACGTGGCACCAAGGAAGCGGAGTCCAATGTGCTGGATGCCGATTTCTTCGCCCAGCAGCTTCAGGGGCTGATTCCAAAGCCGCGCGACTGAGCAGCGCGACGCCGCCGACTGCAAGCATTGTAGGGCTTTCACGGTGCTGAAACGCTTCTTTGAAATTTCTGTACAAGTATTTTATTTCTATTGATTTCAGTGGGTTGCGCTGATTTTTCGCTGAGCCGCAAACTCTCGTTGCACCTGTTCGAGCGCAGGTATATATCTCTTGGAACGAAACTGTTCTGTAGTCCCGAGGCCTAGTCCGCCGCGGGTAGGACGCCGATCACAGGCTCTACAGGAGATAGACCATGCTTCCCCCCGGACTCAGCGCGCTGGAGCTGCGCAATATCGTCGAACTGGCGTTTTTGCCACGCAAATGCGTGTGCACAGTGATCGGCGATGAATCGCTGTGTATCAAGCTGTTGAACGAGCAGACCGATGAGGTCGAGCTCTTCAAGGCGGATATTCCCTTTCAACGAGTGGTCAGCGCTGTCGAACGGGCACGGCTCGTTCTGGAACTGGAAAAGCCGCAACCTGCCACCACTGTCCATGCCCGTGCCAGAGCTGGTTGAGCCTCGTTTCAGGAGTGCCAGGGCGTCTGTGTGGCTGGAACACTTATTTTCAATCTACGCATAGGCCGTGCGTCACTTTTCATGGTTAACTTTGCCCTTTCTCAATCCCGAAAAAGGACAAGGCTCATGGCTCAAGTGACGCACAAAGGCAACGCGATCAACGTCAGTGGCGAGCTTCCCCAGGTCGGTGCCCAGGCGCCGGCGTTCACCCTGGTCGGCGGTGGCCTGGCCGAGGTGTCGCTGCAAAGCCTGGCCGGCAAGCGCAAGGTGCTGAACATTTTCCCAAGCATCGATACCCCGACTTGCGCCACTTCCGTGCGCAAGTTCAATGCCCAGGCCAACGACGTGGCCAATACGGCCATCCTCTGCATCTCCGCCGATCTGCCGTTCGCCCAGGCCCGTTTCTGCGGCGCCGAAGGCCTGGAAAACGTCCAGAACCTGTCGACTTTCCGCGCCCATGATTTTCATCACGCCTATGGCGTCGACATTGCCGACGGTGCCCTCAAGGGGCTGACCGCGCGTGCAGTCGTGGTACTCGACGAGAACGACAAGGTGCTGCACAGCGAGCTGGTACCGGAAATCGGCCAGGAACCTGACTACGCAGCCGCCCTCGCTGTACTGAAGTGATCCGTCGCAGTATCTGACAGCCCGCAGTGACCCCGGACGCGGCTCGCGCCGCTGCTACAAAAATTGCGATGTTTCTGTAGCAGCGGCGCAAGCCGCGTCCGGCGACACCGCGCTCCCGTAGCAGCGGCGCAAGCCGCGTCCGGCGACACCGCGCTCCCGTAGCAGCGGCGCAAGCCGCGTCCGGCAGCACCGCGCTCCCGTAGCAGCGGCGCAAGCCGCGTCCGGCAGCACCACGCTCCCGTAGCAGCGGCGCAAGCCGCGTCCGGCAGCACCGCGCTCCTGTAGCAGCGGCGCAAGCCGCGTCCGGGAGCACTGCGATGTGTCTGATGCTTGCGCGCAAGCCACGACGCGGCTCGCGCCGCTGCTACAGGGCGTGTTATTTCCTGCCAAGGTAAATTGCCCGTAAAGGCGCTTTGCTTATGCATCCCGACTCCTTATCGTTCAGCCTCCTCAAAGTAGAAGCCCACCCGCACAATGGTCGATCATTCAATGCAGTCCCCAGGTCCCCGTAAATCGCGTCGCTGGCTGTTCGGCCTGTTGATGGTGGTGGTTGTCGCCGTGTTGTGCTGGTGGTTCTGGCCAGCCACCAAGAATTCCCAGAACGACGCGGCCTCGGCGCCCGCCGCCGGGCGCAATGCAGGTGCCGCGCGGCCCGGCTTCGGCGGCTCTGCCGAGCCCACCCCGGTGCGTGTTGCCGAGGTGATCACCGGCGACTTCCCGGTGTATTACAAGGCCCTGGGTACGGTGACGGCGACCAATACCGTGAATGTGCGCAGCCGTGTCGCAGGCGAACTGATCAAGGTCAACTTCCAGGAAGGGCAGCGAGTCAAGGCCGGGGACCTGCTGGCCGAAATCGACCCGCGCAGCTATGAAATCGCCCTGCAGCAAGCCCAGGGCACGCTGGCGCAGAACCAGGCACAGCTGAAGAACGCGCAGATCGACCTGCAGCGTTACAAGGGTCTGTTCGCCGAAGACAGCATCGCCCGCCAGACCCTGGACACCCAGCAGGCACTGGTGGGCCAATATCAGGGCACCATCCAGACCAACCAGGCTGCGGTCAACGACGCCAAGCTCAACCTCGACTTCACCCGCATCCGCGCGCCCATTGCCGGCCGTCTGGGCTTGCGCCAGCTGGACATCGGCAACCTGGTGGCCGCCAACGACACCAATGCGCTGGTGGTGATCACTCAGGTGCAGCCGATCACGGTGGCCTTCACCTTGCCTGAAAGCCAGCTCACCCCGGTGCTGGCGCGCTATCGCAGCGGCGCGAAACTGGCAGTTGAGGCCTGGGACCGAGGCGACACGCGCAAACAGGCCACCGGTGTGCTTGGCAGCCTGGACAACCAGATCGACACCACCACCGGCACGCTGAAGTTCAAGGCGCGCTTCGAGAACCAGGACGAAGCCCTGTTCCCCAACCAGTTCGTCAACGTACGGCTGCTGTCCGATACCCTCAAGGGCGTGGTGCTGGTGCCCTCGGCGGCCGTTCAGTATGGCGTCGACGGCACCTTCGTCTACGCCATGGATGGCAACGACAAGGTCAAGATTCGCCAGCTCAAGGTGGGCGCGACCGACGGCAGCAATACCGTCGTCGAGCAGGGCCTGGCGCAAGGCGACCGGGTGGTGCTCGAAGGCACCGACCGCCTGCGCGACGGCAGCCGTGTCGAAGTGGTCGATGACAGCGCCAAGGTGCCGACCTCGCCTGGGCAACACCTGCAGGGGCAGGACGGAGCCGCTGTGCCTGGAACGACGGGCAAGACCGGCGCATGAATATCTCGCGGCTGTTCATCCTGCGGCCTGTCGCAACGACGCTGACCATGCTCGCCATCGTTCTGGCGGGCGTGCTCGCCTATCGTTTGCTGCCGGTGTCGGCGCTGCCGCAGGTCGACTACCCGACGATTCGGGTCATGACGCTCTATCCCGGCGCGAGCCCGCAGGTGATGACCAGTGCGGTCACCGCCCCCCTCGAACGCCAGTTCGGGCAGATGCCCGGCCTGACCCAGATGGCCTCGACCAGCTCGGGCGGCGCGTCGGTGCTGACCCTGCGCTTCAGCCTGGAAATCAACATGGACGTCGCCGAGCAGCAGGTGCAGGCGGCGATCAATGCGGCGAGCAACCTGTTGCCGTCCGATCTGCCCGCGCCGCCGGTGTACAACAAGGTCAACCCGGCTGACACCCCGGTGCTGACCATAGCCATCAGCTCCAAGACCATGCCGCTGCCCAAGCTCAACGACCTGGTCGACACCCGCATGGCGCAGAAGATCGCTCAGATCAGTGGCGTGGGCATGGTCAGCATCGCTGGAGGGCAGCGCCAGGCGGTGCGCATCAAGGTCAACCCTGAAGCCCTGGCGGCCAACGGCCTGAACCTGTCCGACGTGCGCACCCTGATCGGCGCCTCCAACGTCAACCAGCCCAAGGGCAACTTCGACGGGCCCACGCGGGTGTCGATGCTCGACGCCAACGACCAGCTGCGCTCCCCCGAGGAATACGCCAATCTGATCCTGGCGTACAACAATGGCGGGCCGCTGCGCCTGCGTGACGTCGCGCAGATCGTCGACGGCGCCGAGAACGAGCGGCTGGCTGCCTGGGCCAATCAGAACCAGGCGGTACTGCTCAACATCCAGCGCCAGCCGGGCGCCAACGTCATCGACGTGGTCGACCGGATCAAGGCACTGCTGCCGACCATCACCGACACCATGCCGGCCGGGCTCGACGTCACCGTGCTGACCGACCGCACCCAGACCATCCGCGCCTCGGTCACCGACGTGCAGCACGAACTGCTTATCGCCATTGCCCTGGTGGTGATGGTCACCTTCCTGTTCCTGCGTCGCTTCAGCGCCACCCTGATTCCGTCCATCGCCGTGCCGCTGTCGCTGGTGGGCACCTTCGGCGTGATGTACCTGGCCGGGTTCTCGATCAACAACCTGACCCTGATGGCGCTGACCGTGGCCACCGGCTTCGTGGTCGACGACGCCATCGTCATGCTGGAAAACATCTCGCGCCACATCGAAGAAGGCGAAACACCGATGCAGGCTGCGCTCAAGGGCGCGCGGCAGATCAGCTTCACCCTGCTGTCGCTGACGTTCTCGTTGATCGCGGTGCTGATCCCGCTGCTGTTCATGGCCGACGTGGTCGGGCGCCTGTTCCGCGAGTTCGCCATTACCCTGGCGGTAGCCATCCTCATTTCCCTGGTGGTCTCGCTGACTCTGACGCCGATGATGTGCGCGCGCCTGCTCAAGCGCGAGCCGAAGGAAGAGGAGCAGGGCCGCTTCTACAAGGCCAGCGGCGCCTGGATCGACTGGCTGATCGCGCGCTACGCCGGCGGTCTGCGCTGGGTGCTGCGCCACCAGCCGCTGACCCTGCTGGTGGCGGTTGCCACCCTGGGCCTGACGGTGCTGCTGTACCTGGTGGTCCCCAAGGGTTTTTTCCCGGTGCAGGACACCGGGGTCATCCAGGGCATTTCCGAGGCCCCGCAATCCATTTCCTTCAAGGCCATGAGCGAGCGGCAGCAAGCCCTGGCCAAGATCATCCTGCAGGATCCAGCCGTCTCCAGCCTGTCTTCGTACATCGGGGTAGACGGCGACAACGCCACGCTCAACAGTGGCCGGCTGCTGATCAACCTCAAGCCCCACGGCGAGCGCGACCTCACGGCCAGCCAGATCATTGCGCGCCTGCAGCCGGAGGTCGACAAGCTGCTGGGCATGCGCCTGTTCATGCAACCCGTGCAGGACCTGACCATCGAAGACCGGGTCAGCCGCACCCAGTACCAGTTCAGCCTGTCGTCTCCGGATGCCGACCTGCTCGCCACCTGGAGCGCACGCCTGGTGGACGCCCTGAAGCAGCGACCCGAGCTCACCGATGTCGCCAGCGACCTGCAGGACAAAGGCCTGCAGGTGTACCTGGTGATCGACCGCGATGCTGCCAAGCGGGTCGGAGTGGACGTCGCCGATATCACCGACGCGCTGTACGACGCCTTCGGTCAACGACAGATTTCCACCATCTATACCCAGTCCAGCCAATACCGCGTAGTGCTGCAGGCCACCGATGCCAGCACCCTGGGACCGCAGGCGCTGGAGCAGATCTACGTCAAGGCCAGTGTCAACGGCACCGGTACCACCAACCAGACCGCCGACAGCGACACCACGGCGACCAGCGGCACCCAGGTGCGCCTGTCGAGCCTGGCGCACATCGAACAGCGCCAGGCGCAACTGGCGATCGCGCACATCGGTCAGTTTCCGGCGGTGATGATGTCGTTCAACCTGGCCGAGGGCGTGGCCCTGGGCAAGGCGGTCGACGTGATCGAGCAGGTGCAGCGCGACATCGGCATGCCGTTGGGTGTGCAGACCCAGTTCCAGGGTGCGGCGGAGGCCTTCCAGGCGTCGCTGCAGAGCACCTTGCTGCTGGTGCTGGCGGCCATCGTCACCATGTACATCGTGCTGGGTGTGCTCTACGAGAGCTACATCCACCCCATCACCATTCTGTCGACGCTGCCCTCGGCGGCGGTGGGGGCCCTGCTGGCATTGCTCATCAGCGGCAACGACCTGGGCATGATCGCCATCATCGGCATCATCCTGCTGATCGGCATCGTCAAGAAAAACGCGATCATGATGATCGACTTCGCCCTGGAGGCCGAGCGCAATCAGGGTCTGGACCCGGAAACCGCAATCTACCAGGCCGCGCTGCTGCGTTTCCGGCCGATCCTGATGACCACCATGGCCGCGCTGTTCGGCGCGGTACCGCTGATGCTTGCCAGTGGCTCGGGTGCGGAACTGCGTCAGCCGCTGGGGCTGGTGATGGTCGGCGGGCTGTTGGTGAGCCAGGTGCTGACCCTGTTCACCACCCCTGTCATCTACCTGTACTTCGACCGCCTGGGGCGGCGCTGGGGACGCCAGCCGGCCGCCGTGGAACAGGCTGAATCATGAACCTGTCCGGACCTTTCATCCGCCGCCCGGTGGCGACCTTCCTGATGAGCGTGGCGATCATGCTGCTCGGCGGGGTCAGCTTCAGCCTGCTGCCAGTGTCGCCGCTGCCGAGCATGGACTTTCCGGTGATCGTGGTTTCCGCCAACCTGTCCGGTGCCAGCCCCGAGGTCATGGCCTCGACCGTGGCCACGCCCCTGGAACGCTCGTTCGGGGCGATTCCGGGCGTGACCACCATGAGCAGCCGCTCAAGCCAGGGCTCGACGCGGGTCATTCTGCAGTTCGACCTCGACCGCGACATCAACGGCGCGGCCCGTGAAGTGCAGGCGGCGATCAACGCTTCGCGCAACCTGTTGCCCAGCGGTATGCGCAGCATGCCGACCTACAAGAAGATCAACCCCTCGCAAGCCCCGGTCATGGTCCTGTCGCTGACCTCCAATGTGCTGGAGAAGGGCAAGCTCTATGACCTGGCCTCGACCATCCTGTCGCAGAGCCTGTCCCAGGTGCCCGGGGTAGGGGAGGTGCAGATCGGCGGCAGCTCGCTGCCCGCAGTGCGCATCGAGCTCGAACCGCAGTTGCTCAACCAGTACAACGTCTCGCTCGATGACGTGCGCACGGCCATCGACGGCACCAACGTGCGCCGGCCCATCGGTTTCGTCGAGGACGGCGAGCGCCAGTGGCAGGTGCAGGCCAACGACCAGTTGGACAAGGCCGACGACTACAAGCCACTGATCATTCGCTACCAGGACGGCTCGGTGCTGCGCCTGAGCGATGTGGCCAAGGTCACCGACGGTGTGGAAGATCGCTACAACAGCGGCTTCTACAACGACAACTCGGCCGTGCTGCTGGTGATCAACCGTCAGGCTGGCGCCAACATCATCCAGACCGTCAGCCAGATCAAGGAACAGCTGCCGGCCCTGGAAGCGCTGTTGCCCGAAAGTGTCGAGCTGAACATCGCCATGGACCGCTCGCCAGTGATCACCGCCACCCTGCACGAGGCCGAGATGACCCTGCTCATCGCCGTGGTGCTGGTGGTGTTGGTGGTGTTCCTGTTCCTGGGCAATTTCCGCGCCTCGCTGATTCCCACCCTGGCCGTTCCGGTGTCGCTGGTCGGCACGTTCGCGATCATGTACCTGTGGGGTTTCTCGCTGAACAACCTGTCGTTGATGGCGCTGATCCTGGCGACCGGGCTGGTGGTGGATGACGCCATCGTGGTGCTCGAGAACATTTCCCGGCACATTGACGACGGCGTGCCGCCGCTGCGCGCCGCCTACCTGGGCACGCAGGAAGTGGGCTTCACCCTGCTGTCGATGAACGTCTCGCTGGTGGCGGTGTTCCTCTCGATCCTGTTCATCGGTGGCATCATCGAGAGCCTGTTCCGCGAATTCTCCATCACCCTGGCCGTGGCCATCGTGGTTTCGCTGTTCGTTTCCCTGACCCTGACCCCAATGCTTTGCGCGCGCTGGTTGAAGCCGCATCGGCCCGAGCACGACAACCGCTTGCAGCGCCTGAGCAACCGCATCAATCAGCGCATGGTCGCCGGCTACGACCGCAGCCTTGGCTGGGTCTTGCGTCATCGTCGGCTGACCCTGCTCAGCCTGTTGCTGACCATCGTCGGCAACGTGGCACTTTACGTGGTGGTGCCCAAGACCTTCATGCCGCAACAGGATACCGGCCAGTTGATCGGCTTCGTGCGTGGCGACGACGGCCTGTCGTTCTCGGTCATGCAGCCGAAGATGGAAACCTATCGCCGCGCGCTGCTCGCCGACCCTGCGGTCGACAGCGTGGCCGGTTTCATTGGCGGCAACAACGGCAGCAACAACGCGACCATTCTGGTTCGCCTGAAGCCGATCGAAGTGCGCAAGATCAACGCGCAGCAGGTCATCGAACGGCTGCGCAAGGAACTGCCCAAGGTGCCCGGCGGCCGCCTGATGCTGATGGCCGACCAGGACCTGCAGTTCGGCGGCGCACGCGAGCAGAGCACCTCGCAGTATTCGTACATCATCCAGAGCGGTGATCTGTCGGCCTTGCGCACCTGGTACCCGAAAATCGTCGCGGCCTTCCGCGCACTGCCGGAACTGACCGCCATCGATGCGCGCGAAGGGCGTGGCGCCGCGCAGGTGACGCTGATCGTCGACCGCGACAAGGCCAAGCGCCTGGGCATCGACATGAGTACTGTGACCTCGGTGCTCAACAACGCCTACAGCCAGCGGCAGATTTCCACCATCTACGACAGCCTCAACCAGTACAAGGTGGTGATGGAAATCAACCCCAGGTACGCCCAGGACCCGATCACCCTGGAGCAGGTGCAGGTGATCACCATGGACAACAAGCGCGTACCCCTGTCGAGCATCGCCCACTACGAAAACAGCCTGGCCGACGACAGTGTCAGCCATGAAGGGCAGTTCGCCTCGGAGAGCATCTCCTTCGACCTGGTCAACGGGGTGACCCTCGACGTCGCCACGCCGTTGATCGAGCGGGCGCTGGTGCGAGTCGGCCTGCCCGAAGACATCATCGTCAAGGTCGCCGGCACCGGCGATGCCTTCGCGGCGGCGCAGAAGAGCCAGCCGTTCATGATTCTCGGCGCGCTGGTCGCGGTCTATCTGGTGCTCGGCATTCTGTACGAAAGCTACATACATCCGCTGACCATTCTGTCGACCTTGCCCTCGGCGGGGGTGGGCGCGCTTTTGAGCATCTACCTCACCGGTGGCCAGTTCAGCCTGATCTCGCTGCTGGGCCTGTTTCTGTTGATCGGCGTGGTGAAGAAGAACGCCATCATGATGATCGACCTGGCGCTGCAGCTCGAGCGCAACGAGGGGCTGGGCCCGGCCGAGTCGATCCGCCGCGCGTGCCTGCTGCGCCTGCGCCCCATCCTGATGACGACCATGGCGGCCATTCTCGGCGCACTGCCATTGATGTTCAGCACCGCCGCCGGTGCCGAGATGCGCCGGCCGCTGGGCCTGACCATCATCGGCGGCCTGGTGTTCAGCCAGATCCTCACGCTTTACACCACTCCGGTGGTCTACCTCTATCTGGACCGCCTGCGCCACCGCTTCAACACGTGGCGCGGCGTGCGTACCGATGCCGCTCTGGACACTCCGCTATGACCGATTCCGTTTTTCCGCGCGTCTCGCGCCTTGCCAGTGTGGCGCTGTGCAGCCTGATGCTGGGTGCCTGCACCCTGGGCCCGGACTACCAACGCCCGACCATCGCCACGCCGGTGGCATTCAAACAGGCCGATGGCTGGCGCCAGGCCAATCCCAGCGATGCCCTGGCGCGTGGCGCCTGGTGGGAACTGTACGGTGATCGCCAACTCGATGCGCTGGTGGTCAGGCTCAACCGTTCCAACCAGACCGTTGCCCAGTACGAAGCGCAATACCGGCAGGCCCAGGCGCTGGTCCGCAGCACCCGCGGCGCGCTGTTTCCCACCGTCGATCTGAGCGCCGGCAAGACCCGCTCCAGCCAGGGCACCGGCAGCAGCGGTTCGAGCCTGAGCCAATCCAGCAGTGGTATCCGCGACACCTACAACACGCAGCTGGGCGTGAGCTGGGAAGCCGACATCTGGGGCAAACTGCGCCGCGGGCTGGAAGCCGACCGCGCCAGCGCCCAGGCCAGCCTGGCGGATCTGGCGGCGATGCGCCTGAGCCTGCAGTCGGAGCTGGTACAGAACTACCTGCAGTTGCGCGTGATCGATGAGCAGAAGCGCTTGCTCGAAGCGACCGTCCAGGCGTATCAGCGCTCCCTCGACCTGACCCAGAATCAGTACCGCGCGGGCATTTCCGGCAAGGATGCGGTGTTCCTCGCGCAAACCCAGCTGAAATCGACCCAGGCCGACCTGATCGATCTGGTCTGGCAGCGGGCGCAGTTGGAGAACGCGATCGCGGTGCTGATCGGCATGGCACCTTCGGAATTCAGCCTGGCCGGCAGTACCGACATTCCGTCGTTGCCGGCCATTCCCCTGGCGCTACCGTCGCAACTGCTTGAGCGCCGTCCCGACATCGCCGCCGCCGAGCGCTCGGTGATGGCCGCCAATGCCGAAATAGGCGTGGCCAAGACGGCCTATTTTCCCGACCTGACCCTGAGTCTGGCGGGCGGCTACAGCAGCAGCAGTTTCAGCAACTGGGTATCGTTGCCCAATCGTTTCTGGTCGGTCGGCCCGCAGTTGGCGATGACCCTGTTCGACGGTGGGCAGCGTGCGGCCGAAGTGGACCGCAGCGAGGCGGCCTATGACCAGACCGTCGCGCAGTATCGGCAGACGGTGCTCGATGGCTTTCGCGAAGTGGAAGACTACATGAGCCAGTTGAAAGTCTTCGACGAGGAAGCCTCGGTGCGCAACGAGGCGCTGCAGGCGGCGCGGGAGTCGTTGCGACTGACATCCAACCAATACAAAGCCGGCCTTATTGGCTATCTTGATGTGGTCAACGTGCAGGCCACGGCGTTGAGCAACGAACGCAGCGTATTGACGCTGATGCAGAGTCGGCTGGTCGCCAGCGTGCAGTTGATCGCGGCGCTGGGCGGCGGCTGGCAGGAACCGGCACAATAGCGGGTTTGCCACGCGCACGTCCCTGGCAGCGGCGCAAGCCGCGTCAACGCTGGGCGCCTTTCGTCGGATTCAGCGTGGCGTTCGTGACGCGGCTTGCGCCGCTGCTACAGGATGGCTGCGCAGAGTCACGTCACCCTTTGAAACCCCGCACGGCCTTGTCGAGATATCGATGCTAATTGGTACTTATTCTTCCGCTCTTGTCGTCGTATCGCTGTGTGTTGCCATTCTGGCGTCGTACACCGCGCTTGATCTGGTCGGGCGTATTGCCACGGCGCAGGGCCGGGCTGTGTACCTGTGGATGAGCGGCGGGGCGCTGGCCATGGGCATCGGCGTGTGGTCGATGCATTTCATCGGCATGCTCGCTTTCGAACTGCCGATCCAGTTGGGCTACGACCTCAGCCTCACGGCAGCTTCGCTGCTCATTGCCGTGCTCAGTTCCGGCTTTGCCCTGTGGCTGGTCAGCCAGCCGCAGCTGCCGGGGCCGCAACTGGCCGTCGGCGCGCTGATCATGGGCGCCGGTATCAGCAGCATGCACTACACCGGCATGGCGGCGCTGCAGATGCAGCCAGGCATCGTCTACGACCCTGTGCTGTTCGTTGCGTCGCTGGCGATTGCCGCAGGGGCTTCCGGTGCCGCGTTGTGGATCGCCTTCCGCCTGCGCCGCAATCGTCCCAATGTACGCGTGGCCCGTGCTGGAGCCTCGGTGGTGATGGGCATCGCCATCGTCGGCATGCACTACACCGGCATGGCTGCCGCCGAATTCCCGGCGGGCAGCGTCTGCGGCGGGGCCCTGAACGGCTTGACCGGCGACGGCCTCGACTATCTGGTGCTGGTGACCACCCTGGCGGTGCTGGGTATGACCCTGTTGACGTCGGTACTGGATGCGCGCATGGAGTCGCGTACCTCGGCGCTGGCCAACTCGCTGACCCTGGCCAACCAGGAGCTGACGCAACTGGCCCTGCACGACAACCTGACCGGGTTGCCCAACCGCATACTGCTGGCCGACCGCATTGGCCAGGCGATCAGCCAGGTCGATGCCGTCGGCGGCTACCTGGCGGTGATGTTCATCGATCTGGATGGCTTCAAGCCCGTCAACGACGCCTTCGGCCATCACATGGGCGACCAGTTGCTGCGTGCCGTGGGCTCGCGTCTGCGCGGCGGTCTGCATGGTCAGGACACCCTGGCGCGGATCGGCGGCGACGAGTTCGTCCTGCTCGTCAGCCTGGAAGAGCCGGCCTATGCCAAGGGTATCGCCGCGCAGCAGGTGCATCTTATCGGTCAGTCTTTCGAGGTGGCAGGGCACACATTGCAGATTTCAGCGAGCATCGGTATTGCCCTGTACCCAGGCAACGGCGTCGATCAGAACGAGTTGCTGATGAATGCCGACGCGGCCATGTACCACGCCAAGAGCATCGGCAAGAACGGCTACAGCTTTTTCGAAAGCTCGATGAACACCAATGCCCGCAAGCAACTGCAGCTGCTGCAGGAACTGCGCATGGCAGTCACCGAGCAGCAGTTGCGTCTGTTCTACCAGCCCAAGTTCGGTGCCCGCAGCGGCGAGCCGATCGGCGCCGAAGCGCTGCTGCGTTGGCAGCACCCGCGAATGGGCCTGCTGGCGCCTGCCGCCTTCATCGACCTTGCGGAGAAAACCGGGCTGATCATCGACATTGGCAGCTGGGTGCTCGACGAGGCCTGTCGGCAGATGCGCGAGTGGGTCGACCAGGGCTTCGGGCACTGGCGCATCGCGGTCAATCTTTCCGCCCTGCAGTTCGGCCATGCCGGCCTGGTCCGCGGGGTGGCCAGCACCCTGGATCGGCACGGGCTCGACGCGGCCAACCTGACCCTGGAAATCACCGAAACCACGGCGATGAGCGACGCCGACGCCAGCATGAACGTGCTGCAGCAGCTTTCGGACATGGGTGTCGATCTGTCCATCGACGATTTCGGCACGGGTTATTCGAGCCTCATGTACCTCAAGCGGCTGCCGGCCAACGAGCTGAAGATCGACCGCGGTTTCGTCCGTGACCTGGAGCAGGACAGCGACGACGCCGCCATCGTGTCGGCGATCGTCGCGCTAGGTCGGGCGCTGGGCCTGCGGATCGTGGCCGAAGGGGTGGAAACCAGCAATCAACAGCAGTTCCTGACCCGCCTGGGCTGTGATTCCCTGCAGGGCTATCTGCTTGGCCATCCGCTTCCGGCCGAGCGTTTCATGCACGACATTCAGGCGGCCAGGCAGGTCAAGAGCGCCAGCCGCGCCTGAATCCGTCTTTGGAGGCTACGTATTTCATGGAAAAAGTCATTGTCATCACAGGTGGCAGCCGAGGTATCGGCGCTGCGACCGCGCTGCTTGCGGCAAGCCAGGGCTATCGTGTGTGCATCAACTATCGCAGTGACGACGCAGCGGCCATGGATGTGCTGCAGCAAGTGCGGGCGCTGGGCGTGCAGGCCATCGCGGTGCGTGCCGACGTCAGCCGCGAAGAGGGTGTGTTCCGTTTGTTCAGCCAGGTTGATGCCGAGTTGGGCCGGGTCACTGCGCTGGTCAACAACGCGGCCACCAACGGCCCCAGGGCGCGGTTGGACGAGATGTCCGAGCAGCGCCTGCTCGGGTTGATGACGACCAACGTAGTCGGCCCCATGCTGTGCGCCAAGCATGCGGTAGGGCGGATGTCGCGGCGGCATGGCGGCCAGGGTGGGGTGATCGTCAACGTGTCGTCGATCGCCGCTCGGCTGGGTTCCGCGGACGAGTACATCGACTACGCGGCGTCCAAGGGGGCTATCGATAGCTTCACCATCGGGTTGGCCAAGGAGGTGGCCGGCGAGGGCATACGGGTCAATGCGGTTCGTCCCGGAATGATCTTCACCGATTTCCATGCCCTGTGCGGTGAACCGGGCCGGGTTACGCGCAAGGAAGGCGCCGTGCCCATGGGCCGCGGTGGCCAGCCGGATGAGATTGCCCAGGCGATCATGTGGTTGGTGAGCGATCAGGCCAGCTACACCACCGGCGCCCTGCTGGACGTCGGCGGCGGCCTGTAAACCCGACCCCCTCCGGTAGGAGCGGTCATCGGCCGCGAAAGAATCGCCGCCGTGTACCCGCCACACCGCGGCGCCTGGTTCGGGGCCACGGGCCGCTCCTGCGGATCCGCCAGCAGAGCGTCGATGTTGTGTCGCTTGTGGCGGGACAAGGGGTTTGCGACACAAAGGTTTGCCGTAAACGTCAGCGCCGTTCGTGGGGCTTGCCATTAGATGGCCATAGGCTCGAAGATGTACGCCGTTGGTTTTCTGGCATGGAGCGTCTATGAGTTCCGATTCCCCGACCTTTGCCGAGTTCGGCAAGGGCTCTACGCCCATGCTCGAGGCAGCATCGCTGGAAGCGATTCTGCAGCAGGCCCGTGAATGGCCCCACAGCACTGCGTGGGCGTGGTATCGGGCGGGCGAACAGCTGCATCTCGAAGGCCAGGGCGACCTGCAGCGACACTGGCCCCTGGTGCTGGCCAACCACGAACTGCAGCGTTTCTGCGAAAGCTGCAGCCTCCAGCTGTGGCCGACTGGGCAGGGCGAAGGGGTACTCGGCTGGCTGATGGCCCCTGTGCACGTCACCCACGACGGGGCCCTCGCCGACCTGGCCGCTGCCATCGGTCGCCAGGTGCAGACCGACGCTCTGGCCCGCGCGCAGATCACTCAACGCGTACTTTACGAAATCACCTACCTGGCCAGCTCGACCCGCGACCGCGGGATTTTCCTGGTGGGTGTACACAAGCTCCTGGCGAGCCTGATCGATGCAGAGAACTTCTACCTGGCGCTCTACGATGCGCAAAGCGGCAAGATCACCTACCCCTACTACGTGGACGTCATCGACGTCGAAGCGCTGGAAGCGGAAAACTACGAGTACCTGACCCCCGAACATCTGTCGCTGACCGGCCAGGTACTGACCAGCGGCCAGCCCCTGCTGATCGACGCCAAGGGTATCGCCCTGGCAGGGCGGCAGGGGCGTTTCCACTGCGTGGGGCACATCCCCGAATTCTGGATGGGTTCGCCGCTCAAGAACGCCCGCGATGAAGTGTTCGGCATGATCGCCATGCAGGTCTACGACGTCGAACGGGCCTACAGCGCGGAAGACCGTGCCCTGTTCCTGGTGGTCGCCCGGCACGTTGCCATGGCTCTGGATCGGATTCTGCATCGTGCCGACCTGGAAGAAACGGTGTCGCGGCGTACCCAGGAATTGTCCCAGCTCAATGCCGCGCTGCGCCTGGAAGTCTCCGAGCGCAAGCGCGCAGAGCACCTGCAGGTCGCGCTGTTCCAGATTGCCGAGCTGTCGAGCAAGCCAGGCGAAATCGACGGCCTCTATCACAGCCTGCACGTGATCGTCGGCGACCTCCTGTACGCACGCAACTTCTACATCGCGATCTTCGACGGCGAAAGCGGCGAAGTCAGCTTTCCTTACTATGTCGATGAGCAGCTCACTGGCCGCCCGCAGCCGCGCCGGGGGCGGCGTGGCCTGACCGAGTACGTGATTCGCCAGCGCTGCGCCTGCCTGATCGACTTCGACGCCGCGACGCGTCTGATGATCCAGGGTGAAATCGAAGACAGCCGCGAGCTGGTCCGCTCGCAATCCTGGCTCGGTGTTCCGCTGTTCGACGATGATCGCGTGCGCGGCGTACTGGTGGTGCAGAGCTACGCCAGTGACGTGCACTACACCCTGCGCGACCAGGACCTGCTGACCTTCGTCTCGCGCCACATCGACACCGCGCTGTCGCGCCGCAGCGCTGCCGAAGCCATCTACGAAGCCAACCTGCGGCTGGAAGCGCGGGTGCAGAGTCGAACCCGCGAGCTTGACCATGCCAACGCCAAGCTGCAGTACGAAAACGCCCACGACGCACTGACCGGGCTGCCCAATCGCATTCACCTGCAGCAGCGTCTGGCCCTGGCCTGGGACCAGTACTGCACCGATGGCCGCGAACTGGTGGTGATGTTCATCGATCTGGACCGTTTCAAGATGGTCAACGACAGTTTTGGTCATCACTTCGGCGACCAGTTGCTCAGGGAAGCCGGTGCGCGCCTGCGCAGTTGCCTGCGTGAGGATGACCTGCTGGCCCGCCTGGGCGGCGACGAGTTCGCCGTGCTGGCGCCGGATTCGAACCTGGAAGCTGCCGTGGAAATTGCCGAGCGCATTCTGGTGGCGTTCGATCGGCCCTTTTTCATCAATGCCCACGAGGTGTTTTCCTCGTGCAGCATCGGCATCGTCGGCGCCGACAGCCAGTTCCACAGCGAGACGGCCGACTTGCTGCGTGACGCCGACAAGGCGATGTACCGGGTCAAGAATGCCGGTCGCGACAGCTATGCAGTGTTCAACCAGGCATTGCGCCGCGAAGTCTCCGACCAGGTCGAACAGGAGGGCGCGTTGCGCAATGCGCTCAAGCGCAGCGACGAACTGCTGCCCTATTTCCAGCCCATCGTCGACGTACAGACCGGCGAGGTGCGGGCGCTGGAGGCCTTGATCCGCTGGCACCAGCCGGACGGGCGCATCGTCGCCCCCGGGCATTTCCTGCCCGCGCTCGAAGGCCTGCGGCTGATCGGCCGCCTCGACCTCTACATGCTGACCTGCGTAGCGGAGATTCTCGCCCAGCCGGCGCACGCAGACTGGCCGCCGGTGCACGTGAACTGCTCCAGCTACAGCATTACCCGCAGCGGGTTCGCCGACGAAGTGCTGGCCGTGCTCGCGCGGCACCACGTAGCGGCGTCGCGAATCTGCCTGGAACTCACCGAGGGCGCGCTGGTGGCCGAGCCGGCCATGGCGCAGCGGACCATGCAGCAGCTGGCCGAGCACGGCATGAGCGTGGTGCTCGATGATTTCGGAGCCGGTTTTTCATCGCTCAGCTACGTTCACCAATACCAATTCAACGGGTTGAAGATCGACAAGTCGTTCATTCTCGAATTGACCAGCAGCGCGCGCAGCCGGGCCATCGTCCGTGCCATCGTGCGCATGGCCGAATCGCTCGGGCTGACGGTTGTCGCCGAAGGGGTGGAGGACCTTGCCACCCTGCAGTTGTTGCGCGAGATGGGTGCTTCCCAGGCCCAGGGCTATTACTTCGCCCGGCCCGCAGCACTGCACGATCTGGATCTGGCGGCTTGCCGGGGCATCGTGGCGGCGTCGCAGCGGCCGGGTGCCTTGCATGACGTATGATCGGCGCCATCGTCCTTGAGAACTTACCCATGACCGATGTTGTATCCAGGCACGCCGATGTAGTGATCATCGGTGGCGGCTTGAGCGGGACCCTGCTGGCGGTGCAGTTGCTCAGGCAACCTCACCCACGGCGGATCGTCATCATCGAGCCGCGCCCCGAGCTCGGCCGAGGTGAGGCTTACAGTGCCACCGAGTTGGGGCACACCCTCAATGGCAATGCGGCGCGCATGAGCGTCGACCCCGACAACGCCGACGACCTGACCGAATGGCTGACCCGGTTCATCGACGACGGCGGGTGGCCGCAGTCGGCCGAGCAGTCGCTGCCGGTGGCGGAGCTGTTCCCGCCGCGCGGCATCTTCGGGCTCTATGCCCAGCAACGCCTGGCCGAGGCACGTGCAGCGGGTGCCCGGTACGGGGCCACGGCAGAGCATGTGCGCGCGCAGGCGATCGATCTGCACACCCATGCCGAGCAGGTCGAGATCACCCTGGACAACGGCCAAGTGTGGTACGGGCGGCAGGCGGTGCTGGCCACGGGCATGTTTCCCGCCGCGCGCACCGCCTTGAAGGCGCCGGGTGGGCTGAACGCTGGGGCGGTCGACCCGTGGGACGTGCAGGCCATGCGTGGCCTTGACCGTCAGGCCCGGGTGTTGATCATCGGCTCGGGACTGACCATGGTCGATGCCGTGGTCTCGCTCGACCAGGCCGGCCATCGCGGGCCGATCACGGTGATTTCGCGGCACGGTCTGTGGCCTCATGTTCGTCGCCAGCCGCCGAGCTGGCCGGATTTCCTGGCGGCGGCCGACGATGTGCGCAGCCCGCGCCAGCTCATGGCCGAGGTACGCAAGCAATGCCGCCAGGCGCTGCAGCAAGGTGTCGACTGGCAGGCGCCGCTGGACACCGTGCGTGCGCATATCGCCCGGCTCTGGAGCCAGGCCAGCGAACGCCAGAAACGCCAGTTCGTACGCCATGTACGGCCCTGGTGGGAAAGCCACCACCATCGGTCACCGCCGCCCAGCGACGCGCTGGTGCAGAGGCTGATACGCGAGGGGCGGCTGACCCTTCAGGCGGCCAGCTATCAGCGCGCCGACGGCACGACCCTGACCATCCGCCGGCGGGGCGAATCTGCCTCGGTGCAGCTGCACGGGGATGCGTTGATCAATTCCAGTGGTATCGAATATGACTGGCGGCGGGTCGACAAGCCGTTGCCGCGCCAGCTTCTGGCGCGTGGCTTGATCCGGCCGGGGCCCTTGGCCCTGGGCATAGAGGCTGACGTCGATGGTGCTGTCGTGGACGCCCAAGGGCTGGTCGCCGAGCGACTGTTCGCCATGGGCCCGCCGTTGCGGGGGATGTGGTGGGAGAGTACCGCTGTGACCGACGTCGCGGCGCAGGCCAAACGCCTGGCAACGACCCTGCTGAGCCGCTGCTGAACCCGTAGTGCACCCGCCACACCGCAGCGCGCCCTTCGCGGCCACGGACCGCTCCTACAGGGATTGTGGTTCCTCTTTTCGGGCGGTTATCGGCTGTGAAAAGAGGACCCGGTACAGCCCACAGACCGCAGCCACCGTTTCGCGGCCACGGACCGCTCCTACTGGGGAACCCCAATCTTCGTAGGAGCGGTCATCGGCCGCGAAGCAGGCGCTGCGGTCATTCAGGCAGATCGGCGCACTGCTCAGTCGTTGGGTTCAGTGGTATTGACGTACGGCGGCACCTTGGCCAAGGTCAGCGATCGTGCCTGATCGGCTTGAATACCCTGGCGCGGAGCCAGCGGCTCGAGCTTCTGTATCTCGCCGGTCTGCAGCGAGCGCTCGATCGCGGCCAGTACCCGCACGTCACGCCAACCCTCGTCACCGTCCGCTTCAGGCTGGCGGTCTTCGAGAATGCATTGAGAGAAGTACTCCGTCTCGCCGCCGAACTGATCGACCACCGGGAAGGTATGAGCCTGCGTTTCGCCGTCGATGATCGCGCGATAGGCAATGGCGACGCCTTCACCGAAACCGAAGCAAGGCGATGCCTCGAACTCCCCCTTGGTACCGATCAACTGGAACCGCTCGGTTGCCGGCAGGCTGTAGCTGACGGTGAACGTAGCCTGACGCTGCTCGGAGAACCGCAGAGTCACACTGACGGTGTCTGGCGTGTTGATCGGCCGTCCGGGTGTTTGCGCACCAACGGCATGCACTTCCAGCGGCTCGCCGCCGAACAGGTTGCGCACGGCATTGAGCGGGTAGGGCCCCATGTCCGCCGCTGGGCCCGCCCAGAAGCCGCTTTTCATCCGGTGGTTCTCGGCATCGGTATGTTGCGTGAAGGTGGCGGTAAACAGCCGTGGCTCACCGATATCGCCGCGGCGCACGCGCTGGACCATGTCCACGGTGCCCGGCTCGCAATGCAGACGGTAGGCGATCATCAGCTTGGCGTTGCCACGCTCGGCAGCCGCATTGATTGCCAAGCAGTCTTCCTCGCTGGCGGCCATGGGTTTTTCCAGCAGCACGTGAATACCGGCTTCCAGCGCCGGGACGGCGAATTCGCGATGACGGAAGTTGGGCGTGGCCAGGTAGATCGCATCGATCTCGCCCGACGCCAGCAGTTCGGGAAACTGCTCGTAGCTATAACTCTTGAGGTCATACATTGCGGCCAGTTCATCGGCCTTGATCGGGTCGCCGGTTACCAGTGCAGTCATCACCGAATTGCTGGTCTGGTCCACACCGGGCATGAACGCACCTTGCGAAATCCAGCCACCGGCAACCACGGCGTAACGAATTTTTCCCTGAGCATCAGGCATGGGTCGGGCCTCCTTGTGTCACCAGGCGAAATGCGTGGCGTATAGGAAGTCGGCAAGCTGAGAGGGCAGGAGTTCCCGAAGATTGGGAAGAGGGGGGAGAAATCGAGATGGTGCGAGGTGCGGGAATCGAACCCGCACAACCAAAGGTCGTCAGATTTTAAGTCTGATGCGTCTACCAATTTCGCCAACCTCGCATAGTCGCGCATCATACTGATTAGGCTGAGAAATGTCATGCGCTAATGGTTCGATGGCGCGGCCTGCAAAACATGCACCCGCAGTGGCTAAAATCAATTTGCCATTAATGAACGTAAAGCCTACATGGCGCGTCCTAATTTGCTAAGGTGGTAGCCGATTGTAAGTTTTTCACATGCCACGGTTGGCGACCATGCAATGGCTTGCAGCGCCGCGCTGATAGGCCGCCAGGAGATCCACTGTGACATCACGCGAGACTTCGGTCCTGCTCGCCGCTGCCATCGAGCAGTGCGCGAGCGAGCCCATACGTACGCCGGGCAGCATCCAGCCGCAGGGTTTCATGCTGGTGCTCGACGCCGCCGCCCAGCGTGTGCTGCAGGTCAGCGACAACGTCCGCCATTGGCTGCAGCTCGAGCCTGCGCACCTGCTGGAAACGCCGGTCGCCGACCTGATCGAGCGAGGTGCGGCACTGTCGGCGCGCCTGGCCGCCTGGTCCGGGGAAGAACAGCAGCCATTTCATTTCGCCGATGTGCGCTTCGCCCAGGGCAGCCGTCGCCAGATTGCCACGGCGATGATGGTGCACCGCGTCGACGGGGTGATCGTCGCCGAGTTCGAGCCCGCTGCCGATGAGGCCCATGCCTATGGCGCCCTGTACCCTATGGTGCGGACGTTCATTGGCCAGTTGCACAACGCCCAGGACGTTCTCGAGTTGTGCGAGCGCTCGGTGGTCGAGGTAAAACGCGTCACCGGCTTCGGCCGGGTCAAGGCCTACAGTTTCGACGAGGCCGGCAACGGCACCGTGCTGGCCGAGGCACGGGACGAGGGCTACCCCAGCTACCTCGGGCTGTGCTTCCCGGCGTCCGATATTCCGCGTCAGGCCAGGGAGTTGTACTGCATCAACCGCATCCGGGTGATCGAAGATGCCAACTACCAGGCATCGCCGCTGATTCCGGCCAACAACCCCCTGAACGGCGAGCCGTTGGACCTCAGTCATGCAGCACTGCGCAGCGTTTCACCCGTGCACGTGCAGTACATGCGCAACATGCAGACGATGGCGTCGATGTCGATTTCCATCGTGGTCGACGGTCGGCTCTGGGGTCTGATCTCCTGTCACCACGACCAGCCTCATGCGGTCGGTTTTCAGACCCGTACCGCCTGTGAGCTGCTGGGCAGCGTCCTGTCGCTGCAGATCGAAACCAAAGCCATCCATGCGCAGCATGAGCGCATGCTCGAACTGCGTCGGCAGATCGTCCAGCTGCTTTCCGCCATGGCCGACAGCGACAGCGTGCGTGCCGGCCTGCTGACGCTGCCCGAGACCTTTCTGGGCTTCGTCCGCGCCAGCGGTGCGGCGATCATCGCCGAGGCTCGCTGCGAGTTGCTGGGTGACACACCTCCGCAGGCGTTGGTCGATGCGCTGGCAGTGTGGCTGGCCGAGCGCGGCGGGCAGGAAATATTTCACAGCGACAACGTCGGTCGGGACCTGCCCGAGCTGCCCGAACTGGCGCGTTACTGCGGCGGTGTGCTGGCCGTGGCGATTTCCGAGATTCATTCCCACTATTTGATCTGGTTCAAGCCGGAGCAATCGCACACGGTGACTTGGGCAGGGCGGGCAGAAAAAAGCCTGGACAGTGCCGGTGTGCTCAATCCACGCGCCAGCTTCGATAGCTGGAAGCAGGAAGTCAGCGGCTTCTCAAGCCCCTGGGACGCACTCGAGATCGAAGGCGTTCACGAACTGCGCACTGCCGTGCTCGGCATCGTCCTGCGCAAGGCCGAGGAACTGGCGCAGTTGGCGGGTGAACTGAAGAAATCCAACAAGGAGCTCGAGGCGTTCTCGTACAGCGTGTCCCATGATCTGCGTGCACCGTTGCGCCACATTGCCGGCTACGCCGAATTGCTGGCCGATTTCGAAGGCCCGAAGCTGTCCGAGCGAGGCTTGCGTTTTCTCGAACACATCGGCGAGTCGGCGCGGTTTGCCGGCACCCTGGTCGACAACCTGCTGAGCTTTTCCCAGATGGGCCGTTCGGCCCTGCGTTTCACCGACGTCGACCTCAACGCGCTGGTCGAGTCCATCCGCCTGGAGATGCAGCCCGATTACGAAGGTCGCGATCTGCAATGGCAGGTGGCGGCACTGCCGCGCCTGGTGGCCGACGCCGCGTTCGTGCACCTGGCGCTGCGCAACCTGTTGTCCAATGCCATCAAGTACAGCCGCACCCGCGAGCATGCGGTGATCGAAGTCGGCGCCTACCAGCAGGACGCCGAGACGATCATTTTCGTGCGTGACAATGGCGTGGGCTTCGACATGGCCTACGCCGGCAAGCTGTTCGGGGTGTTCCAGCGCCTGCACCGCATGGAAGAGTTCGAAGGGACCGGGATTGGCCTGGCCAGCGTGCGCCGCATCATCGAACGACACGACGGCCGGGTGTGGGCCGAAGGCGCCCTGGATCAGGGCGCCACTTTCTACATGGCGTTGCCGCGACGTACACATTCCGCCGGCACGAATCTACCGAGGTAAGCGATGCTCAAACCTATTCTTCTGGTCGAGGACAATCCCAAAGACCTGGAGCTGACACTGGTGGCGCTGGAGCGCAGCCAACTGGCGAACGAAGTCATCGTCATGCGTGACGGTGCCGAAGCGCTGGACTACCTGCTGCGCCGCGGCAGTCATGCGGCGCGTGACGCGGGCAACCCGGCGGTGCTGCTGCTGGATCTCAAGCTGCCAAAGGTCGACGGGCTGGAAGTGCTCAAGGTGGTCCGCGAAACCGAACAGTTGCGCAGTATTCCCACGGTCATGCTGACCTCATCCAGGGAAGAACCGGATCTTGAACGGGCTTACTCACTTGGAGTGAACGCTTACGTGGTCAAGCCGGTCGAATTCAAGGAATTCGTGTCTGCCATCTCCGACCTGGGTATTTTCTGGGCGGTGTTGAACGAGCCCCCACCCGGCTCGTCGCGAATCGTTCGTCGTCCCGGCTCTTGAGTCCTGCTCGCGCTGTGTGACGGTCGAGACCAACCACACCCAGCGTGCCCCACCCAATGGCGCACGGACGGCGCTAAGCGCGCCACACTCCAGCCACGTATTCGGATCTCTATGCCGCCCAAGCCTTTGCAACTGCTGTTCGTGGAAGACAGCCCCCTCGATGCCGAACTGGCGCTGATGACCCTTGAGCGCGCGGGCGTGGCCGTCGAGTCGACCCTGGTGTTCAATCATCAGGGTGTGGAGCAGGCGCTGGCGGACGGTGCGTTCGACCTGATTCTGTGTGACTACATGCTGCCAGGCTCATCCGGCCCTTTGGTGCTGCAGGCAGCGCAGCGCCTGGCGCCGATGACGCCGTTCATCTTCCTGTCCGGGGTCTACGGCGAAGAGCATGCGGTCGAGATGATGCGCCAGGGCGCTATCGACTATGTGCTCAAGCAGAACCTGAGCCTGTTGCCCCGTGCCATCCAGCGTGCCATGGACGAAGTCCACGAGCGTCATCGTCGGCGCGACGCAGAGCGTTCCCTGCAGCACGCCGAAGTGCGTGCGCACATCGCCACCAACGCAGCGCGCATGGGTGTCTGGGACTATGCGCCGCCCAGCGACACACTGCTCTGGGATGAACGCTGCCGGGCACTGTACGAGCTTGACCCCGCTGCCGAGGTGAACCTGGCGCTGTTTCTCGACTACTGCCACGGCGAAGACCTGCCCGTGGTTCAGGAGCGCATGACTGCAGCCTTGACGGTCGACGATGGGCGGTTGTTTCATATCGAGTATCGCGTGCGTCTGGCCAGCGGTACCCTGCGCTGGATTGCCAGCCATGGGCAGGCCTTCTTCGAAGACGGCGTGTGCGTGCGTTTCACCGGCGTCATCCAGGACATCACCGAGCAGAAGCAAGCGACCCAGGCCCTTGAGCAGCTCAACGAGATGCTTGGGGAGCGGGTGGTCAAGCGTACCCGCGAGCGCGACCGCACCTGGGAGCTGTCCCGCGAGTTGCTGGGGGTAATGCGCTTCGACATGTCGCCGGTGTCGCTCAACCCCGCGTGGGAATCCACACTGGGCTGGACCCGTGAGCATCTGGGCAGCATCCAGTTGTGGGAGATCATTCATCCCGACGATCTCGCGGCAACCCGCCGCGAGACCGAGAACATCGCCAACGGCAATGTCTCGACCCGCTTCGTCAACCGCATGCGCCACGCCGACGGAAACTACCGTTGGTTGTCCTGGACCATCGTTCCGGACGAGGGGCTGATGTACACCGCCGTGCGCGACATCACCGGTGAGCGTGAAGTGCTGGATGAGCTGGCCGGTGCCAACCATCAGCTGCGCGAGCAGATCGACGAGCGCCAACGCATCGAGGCCACGCTGCACCAGCTGCAGCGCCTGGAAGCGGTCGGCCAGCTGACGGCGGGTGTGGCGCACGACTTCAACAACCTGCTGACGGTGATCCTGGCCAGTACCACCTTCATTGCCCGCGATTTCGAAAAGGGCAGGACCGAACGCATTCAGGGCCGCCTGCAGAACATCAAGGAGGCGGGCGAACGCGGTGCCAAGCTCACCGGTCAGTTGCTGTCCTTCTCCCGCCGCCAGCGCCTCGAGCCGGTTGCGGTGAACCTCAACGGTACCGTGGAAGGCATGATCGAGCTGTTGCAGCGCACCCTGGGTGGCAGCATCTGGATCGAAACCGACACCGCGCCCGACCTGTGGAATGCATTGGTGGATCCGACCCAGACCGAGATGATCATTCTCAACCTGGCGATCAACTCCCGCGATGCCATGCCCGGTGGCGGCACCTTGCGCCTGTCCACGGCCAACGAAACGGTAAGCATGGCGGCGCAGCGTCCGGAAGACCCGGAGCCCGGCAACTACGTGGTGCTGTCGATCCAGGATTCGGGTACTGGCATGAGCCAGCAGGTGGTGGCCAAGGCCTTCGAGCCGTTCTTTACCACCAAGGAAGTGGGCAAGGGGTCAGGCTTGGGTCTGGCTCAGGTGTTCGGCTTTGCCAAACAGTCGGGTGGGGGCGTGGCGATCATGACCTCGCCGGGCTACGGCACCACGGTGAAGGTCTACTTGCCGGGCGTTCCGGATCAGCTTGTGGCGCACGCAGACGAGCCTGCCTATATCGCAGTCGCTCAGAACGAAGGCGAGCGACGGACCATCCTGCTGGTCGACGACGACCATGGCGTGCGCGAGGTGACGGCGACCATGTTGCAGAGCCTTGGCTACAGCGTGATCGAGGCCGACAGTGCCGAGCAGGCGCTGAACAAGTTGGACCCCAGTGTCGACCTGGTGCTGACCGACTTCGCCATGCCTGGCACCAATGGCGGGGAGCTGGCGCACATGATTCGTCGCCGTCACCCACGATTGCCGATCGTGTTCGTGACCGGTTATGCCGAGCTCGAGGGCCTCGATTCCGAGCACTATCCTTTGGTACAGAAACCCTTTCGCGAACAGGACCTGGCGAGCAAGATCAGCGCTGCCTTCCGTGCCTAGCAACGGCTGCCGGCCGACTCAGCGGCCAGTTGCCTTGGGCACCATGGGTACGCCGGCCTTGATGCGTTCGTAGATTTCCTGACGATGCACCGCCACGTCCCGTGGCGCATCTATGCCCAGGCGGACCTGACCGCCCTTGACGTCGATGATGGTGATACGAATATCGTCTTCGATAACGATGCTTTCGTCGGTGTTGCGCGTCAATATCAGCATGATGGAATCCTTGCGCTCGAGGGATTTCGTTCCTGGCATCTCTGATTAGTGACGTATGCCGTGTGGGAATAATTCCTTTTGAATGCGCGCACCCTGCCTGCAACTTTTCTTCCGGCAGAGTTGTACTGAACCACCAGCCGTGTAGAAGGTCGGTTACATAAGGCATCGCCTTGATTACCCACAAGAGGTAGGCATATGACAGACGTAGAATTGGAAACCACCAAGCAGTTCATGGAATGGGAAGACTCGTCAGCGAATTATCTGGACGAGCAAGTTCGCCATGAGGAAACCCTCAAGAACGGCTGCCGTATCGTGGTGCGCGCACGCAAGATCGGTGAAGACAAAATCTCGGTGTTCTTCGGTACTTACGGCGTGGATGGCCGGGTGATCAAGGAACAGACCGAAATACGTGATGGATTGACATGTGCCAAGGATGCCCTGGCGTTCGCTACGGACAAGGCGAAGCGTCATGCAGGCGGTGGGGCAGGGGCTCCGGACGACAATCATCACCAGGCAACGCCTGTCTGACGTTGTCAGCGGTGACTTCGCGCCGCTGTGCAGTCTGGCCAAGGCCAGCTGCATGGCGGCGTTCGAAGGACCGCGGCAATCGGCCGATCAGGCCTGGCCATTTTCCTTTTCCGGTGCAGGGCTGCCTGCCTGGATACGCTTGAAGATCTCTTCGCGATGTACCTGTACATCCTTCGGCGCATCGATGCCGATTCGCACCTGCATCCCTTTCACGCCAAGGATAGTGATCTTGATGTCGTCATGAATGACGATGCTTTCGCCTACCTTGCGGGTGAGTATCAGCATGAACGGCTCCTTGATTCCTTTGCTTAGAATTTATCCGGTGTTTGTAGGGTGTCGATTGCTACCTGAATACGGACGCAACGTGACAAATTTAATTCCCTCGAAGCGCCCTGTTTGTGGATACGCGGCAGTCATGGCACAACGAGTGGCACTAGGCGCCAGTATGGCGTGGTTCTGTACAGGCGCCTAGCAGATTGGCATTACGTTTGGTTTATCGGGGCGATAGTGGCACTCTTGCCACCATCGCTGAAACGAAACCCTAGGGTTGCCACTGGGTACGCTGGCCACTCAGCTTCCTGTCAAGAAAGCTGGCGGCGCTGATCAGTGCCAGATGGCTCAATCCCTGGGGGGTATTGCCGAGATGATGGCCATGCCGATCGAACTCTTCGGCGAACAGACCCAGCGGGTTGGCATAGCGCAGCAACTGCTGGAACTCCAGATGCGCCTTTTCTACCTGTCCAGCCCGCGCCAGGCACTCCACATACCAGAACGAGCAGGCGGTGAACGCACCTTCGTCGCCGGGCAGGCCATCATCCTGGCGGTAGCGGTAGACCATGCCGTCACGCACCAGCGTGCGCTCGATTGCCTCGAGTGTGCTCAGCCATTGCGGGTCGCTGGCACCCACGAAACGCACCAGTGGCATCAACAGCATGGAACCGTCGAGCTCGACGCTGCCCAGCTTCTGTACGAAATGCCCAGCATCGGCGTTCCAGAAATTGGTCCAGATGTCGTCGTGGATCGCCTGGCGTTCCCTGTCCCAGCGCTCGAATGGCGCTGGCAGCGAGCGTTTCTCGGCCAGACGCAGGGCGCGATCGAGGGCAACCCAGCACATCAGGCGTGAATGCAGGTAATGCTCGGGCGGGTTGCGCATCTCCCAGATACCGACGTCCTTTTGATGCCAGCTGCTGCACACCTTGTCGACGATGTGGGTGACGTGCTTCCAGCCCTGGTGAGAAATCGCCTCGCCATACTTGTTGGCCAGGTACACGGCGTCCAGCAGTTCGCCGTAGATATCCAGCTGAACCTGATCATGGGCGCCGTTGCCCACCAGCACCGGCTTGGCACCGCCATGCCCGCTCAAGTGATCGAGCTCGGACTCTGGCAGCTCTTCGCGTCCGTCCAGGCCGTACACCACGCCCAACCGGGCTGGCTCGTCGCAGCATTCGCCGACGCGATCGCGCACCCAGCGCATGTAGTCGTTGGCCTCGGTGGTGAAACCCAGGCGCATGAAGGCATACACGGTGAACGATGCATCGCGGATCCAGGTATACCGATAGTCCCAGTTGCGCACGCCGCCGGGGGCCTCGGGAAGGCCGAACGTGGCGGCGGCAATGATCCCGCCATGACGGCGCGACGTCAGCAGTTTCAAGGCCAGTGCGGAGCGGTCGACCATTTCACGCCAGCGACCCTTGTAGTTGGAATGGCCGATCCAGTTGCGCCAGAACGCCAGGGTTTCGTCCAGGCATGCCTGGCCTTCACCGGCACGCACCATCGGGTCTTCGGCGCCGCCGAGGATGAATTCGGCGCATTCGCCTTCCTTGAGTTCGAACACGGCGATGGCGCTGTGCGCCTCGATGCGCAAAGCCTGGGTTGCCGACAGCCGCAAGGTGGGCTGGCCTTCGGCGCTGAAGCAGACGTCCTCGCCGCTGGCATGAGCCCGGGTATCGGCGCGGCTGTAGTCATGCCGAACCCGGCAGCGCAAACGGATGGTAGCAGTACCGTTGCGCACCTCTATGCGGCGGATCAGCCGGGGCAGGGCGTCGGCCTCTGCGGCG
The DNA here is from genome assembly GCF_014841695.1 of Pseudomonas sp. CFBP 8771. Taxonomy (NCBI): domain Bacteria; kingdom Pseudomonadati; phylum Pseudomonadota; class Gammaproteobacteria; order Pseudomonadales; family Pseudomonadaceae; genus Pseudomonas; species Pseudomonas sp. CFBP 8771. The sequence goes on along the minus strand of NZ_JACYUJ010000003.1, from coordinate 114,333 downwards.
ACCGGCATCAGATCGGTGACCTCGACCACCGCGTCATGGTCGATCCAGCGGGTTTGCAACACGTTGCTGTCGGGCAGGTAGATCTGCTGGCGGCGCGCGCCGGGCAGGTCCGGGGCGAGTTCGAACACGCCCGCACGGTCGCAGTCCAGCAGCGCCGTGAAAATGGAAGGGCTGTCGAATTCCGGCCAGCAGCAGAAGTCGATACTGCCGTTGTCCGCGACCAGCGCGGCGCTGCGCATGTCGCCGATGATGCCGTGGGCCTCGATCGGGCTTTGCAGGGTGCTGCAGACGTCTTCAGCCATTGTTTCGGAACCCCGGATACAAGCTCATGCCACCGTCGATGAACAGCGTGGTGCCGTGCACATAGTCACTCAGATCGGATGCCAGCCAGACGACCGCGTTGGCAACGTCGTCTACCTCGCCGACCCGACCGTAGGGAATCAGTTCGAGCAGTTTCTTCTCGGCGTCGCCTTGGGTGTTTTCTTCGTTGATGGCGGTGCGAATCGCGCCGGGGGCGATCGAGTTGACGCGAATGCGCTGCTCGCCGACTTCCTGGGCGATGCTGCGCATCAGCAGATCGATGCCGCCCTTGGAGGCGGCGTAGTTGACATGGCCGGCCCAGGGAATCAACTGGTGCACCGAGCTCATGTGGATGATCTTGCCGGCCGCCCGCGACAGCCAGGAGCGCGGGCCCTGTTTCTGGAACTGTCGCAGGGCAGCGCGGGCACAGAGGAATTGGCCGGTGAGGTTGACCTCGATCACCTTGTTCCAGTCGGCCAGGGTCATGTCGACCGTGGCAGCATCACGCTGCAGGCCCGAATTGGCGACCAGAATATCCAGTGCGCCGTAGGTGTCGATGGTGGCGGCGAAGAGTCGCTCGACGTCGTCTTCCTTCGACACGTCCGCGCCCACCGCAATGGCTTTGCCACCCCCCTCGCGAATCTCTGCAACCAGGCGTTCGGCGGGCTCGGCGTGGGAATTGTAGTTGACGACCACAGCGGCCCCGGCGGCGGCCAGTGCCTTGGCGGCAGCGGCGCCCAGGCCGGAGCTGGCGCCGGTGACCAGGGCAACCTGTTTGTCCAATGAAATCTGCATCCGGGATGATCCTCCAATAATGGCGTTTCAATGCTGACTGACGATGCGGTGCGGGAGTTCAGCGCGGAAACGTTTGGGCACGAATGCCGAAGGCAGCTGCCTAAATCCAGTACCGGCTCGATGAGCCGTCCAGCCCCTGCCAGGAGAGACACCGTGGACAAAGAATCCAAGCGTGAAGACCTCGACCACAAGCCGGAAAATGCCGGCAAGGTGGGTGAGGAACACAAGCGCGCCAACCAACAGGGCGAAAAGGCCCGCAGCCCGTCCGACGAAGGCCAGAGCAAGCCGGTCGGTTGAAGCAACCCTGGGCAGCCCCGCGCGCTGGGGCTGCCGCCATGTGCACTCGGTGGACAGCCGCTATGCAGGTTCCGCCAGTGCGCTTTGCAGGTAGGCGGCAGTGCGGCTGGCGCTGACCTTGGCCACGTCTTCCGGGCGTCCAGCGGCCACGACTTTACCGCCTTGGTCACCGGCCTTCGGGCCGATGTCGATCACCCAGTCCGCCTGCGCTACCACGCGCATGTCGTGCTCCACCACGATCACGCTGTTGCCGGCATCCACCAGATGATTGAGTTGCTGCATCAGCCGGTCGACGTCGCTGGGGTGCAACCCCGTGGTCGGCTCATCGAGCACGTAAAGCGTGGCGCCCCGCTGGTTGCGCTGCAGCTCAGTAGCCAGTTTGATGCGCTGTGCTTCACCGCCGGAAAGCTCGGTGGCCGGTTGGCCCAGGCGCAGGTAACCCAGGCCGATGTCACGCAGCACGGTCAGTGGACGCAGCACTGCCTGCTGCTCGGCGAACACCTCGCACGCCTGATGCACCGTGAGCTGCAACACGTCGGCGATATTGCGGCCTTGCCATTTCACCGCCAGGGTCTTGGGGCTGTAGCGCGCGCCATGGCAGGTCGGGCAGGGGCTGAACACGCTGGGCATGAACAGCAGCTCGACGCTGACGAAGCCTTCGCCTTCACACTCGGGGCAGCGCCCCTTGGCCACGTTGAAAGAAAACTGCCCGGCATCGAAACCGTGCCGCTGCGCATCGGGGGTGGCCGCGAACAGCTTGCGCACGGCGTCGAACAGCCCGGTGTAGGTGGCCAGGTTCGACCGCGGCGTGCGACCGATAGGCTTCTGGTCGACCTGCACCAGGCGCTTGATGCTGTGCATGCCTTCGACGATATATCCCGATTCGGTCTGCGGTACGGCGTCTTCGAGCACGTCTTCGACATCTTCGCGAGCCTGGCCCAGATGCTCGCCCACCAGTTCCAGCAGCACCTGGCTGACCAGGCTCGATTTACCCGAGCCGGAAATCCCGGTAACGGCCGTGAAGCACTGCAGGGGAAAGTCGGCAGCGACTTTGTGCAGATTGTTGCGGCTGACGTCGGCCAGCTTCAGCCAGCTTGCGGTAGGCCGACGCGGGCGCGGCAGCGGCACGGCGCTGCCGTACAGGTAGGCACGGGTCTGCGACGCGTCGACCTGGGCCAGCCCTTTGGGCGGTCCGCTGTAGAGCACCTGGCCGCCTTGCTCGCCCGCCAGTGGCCCGACATCCACCACCCAGTCGGCGCGGCTCATGGTGTCCAGGTCGTGTTCGACCACGAACAATGAATTGCCTGCCGCTTTCAGTCCTTGCAGGGCGGCGTGCAACGATTCGCCATCGGCGGGGTGCAGGCCGGCGGTCGGTTCGTCCAGCACATAGACCACGCCGAATAGCTGCGAGCCCAGCTGGGTGGCCAGGCGCAAGCGCTGCAGCTCGCCCGAGGACAAGGTTGGCGTACTGCGTTCCAGCGCCAGGTAGCCCAGACCAAGGTCGATCAGGGTGTTCAGGCGACCCAGCAGGTTCTGCGCAAGCTGCTCGGCGGCCATGCGCTTCTCTTCACTGAGCTTCTTGCCGACTTGCTTGCCATCTGCCACCGGCTTGAGTTTCTGCGCCAGCTGGGTGAGCGGCAGTCGCGAGAACTCACCAATGTCCAGCCCGGCAAAGGTCACGCTCAGTGCTTCCGGCTTGAGCCGCTTGCCGGCGCAGACCTCGCACGCGGCACCGATCATGAACTGACTGACGCGCTTTTTCATCAGCGCGCTTTGCGAGTGGGTGAAGGTGTGTAGCACATAGCGCCGTGCGCCGGTGAAGGTGCCCTGGTAGCTGGGCTCCAGCTTGCGCTTTAGCGCGTCGCGGGTCTGCGCCGGGGTCATCCCGCCGTACACCGGCACCGTCGGCGTTTCCTCGGTGAAGAGAATCCAGTCGCGCTGCTTTTTCGGCAGGTCACGCCACGGCACGTCGACGTCGTAGCCCAGGGTCACGAGGATGTCGCGCTGGTTCTGGCCCTGCCAGGCTGGCGGCCAGGACGCGACCGCGCGCTGGCGAATGGTCAAGCTGTCGTCGGGCACCATGGTTTTTTCGGTGACCTCGTACACCCGGCCCAGGCCGTGGCAATGCGGGCATGCCCCCTGTGGCGTATTGGCCGAGAAATCTTCGGCGTAGAGCATGGCCTGGCCAGGCGGATAGGCGCCGGCCCGCGAATAGAGCATCCGTACCAGGCTGCCCAGGGTGGTGACGCTGCCCACCGACGAGCGTGTGCTCGGCGTGCCGCGCTGCTGCTGCAAAGCCACGGCCGGCGGCAGCCCCTCGATGCTGTCGACATCGGGCACCCCGACCTGATCGATCAAGCGCCGGGCGTAGGGCGCCACCGATTCGAAATAGCGCCGCTGGGCTTCGGCGTACAGGGTGCCGAAGGCGAGAGACGACTTGCCCGAGCCCGACACCCCGGTGAACACCACCAGGGCATCGCGGGGTATATCGACGTCGACGTTCTTGAGGTTGTGTTCGCGCGCGCCGCGCACTTGGACGTAGCCGCTGGGAGCGGTAGGTTTCATGAAAAGCCTTGGAATGTATGAGCGTTGCTATAACCGACCGCAGTGGCCACGCACAATTCCGGTGGTCGTTGCAGCGCTCGCTCAGGCCGCCGCCACCAGCCGCTCCAGGAACGTGGCCAGGGCCACTTCTTCCAGGCGCAGCCCCTTGCGCTGACGCGGCTTGGGCAACTTGGCCAGCTCGCCCATGACGAAGTGCTCCAGCACCTTGGGGTGGATGTAGCACTTGCGGCACACCGTAGGGGTATTGCCCAGTTGCCTGGCCACGGCCTTGACCATGTCGACGATGTGCTGCTTGGCATCGGGTTCGGGCTGCCAGTGCAGCTCGCGCAGCATGGCCAGCGCCAGCGCGCTGCCGGCCCAGGTGCGGTAATCCTTGGCGGTGAAATGCGCGCCGGTGATCTGGTGCAGATAGGCGTTCACATCATGGGAGCTGACGCTGTGGCGTTCACCATGCTCGTCCAGGTACTGGAACAGGTTCTGCCCAGGCAGCTCCATGCAGCGTTTGACGATGGTGGCCAGCCGACGGTCCTTCACCGTCACGGCGTGTTCGACGCCACTTTTGCCGCGAAACTGGAACGCGATGGTATGCCCCTTGACCTCCACGTGCTTGTTGCGCAGCGTGGTCAGTCCATAGGACTTGTTGTCCCGGGCGTACTGGCTGTTGCCAACCCGAATCAGCGTGTTGTCGAGCAGCGAGACGACCGCGGCCATGACCTTGTTGCGGTCCAGGCCCGGCGCAGCCAGATGTGCTTCCAGCTGCCGGCGCACCTTGGGCAGCATCTTGCCGAACTCGATCATGCGCGAATACTTGTCTTCGTCGCGCACCTCGCGCCAGCGCGGGTGGTAGCGGTACTGCTTGCGGCCGCGGGCATCGCGCCCGGTGGCCTGCAAATGGCCTTGGGGGTCGGCGCAGATCCACACATCGGTATAGGCCGGTGGAATCACCAGTGCATTGATGCGCTTGATCTCGTCGGCATCGGTGATGCGCTCGCCGCTGGCATCGAAGTAGGCGAATTTGCCGCGCAGGGTCTTGCGGCGCAACCCTGGCTGGTTGTCGTCCACGTAATGCAGGTCTGGCGGGAGTACAACGGTCTGAAGGTCGTCTTCGATGTCAGGCATGGCTCGGCTCAGTGAAGGTACTTAGCCTTGTAGACAGTAGGAATCTTTCGCCGTGCAGTCAGACAGATCGCCCGTATTGTCAGACTCGTCACTTCATCGGTCAGACCTGTCTGACAGCCAAGCCAGCGAGGCTTCGGGACAATGTCGCCCATCGAGTTGAACGCCGCTCAGCCGTGAACGCTGCGGCCAATTCGATCCATCGTCCCTATGCCCAAGCTGGAGAAGTCCCCATGAAGAAAATCTACGCCGCGTTCCCATTGGCTTGTTGTCTGGCCAGCCCGGTGTGGGCTGCCGATCAAATCGAAAAGCAGGTCACGGTGACCGCAACGGTTCCCACCGCTGCCTTCTTCGTCGAGCCCATCGGCGGCAACTGGATGAACGACCCACAGGACATGGCCTACAACTCGTTCACCAAGACCTTCGCACCGATCCGCAAGCAGCTGCAGGCCAAGAACACCGCCGCCGGCGGTATCAGCGCCAAACTGATGCGCCCGGCGGTGATCGTCAGCGGTGCCGACCAGATCCCTCTCACCGTGTCGGTAGGCGGCAAGAGCCTGAACCACACCACTGCGCAGCTGGTGGTCACCCAGGCCGATGCCCAGGCCGGCAACGGCGCCGTGGTGGACTTCCAGATCGCCTCGGCACTGGCGGCCGGTACCGCACCGAACGCAGGCAACTACCAGGGTGAGGTGAACATGATGTTCGAACCCGGTCCAGTCGTTGCGCCCTGACCCAGCATAGACCCCACCACCCACGCGCTTCCTGGCCATCCACCCGTGCTGGGCCGCGAAGCGCGTTCACGAAAAGACCTGCATGTTCAAGACTACCTCATTGGCCAACGCCATCGGTGTGGCGCTAGGCGCGGGCTGGCTGCTGCTCGGACCCGTGCCGGCGCACGCCGCCAACACGCCGCCTGCCCTGGGGATCCTCGGCCAGGCCCAGGGCCTGTCGGCAGATTTCGCCGAGCATTTCTTCGATGTCCCGCTGGCAGTGCGTGTCGATCTGGACGGCCGCCTGCTGGGCGAGGCGCTGGTGGTGCTCGGCCGTGACGACACGCTGCAGTGGCTCGAGTACACCGACACCAGCGAAAGCCGGGAGACCCCGGTGGTACGGCAACGCTGGGCACAACGGTTGAGCGAGGGCGTGAGTCTGGGCAGCTGCACGACACAGTGCACCGATGGCTTGGTGGCCGTGCATTACAGCCTAGTCAACTCGCAGCTCTCGTTGCTGACGCGCGCCGTCGAGCAGACCACCGATGTCCAGCGCTACCATGCCTTGCCCGAGCAGGCCGAGCACGGGCTGATCCTGCGCAACCAGCTCAACCTCAGCCAGGCAGGCGATGAAACCGTTGGCCGCTACGCCGTGCAAGGGGTGGGCAGTGTCGGCGACTGGAGCACCCAGGCCAACCTGCAGATGGACAAGACCAATTTTCATGGCCTGCGCCATCGCGTGGACCAGCTCTATGCCGAACGCATCGAGCGCGATCGTTTCCTGCGCCTGGGGTATTTCGACCCGGTCGCCCAAGGCCTGATACGCCAGCCGCGGTTGATGGGCAGCACGGCGCAAACCGCATTGGGGGTCATGCTCGGCAGCAGCGACACGCTGTACATCGACAATGGCACAACCAGTACCACGCCCATCTATGTCACGCCCAGCCGGCCCGGTACGGTCGAGATCTACCGCAATGGCCAGCTGATCAACACCCAGGCGGTGCAGCCGGGCCTGCAGACCCTGGACACACGGGTATTGCCCGGTGGCATCTATGCGGTGGAAGTGCGCTTGCTGGAGGACGGCCAGGTGACGTCGCGCAGCAACGAGTTCGTGTACAAACCCAGTGCCTGGCGCAACCCGGAACAGCGCTGGCGCTACAACGCCTACGTGGGTCGACAGAGCACGCTGTTCAGTAACTGGGAGCAAGACCCGAACGGCGGGCTGGCTGCCGGTGTGATGACTAACTACCTGATGCATCCACGGGCAATCGTGGGGCTTTCGGCGCAGCAGGTCGATACGCAGACGCAAGTGGGCACTTCACTGGACTGGGATGCCCTGGACCGCCTGAAGCTGTATGGCAACCTGTACCGCACCGACCGTCGCGGCAATGGCTACGACCTGCAGGGCGTGTGGAGCCATGGCTCGGGCAATGTGGTGCTCAACCACAACCGTGCCTGGCTGCACCCCCAGCGCGAACGCGGCGACAGCTACTACGTGGACCGCCGCGAGCCGGCTCGGCTCACCACCCAGACCTCGCTGTCGGTCAGCCATCGGCTCACCCGCAACAGCACGCTCACCGCCCGGCTCAGCCGAACCGACGGGATTGAAGCCGGCAATGCACTGGACCTGGGCTGGGCACGTTATGGCCAGTTCATGGGCACCGACGCCAACTGGCGAGTTTCGCTCTTCGACCGCCCCGGCACCGCCAGCACCGACGACCAGCGCAACCGCGGTATCAACCTCACGCTGAGCATGGCGCTGGGTGGGCCGGGCAAGCGCTTGTCTGCCAGCCTGGGCACCCGCACCGGGCGCGACGGCGAACGCGATCGCAATGCCTCGCTCAGCTACCAGCAGGACATGGGGCAAGGCACGCTGCGTACCTTGGGCGGGACCCTCAATGCCGACCGCTACGGCACCGGGCTGGGGGTCAACGCGGGGTTCCAGAACAGCGCCCTGTACGGCGATGCGTTTGCGCTCAGTTCGTCCTACAACGGCCAATTGTCTTCGGGCCTGAACATTGAAAGCACCTTGGCGCTGGGTGATGGCAAGGCTGCGTTCAGCGGCGAAGTCATGCCCCACGACGCCAGCCTGATCGTCGACCTGGAGTCGGACGTCCCTGGGCTCGAGCTGCGTGCCGATGACCACCTGGGCGGCGCCGCGCTGCTGCGTCCCGGGCGCAACGTGCTGCCGGTGGGTGCCTATCGCGCTGGTCACGTGCAGCTGGGCTTCGACAAGCAGGACCACCTGGCGGCCGACATCCAGCCGCCGACCCTGGACTACCACCTCAACAAAGGCGCGGTGCAGTACCGCCAGTTGAAGGTGGTGCGTACCGTCACCGTACTGGGTCGGGTCGTCGACCACGAGGGCAGGGCACTGAAAGGGGCGCAGGTGATCAACCATGCCAGCCGCAGCGTGACCGAAGCCGATGGCTTCTTCGCACTGGAAATGAGCGAGAGCAATCCGACCCTGGAGATCCGCCAGGGCGGCGTCCAGCGCTGCCTGCTGACCCTCGACACCCACACCAGCAAGCGCGAGCAGGATGTGCTGCTGCTGGGTGATCTTGCATGCGTCGCCGAGGGCGTTGCCGCCCTGACGACACCGAAACCGACAGGAGAGGCCGGATGAACGGCATTGTCGCAAAACATCGGTCACGTGCCCTGCTGGCCTGGGCCCTGATGGTTCTGGCTGCACCTGCGTGGGCTGCCGACGTTGTGCTTTCTGCTGTCTACGACGCTACACAGCAGGGCTTCAGGACCACCACACCGGTTGCGCGTTTCTGCTCGCGATTTCCTGGGATGTGTCTCTCAAGCGCATCGGCCAATTTGCCTATCACGTATCGCAAGGGCACCGAGCATTCGGCGCCCGACGTCCGCGACCAGTTCTATATCCGCATGCCTACGCCGGTGACGGTACAGCTGCGCAATCAGGTAGGCGATACGCATCATGTGGTGTTCACCACGACACGCCATAGCCACCACACGCGGACCTCACCAGACGGCCCTCCCAACACCACCCCGCACAACAGTAGTTGCGCCATCAACGCCGTGGCATCGGATACCACCTGGGCGGCTGCGCTCTGGCGGCTGCGCAGCACCACCAGCGGCGCCGGTTGCTATTCGAGCAGTCACCGAGGCAGTCCCGGAGACTTGCGCAGCAGTAGGGTCACCGAGTTCGGCATCCTCTATACCCTTCAAACCCCTTCGCCATTCAGAATGAAGAACGGCCGCTACACCGGTGAAGTCACCTTCACCGTGGGCAACGGCGGGCAGATCGACCTGGGCAACCAGGTGACCGAACTCAACGACGACACCCTCACCATCAAGTTCCAGCTCGACGTGCAGCACCCCTTCATCGTGGAAACCCCGCCCGGTTCCGAGCTGGCCGTGCTCGAACCGCAGGGCGGCTGGTTGAACTGGAGCGGCGGCGCGCGGACGCCACCGCGTCTGTACCGCGACCACCCCCTGCGACTGTGGTCGGCGGGCCCGTTCAAGGTGCATACCCTGTGTGAATTTCCCATGGCTGACCAGTGTGCAATCCGCAACCCCGGCGACGACCACCGGGTGCCGGTGGAGGTTGCTCTGTCTCTGCCCAGCGGCGCCGAGCACAACGGCGCACCGGCGCGGCGAGTTGCGCTGCCGGTGGAGGCGGTGAACGCCCTGGAGTTCGACGCCCAGGCACCGCTGCTCAATCGCCCGGGCATGCTGCATTACCAGGTGGTGCAGCCTTACGTCGCGCAGATGATGCAGCGCGCCGGAGCTCGTTATGAAGGCTGGGTGCGGATTGTCTTCGATGCACAACTGTAAACAAGGAGATCCAACCCATGCACAAGACTCTGGGGGCATTGGCCCTGATGATGGCCAGTAGCGCCGTGCTCGCCGGCCCCGAGCTCAATATCGGTGCCTTCTACGACTATCTGGAAGGCCCGCGCAGTACCTTGGTCAAGCGCGTGCGCAACGGCGGCGATGCCACCGCATTCGTCAAGGTCGAAGTGGTTGAAATCATTCATCGCCCGGGCCAGCCCGATCTGGAGCGATCCCTGGAAGGCTTGCCCGTGGCCGAACGGCCCTTGATCGCCAGCCCGGCGCGGTTGATCGTGCCGGCCAACGGCATGCAAAGCGTGCGCTTGCTGCACCGTGGCGAGCGCCAGCAGGAACGCTACTTTCGCGTGCGCTTCATGCCAGTGATGCCCACCGGCAACGACGACTTCGCCATGACCGACCAGCAGGCGCAGCAGTATCGCGAGTCACTGCGAGCCGGCGTGCAGGTGCTTTCCGGTTACGGTGCATTGCTCTTCGTACAGCCGCAGCACACCCGGTACGCCACCGATATCCGTGAAACCCCCGGCAGCCTTCAGGTGCGCAATGACGGCAACGCCACCATCGTGATGGACCACTTCAACGACTGCGATCGCAGCGGCAAAAGCTGCGCAACCGCCACCCTGCATCACGTACTGCCCGGCCTGGAACGGCGTTTCGACAAGCAACCGGGGCGCACCTACAGCTTCGAGCTGATCGAGGGTCAGGCGCGGCGAAAGGTGATCAGTGAAGGGTAGGGTGCACACAGTCGGAAACGCCCTGCGCACACTGGAGCATCTACCTACATCGCAAGCGGAAAAGTCCGGATTTGTGCCACTGGCCGATGCGCTATACAACACTCACCCACTCCAAGGAGGTGTTCCATGCGCAAGGCATTGATCGTGGATGACCATCCGTTTATCCGCGCCAGTGTCAGGACGCTGCTGGCTCAGGAGCTGCAGTACCAGGTCATCGAAAGCGGCAACAGCACCGAAGCGGTGCGGTTGTATCGCGACGAGCGGCCGGAGCTGGTCATCCTCGACCTGTCGATGCCCGGCCTCGACGGCTTCGATGTGCTCAGGCGCATGAGGGAATCGACCTCGCCGGGCAAGATCATCGTGCTCACCTCCATGCCTCCCGGCTACTACTCGATGCGCAGCATGAAAGCCGGTGCGACCGCTTTCGTCTCCAAATCCGATGCGCTCGACCAACTGCGCAAGGCAATCGCCGCGGTGCAATCGGGATACACCTATTTTCCGGACTGCACCGACGTGTCCCTGGGCCGCGTGGACAGCGACAGCGCCGAGGCGGCACGAATCTCCAGCCTCACCGACCGCGAGATTCTGGTGCTGGTGAACCTGGCCAAAGGCCTGTGCAATCAGGACATCGCCCACACCATGCTACTCAGCCACAAGACCGTCAGCACCTACAAGATGCGCATGATGCGCAAGCTGCGGCTCAACTCGGTGATGGAAATGACGGACCTGGCCAGGCGTCACGAATTGATCTGAGCCCCGTGCCGAAACGGTCGGCTCCGTAGGAGATTTCGCCGAAAGCTTGGGAAATGTCCGGCTTCAATGTCATCCCGGCGCGGCAATACTGCCGCCGCCGAACAAGGAGGGCGATACGGGCACGGACATCCTACGGTGTGCGGGAAAATTTCCTTCAGGTATCCCGGAACCTTCCCATCGCTAATTCAGAATTTGACGACCGACTTCGGCCTGAATTTACGGAACACTCCTACGGTAGATGGCCTCGTCTGCGCTTGACAGCTGTCTCCTGATCCAGAACCAACAGAGTCGATGCAGAACGCTGCAAAGGAAGCCCGCGCCGGGCATGCAAGCGCCGTCCCGCGCTCACGCACTCAGGAGAAAGACATGCGTACAGCACTGATAATTGATGATCACCCGTTCATTCGATCGAGCGTCAAACTCTTGCTCAAACAGGAACGCTTCAGCGTAGTGGCGGAGGCCCAGGACGGTGTCGACGGAGTCCTGATGGCAAAGACTCACCACCCCGACCTGATCGTCCTGGATATTTCCCTTCCCGGGCTGGACGGCATGGAAGTCATCGCCAGAATCAAGGAGCTGGGAACCAGCAGCCGTATCGTCATTCTCACTTCCCAGGCCGCCGAGCACTTCTCCCTGCGCTGCATGAAGCTGGGCGCCATGGGCTATGTGTCCAAGCGTGATGACCTCAACGAGCTGCGCAAGGCGGTGACGGCCATCGGCTCCGGGTTCACCTATTTTCCGGTCGTGGCTTTCAGCTCGGTGCGCAGCAGTGACGGGCTGGGCAGCGAAACGGAGTGCATCGCGCGCCTGACCAATCGCGAGCTGACCATCCTCCAGCACCTGGCTCGCGGGCTGAGCAACAAGGCCATCGGCGAATTGATGCTGCTGAGCAACAAGACCGTGAGCACCTACAAGTTCCGCCTGATGGACAAGCTGCAGATGAGCTCGCTGGTGGAACTGGCCGAGCTCGCCAAACGTAACTTCCTGGTGTGATGAGCCTGATCGCGTGGGTCGGCCGCAGCACTCGCTGGGTGCTGGTGTGGCTGGCCGGCACGGCACTCGCCCATGCCCAGGTGCTGCCGTTGCACGGACGCTCGCAGCCCGAGCCTGCCTGGTTCGAACGGTTGCACATGCAACTGGCCGACCGCGACCGACAGTGGCTGCGCGCACGACGCGTTTTGCGCGTCGCCGTGAGCCGTCCGGACTACGGCCCTTTCGACCTTTCCGCCAATGGCGGCAGCTATGAGGGAATCAGCGCCGACTACCTGGCGCTGGTGGCTCGGCTGCTCGAACTGGATGTCGAGGTGCAGGCCTATCCTTCCCGCGAGCTTGCGCTTGCCGCGCTCGAAGCGGGCGAGGTGCAAGTGTTGGGCACCACCAGCCGCCGTGAAGCCTTGCGTCACGGCCTGCTGCTTTCCGACGCCTACATACAGGATCGGCCCGTGCTCGCCATGCGACCCGGCCAGTCGCTCGACGCGACCGCGCCGCTGCGCATTGCCCTGGTGCGCGATCACGTCGCGGCGAGCGAGGTCCGCGAACGCTTCCCGGAGGCCCAGCTGCAATTGCATCCGACACCCTCGAACGCCCTGGCAGCGGTGGCCTATCAGCAGGCTGATCTGTTCGTCGGTAACGCGCTGGCGGTGTTCCACCAGGCCGACGGCAGCCAGCTGCCCGGCCTGCGCCTGCAATCGGCCGAGGGCATTGGCGGCAATGCTTTCGGCTTCGCCGTGAACCCACGCGATGCGCGTCTGCTGCGCCTGCTCGACAAGGCCCTGGCGGTGGTGCCCGACGAGGCCCGGGCGGCCATCGCCCGGCGCTGGAGCGTCGAGCGCCCGCGCGTGGCGGAACCGGCTGCACTGCCCCTGACCGCCACGCAGCGCCAATGGCTGGCCGGGCGTACCGAACTGCGGGTGCTGATGGATCCGCGCTTCGTGCCGGTCAGCTACCGTGACGATCAGGGCCGCTTCGCCGGCGTGGCCGCCGACGTGCTGCACCAGATCGCGCGGCGCACCGGGCTCGCCATCGAGGTGATCGAAAGCACCTCGCTCACGCGCATGAGCGAAATGATCGAGCGCGGCGAGGCCGATCTGATCGCCGCGATGATTCCCAGCCCGGAGCGCCAGACTCGCCTGGCGTTCAGCCGCGGCTACCTGAGCAGCTCCCCGGTGCTGGTCACGCGCGAGGGCGGGCGCGGGCCGGTTTCGCTGGAACAATCGGCGGGCAAGCGGGTGGTGCTGGTGGAGGGCAGCCTGCTGCATGAGTGGCTGCAGGAACACTACCCCTCGATCAACCGCCTGCGCGCCGCAAGCTCCGCCGAGGCCCTGGCCATGCTCGACCGCGGTCAGGCCGACGCGGCGGTGCTGCCATTGATCGCGGCGCGCTACATGATCGCGCGGCAGTACCGTGGTCGGCTGCGCGTCAGCGCGGCGCTGCCGGTGGCGCCGGTACATTTCGCGTTCGCCGTCTCGCCCCGGGCCCAGGTGCTGCAGTCGATCCTCGACAGCGCCCTGCAGGACATTCCGCCGCCACACATGAGCGAGCTGACGCGCCATTGGCGCACCGAAATGATCGTCGCCGATGGTCTTTGGCAACGTTACCGCGGGGCCATCATCCAGGGGTTCGCCGCCGCCTCGCTATTGTTGCTGCTGGCACTGGGCTGGGTCAGCTACCTCAAGCGTCTGATCCGCCAGCGGGTCGATGCCGAACGGGCTCTGACCACACAGCTGGAGTTCATGCGGGTAATGATCGACGGCACACCCCATCCGATCTACATCCGAGATCGCCAGGCACGCCTGATCAACTGCAACACCAGTTACCTGCAGGCCTTGGGTGTGACCCGCGAGGCGATCCTGAACAAGCCGCTGACCGGCTATGGCCTGCTCGAAGAACGGCACGCCCAGTTGGCCCAGGACGCTTATCTGCAAGCCATGGAGCACGGCGAGCCAGTGGTCGAGGATCGCACGCTGACCTTGCCGTCGGGCGAGGTGCTGATCATCCACCACTGGATGCTGCCGTACCGCGGCGGCGACGGACGAATCCAGGGTCTGATCGCCGGGTGGGTCGACATCACCGAGCGCCAGCGCCTGTGCGAGGCGTACCGAGACGCCCAGGCGCAGGCCGAAGCGGCCAACCAGGCCAAGACCACCTTCCTGGCAACCATGAGCCATGAAATCCGCACGCCGATGAACGCCGTGCTGGGCATGCTCGAACTGGCCCTGAAGAAAGCCGAGCAGGGCATGCTCGACAAGCCGGCGCTGGAGGTTGCCTCGCAGTCGGCCAACGGGCTACTGGCGTTGATCGGGGATATTCTCGATGTCACGCGCATCGAGGCCGGTCGCCTGGAACTGCTGCCGGCGCCGTGCCAGTTGGGGCAACTGGCCGGTGAAACCGTGGGGCTGTTCCAGGCCCAGGCGCGGGAGAAATACCTGCGGCTCAAGCTGGAGGTTCTCGGTGCCCCCGACACCTGGCTCAGCGTCGATCCGGTGCGGTTCAAGCAGATCATCGCCAACCTGCTGAGCAACGCCATCAAGTTCACCCGCGAGGGGCAGGTCTCGGTGGTGCTCGGGGTCTGGCCGCAGGCGCACGGCGCGCGGGTCGAACTGAGTGTGGAGGACAGCGGGCAGGGCATTGCCCAGGCCGACCTGTTGCGCTTGGGCGCGCCTTATCGACAGGCCGCCGGTGGCCGCGGCAGCCGCGTCGGTGCCGGTCTGGGCTTGAGTATCTGCCGCAGCCTGGCCGACCTGATGGGTGGCAGGCTGGAATTGCACAGTGTGCTTGGCTGCGGCACGCGGGTGCAGCTGCAGTTCGACGCGGTGCCTGGCGCGAACGCACCGCCGTCGGCCGCTCGCGAGCCTGCGCGCATTGACCTGCCGGCGTTGCAGGTGCTGGTGGTCGACGACTACCCCGCCAATCGGGTGCTGCTGGAGCGCCAACTGACTTTTCTCGGCCACCGCGTAACGGTAGCCGAGCACGGTGCTGCCGGGTTGCGCGCCTGGTTGCGCGGCGCCTACGACGTGGTCATCAGCGACTGCAACATGCCCGGCATCAATGGCTATCAGTTGGTCAAGGCGGTGCGTGAGCACGAACGGCGCAAGCATCAGGAACCGTGCCTGTTCCTCGGTTGTACGGCGAATGCCCAGATCAGCGAGCGCCGCCGTTGCCTGCAGCAAGGCATGGATGACTGCTTGTTCAAACCGTTGAGCCTGGAAACCCTGGCACTGCACCTGGACCCGCACCGCGCCCGTCGCATGCTCGGTGCGCCGGAAGACGACGTCGACCTGGGCAGTCTCGATCAGCTCACCGGCGGCGATGCCAGCCTGTTGCTGCGCCTGCTCGATGATCTGGCCGAGAGCAATCTGCAGGACCTCAAGCGCCTGCATTCGCTGTCTCAGCCCTACCAGACCGGCGAAGTCGCCGACCTGGTGCACCGGATCAAGGGCGGGGACCGCATCGTTCGGGCGCGACGCCTACTGGCGGCCTGCGAAGCCCTGGAACAGGCCTGCACGGCAAGCTCTTCGGTTGAGCGGATGCGGCGTGGCGTCGACGATCTGGCGGCGGCCATGGTTGGCCTCGATGATTACCTGGCACGGCACGGCACATCCGGCAAACCGTAGGAATTTTCCGATGCGTATTGGGAAATTGCCTGCATCCCGGTCATTGCACGGAGTTGAACATAGGCATGAAGAAACAGGGGAAGTGATCGTGTCAGACATCAAGCCAACGGTGTTACTCGTCGAAAGTCATGGGTTCCAGCGTGCGATCGCGGTGCAGATGCTCAGCCAGCTGGGTTGCTCGTGCGTGTACCAGGCGCAGACCAGCGAGCAGGCGCTGCAGTTGCTGCGCGAGCACCAGCCCATCGATGTGCTGGTGTGCAACGTCGACGTGCTGGGCGTGGGTGCATTGCGCATCATCCAGGAAGCGGTTACCCGCAAGCGTGTGCGCGCCGTGCTGATCGGCGGCGGGATCGAGCCGGAAGTGCGCACCGGGCTGTACCAGTGGGTATCGATGCTCGGCCTGGAGTACCTGGTCGACGCTGGCAGCCCGTTGGACTTCAACCGCTTGCAGCGATTCTTCGAGGCCTTGAACACGCCTCGCGGCGCGCTCGTGCCAGCGCCTGCGAAGGTGCGGATCGGGCGCGTGGAGGTGCAGGCGGCGATCGCTGGCGGCCAGTTCGAGGTGTGCTTCCTGCCGCGCTGCACGGTGGCCGACGGACGCATCCGCAGCGTCGACGCGCAACTGAGCTGGCAGCATCCACGGCATGGCCTGCTGGCCATGCCGCAGTTCTGCCCGGCGGTGGAGCGGGCCGGGCTGGGCAATGCGTTGCTGCTGTACATGGCCGAGCAGGCGGTCGAGGTGCAGCAGCAGCTTGCCCAAGCCGGATTGCAGGTGGGCCTGAGCCTGGGTATGCGGCTCGAACAGCTCGGTCACCAGCCGCTGATGAACGAGTTGCTGGGCATATTGCGTGGGCACCTGACCGGCAAGCACCGCGTGGCGCTGGAGCTCAGCCATGTCGGCCTGGCCCGGCCCAAGGCGGAATACCTGGAAACCCTGTTGCGCGTGCGGTTGATGGGCTGTGACCTGGGCATGCAGGGGTTCGGTTTCGGCGGTGCCTCGCTGCAGCGCCTGTGTCAGTGGCCGATCAACCAGCTGCGTCTGGCGTCACCCTTTCTGCTGGAAGCCCCGCACCAGTCGCGCCATTTGGCGGTGGTGCAGCACATGTCGGTCGCCGCGCGCACGTTGGGTATCGAACTGACGGTGGCGGGGGTGCAGAGTGCGGTGCATCATCTGCTGTTGTTCGACCTCGGCTGCCTGCGCGGACAGGGCGATTACTTCGCCAAGCCGCTGAGCGCCGACGCGCTGCGCGAACGTCTCCAGCAACCGAAAACGCTGCAACCGATACGCCGGGAGTAGCCCCGTCCGCGTGCGCGTGACCTGTAGCAGCGGCGCAAGCCGCGTCCGGGTGCGCTGCGGAGTGTCAGGTGGGTTGCGTGCGCCG